>NZ_QUDG01000007.1:0-148935 GCF_003474415.1 Butyricicoccus sp. AM05-1 | reverse complement strand
TAAACCTTGTTGCCGACATCAATGTCGTTGTATTCCTCGGTCTTGCGAGTGTCGCAGGACTGACGGCCCAGAATCAGGGTGATGCCTTCCGCATCGGTCGGGCATGCGAAGGAAATCGCGTAATCTTCGTCGCCTTCACGCATGGAAATGGTCGGCATGACGAGAACGTAGTGGCTGTTCAGATAGCCGGTTTGGTGCGCCTTCGCGCCGGTAACGTAAACGCCGTCAGCGGTGCGCTCGACAACGTGCAGGAACAGGTCGGGATCCGCCTGCTTGGACGGAGACAGACCGCGGTCGCCCTTGACGTCGGTCATGGCGCCGTCAACACCCCAGTCGTTATTCTGTACATCGGTCCAGAACTTGACAAAATTCTCGTGGTACTTGGTGCCGCACGCTTCATCGGTCTCGAACGTAGTCGAATAAACCGCATTTGCTGCGTCCATGCCGACACAGCGCTGGAAGCACGCTGCGGTCTTCTGACCGAGCAGACGCTGCATCTTTACCTTCTTAATGAGATCGTCCGTAGACTGGTGCAGATGGGTAAAACGGTTTACCTTTTTGCCGGTCAGGTTGGACGTTGCCGTCATCAGATCTTCGTACTGCGGGTCCTCTGCCAGCTCGTACGTTGCCGCAAACGAGTTGAGTGACGGACGAACGATCGGGTTGTCCACTACGTTCTCGACCTTCTTGCCGAAGCTGTACAGATTGAGGTGCAGCTTTCGCAGGGATTCGATGTACTGGTCTTTTGTCATCATGATATCATCTTCCTTGTCCTTTTTCTTTCTTTTCAATAGGAAAAAGCGCCGATTCACCGATTTTTATAACATATTTGAGGAGACATGAAGGGAATAGTCTTTGTAATGGAAAAGTTCGGTTTCTCGGCGCATATCCACAGAATTTATACGCCCATGAGCAGATGTGTGAGGTAAACACAGCAGCCGGAGAGCACGATCAGCAGCAGCAAAATCACATGAATATAGATGATTTGAAAACGCGAGAATGTCTTTTTCATCGTTATGACCTCCTGCTGTATGTTGCATTTTAATTGGTTACACCTTGAGTTTTTCACCGAAGCGCTTCTCGAATTCCTCGGCAAGTTCTTCTCGGAATTTTGGATGCGCAATGGCAATCAGACGCTTTGCGCGCTCGCGGAGCGTTTGACCGCGAAGCTGCGCCACGCCGTACTCGGTGACAATGTAATTGACATCGCAGCGGCTGGTAGTAACCGGACCGCCGGTGGTAATGGTTGTAACAATCTTAGACGCAGACTCGTCCTTGGTGGTTGAGTGCAGTGCAATGATGGAGCGACCGCCCTTGGACAAGTTTGCGCCGCGCACAAAGTCCATCTGGCCGCCAATACCGGAAATCTGGCGCAGACCGATTGCCTCGGCGCAGACCTGACCCTGCAGATCAACCTCAACGCACGAGTTAATGGAAACCACGTTGTCGTTCTCCGCGATAACCGCCGGATTGTTGCAGACATCCACCGGAAGCATGTTGATAATTGGGTTATTATCCACAAAATCATACAGCTTGCGCGTGCCCATCAGGAAGGTTACGCTCACCTTGCCGACGTCGCGCTGCTTGCGCTTACCGTTGATGTTTCCATTTTCAAGCAGCGGCAGCACGCCGTCCGAAATCATCTCGGTATGCAGACCAAGGTCGTGCTTGTCGCCGAGGAACGAGCAGACCGCATCCGGCACCGCACCGATGCCCAGCTGCAGGCAGTCACCATCACGCACGAGTTCAGCGATATATTTGCCGATTGCACGGTCTTCCTCACCGATTTTCGGCGGCGCGGACTCCGGCAGCGGCTCCCACGAGCACAGGAAGCCGTCAATCTCGGATACATGAACGAAGCTCTCGCCATAGGTGCGCGGCATGTTCGGGTTGACCTCGGCAATGACCGTTTTCGCGGATTTGACCGCCTGTGCGCCGTAGTCGCAGGACAGACCGAGCGACACATAGCCGCGCTCGTCCGGAGGCGAGCAGGTAAACGCAAAAACATCAACCGGCAGCGTGTTGTCGCGGAACATACGCGGCACGTCCGAGAAAAACGCCGGAGTGTAGTCTGCACGGTTTTCCGCGATCGGCTTGCGGGCCGGACCGCCGACAAACAACGCGTTGTGGCGGAAATGACTTTCCATGCCCGGCTGCAGATACTCGCCCGAGCCAAGGTATACCATGTGTGCAACTTCCACGTTATGGAACTGCTCTGCCATTCGCGCCATCGTGCGCTGGAATACAATGGGTTCGCCAACCGCGTGACCGAACACAACGCGGTCGCCGTCATGGATCACACCAACCGCCTGCTCAGGCGTCATCGTGTGCTCTTTATAGTATGCTCTCCAATCCATTTCTCGTCCCTCCCGCGCTCAAAATGCCTTGCGGTAGATGTCGAGCAGGTCGTCCTCGGTCAGCTCCACATAGTTGTTGCCGAGCAGGCGCTGCTGGGTTTCGATGACATTCTTTGCAAAGACCGGCAATTCATCAGCAGTTACCCCGTGTTCGTGCAGGGGATCCTTTTTCAGTACCTCGTCCATCAATTCGTACAGATTTTCGAGTGCAAATACCGGTTCAACATCCAGTTCTGCGCTCAGAAGTTCTTCCAGCTGATTCAACTTGCCGATGGGCTTCTTTTCCTGATACCTGCGCATTACGTCCGCGAACATCAGCTGATTTGCCTGACCGTGCGGAATGTGGTGCACGCCGCCGAGCGGATACGCCATCGCGTGAACAGCCGCACAGCCCGCGTGACCAAACGCGATGCCTGCATAGTTGGAGGCGCGCAGGAACTCAAGTGCATGCTTCTTCCACGCATCCTTGCCGCCGCTTGCTACCGCATCCTTCCAGCAGGACAGGATCAGGTGCAGCGCCTTTTCGGAGAACAGCTCGCTCAGTGCGCAGGCGTTCGGAGAAAGGTAGCTTTCGACCGCGTGGACCATAGCGTCAATGGAAGAAGTTGCAAAAACCGGATACGGCAGGCTGAGCAGCATGCCCGGCACGAGCGCCGCTTCGTCCGCAAACATCGCCGGAGACACCAGACCAACCTTGACGCCCTTAGTCGTACGGTTGATGATGGAAATGTTGGTAACCTCAGAGCCGGTGCCACAGGTAGTCGGCACGATGATCAGCTCATGCTCCTTCTCGAGGTTTGCCATGCGGTCGTACAGATCGTCCACACGGTCGGTGGACTTGGCAACGGTCAGCACCTTTGCGATGTCGATTACTGTGCCACCGCCGACCGCGATAATGCGGTCAAACTCCTTGCCGCGCAGGTCGTCGAGGATGGCGTCAACCATGACGTCGGTCGGCTCACCGCCGCCGAACTTTTCCTGAAAACAGGTGTGGCAGCCGAGGTTCAGCGCCGCGATTGTCGGATTGTAAATATATTCATTTGTCAGAATCAGGTCTTTCGCGCCGAGGCTTAATTCCTTCGCCAGCGTGCGAAAATCGACGTATTCTGCAATAGAAGGTACGATTTTGAAGGCTTTCATGTTATTTCACCGCCTTAAATATCCGGAAAATACTTCGCGTCGGCCTTAGTTACCCACTCATACTCGGGCACAACGGTCGTCACGATGTTCTTGTCGTCCTGCAGGCGGATGCACCACAGGTAATACTCCGCGTAGCCGGGAGCCGCAGCCTGAGAATGGGTCACGTTTTCCGGCATGCCGGTCAGGTCGTTGTTCTTTACCTTAAAGGCATCGTCGCCATATTCTGCCAGACCATAGCCGTTTTCCGGCAGGAACTTGTAGTAGTACAGCTCCGGTTCAACGTGCTGATGCGGCGGATAAGAGGACCACTTTCCGGGGAAATGCACCACTTCGCCGATGAAAAAGTTAGTCTCCGGGCAGTTGGAGCGGTCAAAGAAGGTGCGTACCAGACGGGTCGAACACTCGTTCATCTGACCGGCACCGCGCTCCTCATTCGCGCACAGGCAGTCCTCCGGACGCAGCAGACGAGCTGCGAAATCACGCTTATTTTCCGTGCGGGAAACGGCGATTTCCACGTCGCTTACGGCAGAAATTGTCACTTGGGTGTTCTGCGGAACGTGCAGCAGGATCGCACCCTCGTGGAACACGTCACGGCGGGTAACGGTCTCGGACTTGCCGTTCCACTCGAAGGTCACGCTGCCGCTCATCAGGTCGTAAACGACCTCCTGCGCGTAATCGAAGTGCATCACGTCGCCCGCTGCCATCTTGACAACACCGAACTCCATGCCCATCATTTCCGGGTTCTCGACTGCGGAGACCATGCCGTTGTAGCCCTTATCGAAGGGGGCCTTGTGCGTATATTTCATAATTCTTGCTCCTCTTTTCTTTGCTCGATACCTTATTATATAAGCGAAGCCGCTCGTCCGAAAACGGGCGGCTCATATTGAATCTGCGTTTAATTAGTACATGCGTGCTTCTGCAAGGTGATCGTCGATGCGCTTGCGTGCAGCCTTTACCTCGTCAGACTTGGAGGTGGACGCTACGCCGATGTGCCACCAGGACTCGTAGCCCTCAGCCATGGTCTTGGGCAGAACCTTTGCGTCGATGATGCAGGAAACACTTTCCTTCTTGGCGTCCTGAACGGCCTTGCGGAATTCGTCCGGGGTCTTGGCGTAGAACGCCTTCATGCCGAAGCCTTCACCGATCTTGCCGAAGTCGGTGTAGCAGTAATCGCCGTCCAGCTTGCCGGTGGTCTCGTTGCGGTGACGCATTTCGGTCGCCAGAGAGCCAACGCCGTTGCCCATCTGCAGGTTGTTGATGCAGCCGAACGCGCAGTTGTCGAATACAACAACGGTGATCTTCGCGTTCTCCTGCATTGCGGTCGGAATCTCGGAGTTGAGCATCATAAACGAGCCATCGCCAACGAGTGCGTATACTTCCTTATCCGGCTCAGCCAGCTTGGCGCCGAATGCACCTGCGATCTCATAGCCCATGCAGGATGCGCCGTATTCCATGTTGTAGGAGTTCGGTGCGTCGGTGACCCACAGACGCTCGAGGTCTGCCGGCAGCGAGCCTGCTGCTGCAACCACGATTGCGTCGTCGTCTGCCTCCTCGCGGAGAATGCCGACCGCGTTGGACTCAGTGATGGTGCCGCCGATCTGGGAAACGAAATCGTTCATGATCTTCTCGGTCCAGCTGGGAACGCACGGCACAAACTTGCCTTCACCAAAGCCTTCGCCCTTGTACTGAACGCCCAGAACACGCAGACGCTCCTCTTCCCAAACCTTGCGGATATCCTGAATTTCGGTGGTGTAGCCGGACTTATAGCCGTCTGCCTTGAGTTTTTCCATGATAGCCTCGAGCGTTACCTTTGCGTCACCGATGCAGCGGGTCGCGTCCAGCTTTTCCGCGTGGAACTCGGAAGTATTGATTGCCAGAACCTTAATATCCGGATTGCGGAACAGCACCCACTTGGAGCCGGTTACGAAGTCGTTGAAACGAGTGCCGACACCGATAACGAGGTCGCAGTCCTTGCAGAGTGCGTTCGCCGCCAGACCGCCGGTTACGCCGATGCCGCCGACAGCCAGTTCAAACGAATCCGGCAGGCAGGAGTGGCCGGCCTGTGTCTGAGAAACCGGAATGTTGAACGCCTTGCAGAAGTCCATTGCGGTCTGACCGGCCTCGGAGTAACGAACGCCGCCGCCTGCAATGAACATCGGCTTCTTGGAAGCCTTGATCATCTCAACTGCCTTCTCGATATCGTAGTCATCCGCTACGCGGCGTGCAACGTGATGTACGCGCTTCTGGAAGAAGTAATCCGGGAAGTCGAAGCTCTCACCCTGTACATCCTGCGGAAGCGAGATAACAGCGGTGCCGCAGTTTGCGGTGTCGGTCAGGACGCGCATTGCGTTGACCATCGCGCTCATCAGCTGCTCCGGACGAGAAATGCGGTCCCAGTACTTGGCAACCGGCTTGAAGCAGTCCGAAGCGGACATGGACAGGTCGTTCGGAACCTCAAGCTGCTGGAGAACCGGATCCGGCTGACGGGTTGCAAAGTAATCGGACGGGAACAGCAGCAGCGGGATGTTATTGATGGTAGCGGTCAGTGCTGCGGTTACCATGTTTGCTGCGCCAACGCCGATGGACGAGGTGCACGCGATGATCTTGCGGCGGTTGTGCTGCTTTGCGTAGCTGATGGCGGCGTGTGCCATGCCCTGCTCGTTGCGGCCCTGGTAAACTCTCAGGTGGCCCGGATCCTCTTCCAGCGCCTGACCGAGACCGACTACCATACCGTGACCGAAGATCGTGAACATACCGTCTACGAAGGGTTCCTCTTTGCCGTCCATCTCGATGTACTGCTGATTCAGGAACTTTACGATTGCCTGACCGACTGTCATTCTGGTTTTGCTCATTGTGTTTTCCTCCTCAAATGCTTTACTCTTTTTCCCTGCCGAGGCTCTTTCTTTTCGCTCCCGGCGGTGTTCTCTTTTGATGATTTAAGTTTAGCATTTGAGGGGTTGCTTTTCTTCTAACATCTTGAGAAATCGCCTTTTTTCTTATATTTTTACGCTACATACGAATATTTTCACATTTTATTATAGAATCCAGAACTTTTCTCTCTCCTACCGCATTGTTTTCCGTGTCTGCCGCTCCCGCCTGCGGCCTGCGTTTTGCACCTGTTTTTTTAATATCTCGCTATCGTGCGGAAAACGCGGCATACTGTCATTACAGAATTTCGCATTTTCCGTCCTAAACAACAAGCAAAAAAGCATATATCTCAATATTTTATAAAAATACGCAATCTTTCTCCCGCCTTTATTTTTCACTCACAGGCTGCATTTTCACCACTTTTTATAGGTTGTTGCTGCCGTTTTCCGCGTATGCTGACCGTCTGTGCCGGTCAAATTATAGATTCTTGCTCAACTCTATGAAATACAAGAAGTTAGAAGAAAAACCGCGTCCAAGGGACTACAATAGAATCATCAAAGGAAAGCCGAACGCAAACGGCGAAAGAACGGATAACGGAGGAATAAATATGTTATTCACCATTTTTCTGTAGTAGTTATCCTTGCAAACATGGTCTTTACGCAGACCGTGCTGTATAAATAAGATAATTATGCTCCGGCAAACGATCATCACACACACTCTCTAATTTCACACACATCCCCATTTCACCGGCGCAGCCGCTCTCTCTCGGCTGCGCCATTCTTCTATTTGTAAGTAAGATAGAAAAACACCGTGCCAAGCGTTACTGCTCTGCACGGTGTTTTCCGTTTTACTATTCCTCTTCTTCACTTTTTCCTTTTTCGCTGTGCGTGATGCTCTGCTTGAACGACTGCCGGAACTTACCGGGCGGTGTGCCGGTGTACTTCTTAAACATGGTGTTGAAGTGACAGATACTGCTGAAGCCGAGTGTGTCCGCAATCTCGGCGATCGGGATGCCGGTATTCATCAGAAAACCCTGCGCCTCACCAATCCGGCGCTTCATCACATACTGCATAGGCGGCACGCCGAACTCCTGCTTAAACACATGCGCCAGATAATACTCGCTCACGCGCAGTCGCTCCGCCACCATACGCAGCGTGATCGGCTCACAGTGGTGTGCATCCAGATAGCGCCGCACGCGGTGCGCCAGTACAGACGGCATTTCACGCTGCTGCTCCTGCTGGTGGATACGACTGCGGAGCAGGGAATCGGTCAGATTCAGCATTGCCTCTGCCAGACTGCAGCACACGGCATGCAGGTTTCCCGCATCGGCGCTGAGCAGATACAGCAGGTGCATGGTCTCGCCTACCTGCCTGGCAAGCTGTCCGCACGAGACGACCGGACACTCCCCTTCCGCGATCAGGCAGTTGGGCGGCAGACCTTCTACATTGACATCGGTAATTGCTACGCTGTACGACCGGATCTGCCGCACCTGATCAGGTTCCTCGCCGTGCAGCACACCCTGATTACAGATAACAATGTCGCCCTCTCCAATCGGATAATACCGGTTATCCACCATGTACTGTCCTTGTCCGCTGCACACATAGAACAGCTCCAGACGGTTGTCGTGCATATGCGGAAGTATAGACTGCTGGTTGTTGTAATTGCGATCGATCGAAATGCAGTTGAAGAATGTTCCGCTCAGTTTACAAGGCTTGTTTCCCATGTATGCTCCCTCCCAAGAATCGCAAGATTACGAAAGCCTTCCCTCGATTTTCTTTCTTACCCTCGGAAAATCCTGCTGTTTTTTCCACAAGAACACGATAACGCTCTCACGGACTTTGTTTGTATAATAATCACAAGAAAAGCGCAAATGATTCAAAAACAGCAGTTTATATCGTTATTATATTCGATATTTCAACGTTGTTCTTCTCTGTGTGCAATTATTATATCATAGAAGCACAGAAAAAAACTTCTAACATACTGCTTTTTGAGCAAACGCGTCAATTCAGGTTTCAGAGTAAAAAAGGAGTGCAAGAAAAAATGGCAAACAAGGTAAGAATCGGTCTGCTGGGTGCAGGCAGAATCGGCAAGCTTCACGGCGAAAATCTGGCACATGCAGTGCCGAACGCAGACCTCTACGCAGTGGCTGATCCGTTCATGAACGATGCGACCTGTGCATGGGCAGCGGACATGGGTATCGAGAAGTGCTACGATGATCCCGAGATGATCTTTGGCGATCCGACCATCGAGGCCGTGTTCATCTGCTCCTCCACCGCAACGCATGCAGACTTCATCATGCGCGCTGCGCAGACCGGCAAGCACATCTTCTGCGAGAAGCCGATCGACACCAAGCTGGCAAAGATCGAGGAAGCACTCGCTGCAGTAAAGAAGGCAGGCGTTAAGCTGCAGGTCGGCTTCGTGCGTCGCTTTGACCACAACCACAAGGCCGTCCGCGATACGGTCGCTTCCGGCAAGCTGGGCAAGCCTAATCTCATCAAGGTCACCTCCCGTGATCCCGATCACCAGCCGATGAGCTATATCAAGGTTTCCGGCGGCATCTTCATGGATATGACCATCCATGATTTCGACATGGTCCGCTATCTGGCAGGCAGCGAGGTTACCGAGGTTACCGCTTACGGTGCAGCGCTCTCCGGTGCAGGCTACGAGGAGTACGGCGACGTGGATACCGCAATCGTCATGCTGAAGTTTGAGAACGGCGCACTCGGCGTGATCGACAACTCCCGTGCCGCTCACTATGGCTACGACCAGCGCACCGAGGTTCACTGCGACCAGGGCTGCGTGCAGGTTGCAAACGATCTGAACAACACCGCCATGATCTCCTCCGCCGCAGGCGTCGAGGTTGCAAAGCCGACCTGGTTCTTCCTCGAGCGCTACAACAACGCATTCATCGCAGAGGCAAAGGCGTTCACCGATGCCGTTCTGAACGACACCGACACGCTGGTTACCGGCTTTGACGGTCTGCAGCCGGTCAAGATCGCAATGGCAGCAAACCTGTCCATGAAGGAAGGCCGTCCGGTCAAGCTGAGCGAAATCGAGTAATTTATCCCCGCATATCACAGGAAAAGAGAAGAAAAAGAGTTATTCGGCAAGCCGCCGCACTCGGCGGCGGCTTCCGTTTTTTGAGAAAAGAAAGAGGGGTTGCTCCTTATGAGTGAAAAGAACAACACTGCCTCCCTTGGCTGGGGAACCCGTATCTCCTATGGTTTAGGCGATACCGCCTGCAACATTGTGTTCGGTATGATCACCGCGCTGCTCACCCTGTTCTATACGGATTACTGCGGTATTCCGGTCGTTACCGTCGGTCTGGTCATGCTGATCTCGCGTATTTTTGATGGCTCGTCCGACGTTATCATGGGCATCATCGTAAGCAAGACCAAATCCAAATGGGGCAAGGCCCGTCCGTGGATCTTGTGGATGAGCGTACCGTATGTTCTGTGCGCGGTTGCGATGTTCTGTGTGCCGCACAGCAGCAGCACGACCGTTCAATTCTGGTACATTTTTGTTACTTATAACCTGTGCACCACCGTATGCTACACCGCAATCAACGTGCCCTACGGCACCCTGTCCACCATGATGACCCGCTCCTCGCACGAGCGCGACCTGCTGTCCGTTGTGCGTATGTCACTGTCTCCGATTGGCAAGATCATTGCCGTAACCTTCACCATGCCGGTCGTCAAGCTGTTCGGCAACGATCAGGCCGCCTGGATCAAGACCATGAGCATCTGGTGCGCCATCGCACTTGTTCTGCTTGTCATCTGCTTTGTCCGCTGCAAGGAAACCGTCAATTTCGAGGCCGCGCAGCAGGAGCAGCCCAAGGTTCCCACTTCCCGTGCGCTGAAAGCCCTGCTGGGCAACCCGTATTTCTGGGCAACGCTCATTCTGTGGACTGTCACCTGCGTACATACCACCATCATCGGCACCGATCTGCCGTATTACTGCAAATATGTTCTCGGCAACGATGAATGGTATTACAGCGTCATTTACACCTCCGAGATCGTCGCACTGATCGTTGGCGCGCTGCTGTGTCCAATACTGCTGCAGAAATTCAACAAGCGCAACCTGTCGCTCGCCGGCTGTATCGTAGTTGTTATCGCCCATGCACTCATTATGGTAAACCCGATGAGCTTCCGGTGGATTCTGGTAATGACCATCATCCGCTCGCTCGGTCAGGCTCCGCTGACCTCTCTGGTATTCGGCATGATGGGCGACGTTGTAGAGTACGGTCAGTGGAAGAGCCATCTGCGTCAGGAAAGCCTGATCTTCGGCGGCGGTTCGCTCGGCTTTAAGATCGGCACCGGTATCACCAGTGCGGTTATGACTGCCATGCTCGAGGGCGCAGGCTTCCTCAGCTCGGTTACCGGCGGTGCTATGCAGCCGACTTCCGCCCAGCAAATGATTTCCTCTATCTTTAAGTTCGGTCCGATTCTGGTCTGGATCGTTGCCATTATCGTCCTGCTGTTCTACAAGCTGGATAAGATTTACCCCACTATTATGAAGGAACTCACCGAGCGTGAAGCACGCGGTGAAATGTAAAGGAGACTGTCTTATGCTGAAACTCGGATATAACGAAGCAACCTGCAAGGAAAATTCCACAGTTGAAAACGACCTGCTGCTGTGTGAAAAGTACGGCTATGACTATATCGAGCTGCGTCTCGATATGCTGCAGGACTACCTCAAGACCCACACCACAGACGATCTCAAGGCGTTTTTTGCAAAGAGCCATATCAAGCCGTTTGCATTCAACTCCATTGAAAACATCAACTTCTGCACGCCGGAGGAGTGGGAAAAGCTTGTAGAGCTGTTCACCTTCGGCTGCAAGGTGGCTCAGCAGATCGGCAATCCGTACATTATTGTTGTGCCGACTGTTACCAACGAGATCTGCACCAAGAACGAGAAGGAGATCTTCGACGACTCGGTGAAGGTGCTGAACGAACTCGCTGACATTGCTGAGCCGTACGGCGTCAAGCTGTCCTTCGAGCCGATCGGTGACAAGAAATGGTGCGTCAACAGCGTTCGTCAGGCGCTCGAGATCGTAAACGCCGTCAACCGCGACAGTGTTGGCCTGACCGTGGACTGCATCAATGTTTACCTGCACGACAAGTGCGCGGACGTTGATTTCATCCGCAAAATTCCCAAGGGGAAGCTGTTCGTGTTCCACATCAACGACTGCGAGGACCTGCCGCTCGGCATCCTCGACCACTGCCACCGTCTGATGCCCGGTCTGGGTGCCATTCCGGTGCAGGAGGTTGCTGATGCGGTACAGGCAGTCGGCTACGACGGCCCTGCGTGCCTCGAACTGTTCCGTCCGGAATACTGGAGAATGCCTGCTGAGGATGTGATCCGCATGGGCGCGGAAACCACCCGTCCGTTCCTCGGTTAATTTTCCCGAATCGCAGATCAAATTCCACATTCAATTTATTCTCTCTTATTTATATTCAAGTCTCCAAACAGAATACAAATATAATTTTCTCCACAAAAGGACGGAAGGTACTTGGACCCTTCCGTCCTTTTGCTTTCCATCACATCAGACAATCCTGCAAAACCCCAAAGGGCGCTCCTTCGAGCGCCCTTTGGGGTTATGGAAAGATCTGACTTTCGCCAGACCGATCGCACTTGTCTTTACCGCAGCGTGAGCACCATCAGCACAACTGCCGACACGCTCAGCACAAGGCCGATACTGCGCGTCAGCCGCGTTACACCGCGGATGCTCATCGCGTGAAAGCTCTCAAACGAGGCGACCGGATACGGAAACGCGATAAACGCCAGTCCCGCAACAAGCTGACCGGCATACGCACCGATCATGCGCAGCGAACTGTCACCGCCGAAAAATGCACTGATAACAAATCCGATGCCGCCCAGAAAGACCAGAAGATACAGTGCGGTCTTGAATCGCTTATCCAGCTTGATATACTGTTCGGTCTTTGCCGCACAATCCGCGCAGCACACATCGAACGAGCGCGTGCGCACCTTTACCTTAGTCGGCTTTTCCGGCAGATCACCGCCGCAGTATACGCATTTTTCCTCCATAATGGTCCCCTCCTGCAAAATTTATTTCTGTCGGTAGGTCTGGAATGCCTCCAGCACCGAGTTGATCTGCTCGTCATTCAACAGCTTCGGCTCCTGACCGGCTGCCTTACAATTATAATAGAGCTGTGCGCAGAATTCGATCTGCTCGGACACATCCAGCGTGTAGCTGATATTGCCGCCGACGCACAGCAGACCGTGATTTCCGAGAATGCAGGCGTAATTATCGCCCATGCCGTCCAGCGCCGCCTGTGCCAGTTCATAAGTGCCGAACGGCACATACGGAATGCACGGCACCTCTCTGCCCGAATACGCCACCAGATAGTGCAGCGGCGGAATGCTCCAGCCGAGACACGCCAGCGTAGTAGCGTAGCGCGGATGCGTGTGCACGACCGACTTGATGCCCGGGCGCTTCTGGTAGAAAATACGGTGCATGTCCACCTCGGAAGATGGCTTGCGGTCGCCGTCCGCCTTTTCGCCGTCGAGCGTCATAACGACCACATCGCTTGCGTCGGTCTTAAAATAGTCCATACCGCTCGGACTGATGGCAAACAGGTTCTCCTTTTCGTTGTAAATGCTCAGGTTGCCGAAGGTGCCTGCGGTCAGACCGCGCTTGAGCATTTCCTGTCCGTATACAACGATTTTCTCTCTTTCTTCCTGCAAAAGCATTGCGTTTCCTCCTTACTCCAGTGTGATGGACACATGATTTACCACCCGATCGGTCACTCCGTCAGCCAGAAACCGATCAACCTCACGCATGAGCAAAAACGGCGCCCGCGGGATCGCGTCTACCGTGGTGCCCGCAATGTGCGGCGTGAGCAGCACGTTGTCCATCTGCAGCAGCGGATCGTCCACGGCGAGCGGCTCGCTGTCGTACACATCCAGTGCCGCGCCTGCCATGCAGCCCTGCTGCAGCGCCTCGACCAGTGCCGGCTGATCGACCAGACCGCCGCGCGCGGTGTTGATAAAGTACGCCGTTTTTTTCATGCGGGAAAAATACTGCATACCGATCATATGCTCGGTATCCGGTGTCAGCCGCAGGTGCAGCGATACAATATCGCCCTGTTCAAACAGGGTTTCAAGTGAATCGACCAGCTTGATTGCACCGAGACCGGCCTTTTCCAGCTTTTCCGGACTGGTGTATGCGTCATACGCGATCACCGGCACGCCGAGTGCCAGCAGACGGCGCGCCAGCGCGCTGCCGACGTTGCCGATACCGGCCAGCGCCACCGTGTGGCTGGAAAGCGTCATCAAATGGTCCGAGTTGTAAAAGCTCTTCATCCATACACCTTCGCGCATTTTGCGGTGCGATAGCGCGATATCGCGCGTCAGATCAAGCATCATGCCGAGGGCAAAGTCCGCGACCGGCTCTGCATTGCGGATAACGTTGAGCACCGGAATATTGCGCTCACTTGCAGCTGCAAGGTCAATGTGCTCCATGCCGCCGCGGCAGGTCAGGATGACCTTGAGGTTAGGCGCTTTCTCTATCAGCGCACGCGGCACCGGATTGAAATGCACGAGCAGAACCTCTGCCTCGCCGATCACCTCGTCCAGACCCTCCGCATACGGTACGGCTTCCGGACCGTTCCGCTCGAGTTTGAGCTGCCGCGAGGTGAATTCCTGCTTGTCGGAGCCGCCCCACATCAGCTTGGTGATCCTGCCGCAGCAGAGTGTGCTTTGCTGCACCGCCTGCTCCATCGTGTCCGGCGAAACAAAAGCATCACCGACCAGTACGATATTCTGCGGCTTTTGTGTCAGTTCCTTCATCTTTTCCTCCTCTTCGGAATAAAACAACAGCCGGTTGCGCTGCATTTGTTTGCAGCAGCAGCCGGCTGTTTTCAGTTTAGAAGCAATCGCTTAGTATGCCGAGTAAGCAGCAGCAGCGTTCTCCAGATAGCCAACGAAACGTTCCTTGTTCTTCTTGAACAGGAAGTACAGTACGAAGTATGCAATGACAACCGCACCGATGATGATCGGATTCTGAGACCAGAATGCGTAGAACAGACCGGCGATCAGCGGATGGCACATAATACCGCCGCAAAACCTGATACAGCCCGTCCGGCCGCACCGGCTTGGTAATGCAGTCGTTCATACCGGCATCCAGTGCCCGCTCGCGGATACCTCCCACCGCATCAGCGGTCAGCGCCAGCAGCGGCACGGCGCGATAGGTTTCCAACCGCCGCAGACGTTTTGCCAGCTCGTAGCCGTCCATATCCGGCATGCGAATGTCCAACAGCACCAGATCGTACACGCGCTGCTCCGCCAGCCGCAGCGCGTCTCCTGCACTTGCCGCCGTGTCCACCTGCAGGCCGAAGCTGCGCAGCAGCTCGCACTCCATCACAAGGTTGATCTCGCTGTCATCCACGAGCAGCACCGTCTTTTCCTCGTCCATCTCGGGTAAGCGTTCGCATTCCGACTCAAGAACCGGCTCTGCCAATGCAAGATCCATTGCAAACCGGAATGTCGAACCGAGGCCTTCCCTGCTCTCAAGTGTCAGCTTGTGCGTGCCCCTGCTTGCCGTTTCCACAATGCGCCGCGCGGCGTGCAGCAGTGCCGTCGGGTCGAACACGACCGCCTCAAACGTCAGCGCGCCTGCTTCGATCTTGGAAAAGTCCAAAATCTGATTGATCAGCTCCATCAGCGCCTCGGAGGAGGTGTACATGCTGCTGCAGTACCGCTTCTGCTGGGCGTTCAGCGGCGTACGCTCAAGCAGATACAGATACCCGGTCACCGCGCCGAGCGGTGTACGCAGTTCATGGCTCATCTGCGCGAGAAATTCACTTTTTGCCCGATTGGCACTGTCCGCTTCATCACGCGCCTGCCGCATCTGCTCCTCTGCTGTCCGGCGGTTTTCCAGTTCGCGTTCCAGTGTCGCCCGCAGGCGATTGAACATCTGTCCGAACCGGTACGGTTCGCTCGCGCCACACGGCATAACGCGCACCCGCATCCGGTCTGCTGCCGCACTGGAGAGCGCATCCGTGTACCGGCGCAGCGGCACGATATACAGCCGCATCAGCAGCCACAGCACCGCTGCAATCAGCACCAGTGAGCACAGCAGGCAGAAAATCTGCACCTCGGAGGCGGTGTGGCGTCCGACGGTTGCGCGTGCGACTTCGTTTTCTAAACGATCTGAGGTCTGCTGCCGGAACTGCTCGATGGGCGACATAATTTCATACTTGGCCCGCTCATACGCCGCATCGTACAGGATTTGACGGGCGGTTTCGCGCTTTTGCGCGGCAGAGAGCGCTGTATCTGCACCGGAAAGCGGTGTTTCCGTCACACGGGTGACGTAGCTGTGCAGCGGCCCGTCCGGAAAATCATCTGCATTTTGCCCTGCCGCGGCGAGAATCAGGTGCATGGAACGGGTCTCGGTGTCGATGAGCAGATCCGAGCAGCGCTTGGCCTGCGCCAGAAGCGCGGCTTCTTCATCCGGCAGCTGATCGTTTTCCAGTGTCTGAATTACCGCGTCTCGCTGTCTGGTGGCAAGAACCTCGGTCCAGTAGTTGTTCAAATGGGTGATATCCTCGGTTTCGGCATACGCGCGGACCTCATTTGTCAGCAGGTCGGATGCGTCGGCAAGCTGCTGCCCCAGCGCAATGAGAGACGCCAGTTCGTCCTTCGCCTGCGCCTCCTGCTGCACGCAGTCCGCCATGTAGCGATTGCTGCCCAGCAGAATGCAGAGCACCGCCGCAAACGCACAAATAAAAAGAGCAAAGGCACTGTGAAGCACCTTTGCTCGATTGCTGCATATCATAACCATATCTATGTGAAAAAGTCAAGTGCGTGCACAGTCACACAGTCCGCGCCGAAAACGGTTCTGCATAAGCCGAACAAGGTGAAAAACAGTGTCATGAAATACTTTCGAGACGTTTATCCATCGCGCCTTGTATTGATATATTATTTATGCATATTTATGGTTAAACCGCCCGCATCACGGCAATCCTAACTACCAGAAGGAGGAATTTCCATGACCAACAACTTTCAGTGTGCACAGATCTACCAGATTCTTGCGCTCAACGACGAAATGCTGAAGAGCGGCTGCATCACCCGCGACGAGCACGACTTTGTCCGCCATGTGCAGACGGACAAGCTGACCCGGCTGCACAGCACGCCGTAAGGAGGCCGCCCGATGGACGTCCGCAGACTGGACGAAATGCAGGCGCAGGGCCGCAGCATCTTCGATACCGAGCTTGCCGTGGCGTACTACGCCCGCGTTTCGACCGACAAAGACGAGCAGATCAACAGTCTCGGCAACCAGAAACGCTATTTTGAGGACTATATCGCCGCAAATCCGCACTGGAGGTTTGCTGGCGGCTACGTCGATGAGGGCATCAGCGGCACGTCTGTCGAGGGACGTGAGCAGTTTCTCAAGATGATCGAGGACGCGAAACGCGGCCGCTTTGACCTCATCGTCACCAAGGAGATCAGCCGTTTCGCCAGAAATACACTCGACAGCCTGCGCTACACGCGCGAGCTGCTGCGCTGCGGCGTGGGCGTGTACTTTCAAAACGACAACATCAACACCTTTGACAAGGATGCCGAACTGCGGCTCACCATCATGTCCTCCATCGCACAGGACGAGGTGCGCAAGCTGTCCGAGCGCACGCGCTTCGGCTTTAAGCGTGCACAGGAGAACAGCGTGCTGCTCGGTCAGAACAATCTGTTCGGGTACAACAAGGTTGACGGGCGATTGGAGATTGTCGAGCCGGAAGCCGCCGTCGTCCGTGAGGTGTTCGAGCGCTACGCTGCCGGAGACCTCGGTCTCCGCGCCATTGCCAACGACCTGGACAGCCGCGGTGTACGCGGACGGCAGGGCAAGCCGCTCACCTACTCCACGCTGTACGGCATGATACGCAACCCAAAATACAAGGGCTGCTATGCCGGTCGGCGGTACGCCTCGCGCGACTACCGCGACAAGCGCAGCTACCGCCTGAGTGCAGACAAATGGCTCGTGCATGAGGACGACCGTGTGCCTGCCATCGTGCCCGAAGCACTGTGGGAGCAGGCTAACCGTCTGCTTGCCTCACGCGGCAAGACCATGAAGGCGCACGCGCAGGCATCCCAGAATCGCTACGCCTACAGCGGCAAGCTGATCTGTGCTAGGCACGGCACAACTTTCCACAGGCATGTGTATAAAAGCAAAAGCCGCGGCGAAATGGAGTGCTGGAACTGCAGGCTGTACCGTGAAAAGGGCAAAACCGGCGGCTGCAATTCCCCGACGGTTTACAGCCACGAGCTGGACCGCATTTTGGAGCGCGTGTTCGAGCAGGTGACGGACGAGCGCTCAGCCGCCGTGCAGGAGTACATCGACAATCTCCGCGCCTTTGCCGCCCGGCAGGACAACGCGCCTGCGCTTGCTCAAGTCGAGCAGGAAATCGAAACGGTCACCCGCCGCAAGGACAAGCTGCTCGACCTCGCGCTTGCGGGTGCGCTCTCCAACGACGAGTTCAAGCAGCGCAATGAGACCTGCAACGAGCAGCTTGCCGCCCTCGAGCAGCAGCGAACAGAACTACAGAACGCAGACAAGAAACTGGAAGAACGTATCCGACGGGTGGAAAATCTGCGCCGCATCATCGAGGAACGGTGGCAGATGAGCTGCGGATTCTCGCGCGAGATGTCCAAGGCGCTCGTTGACCATATCATCGTGGACTCGGACGAGAGCAAAACCCATATCTCGCTCGATATTTTCCTCACCACCGGTGCAGAGCCGATCGTATCTGAAACGCAAACCTCTAACTCACAGCTGCAAATGAGCTTTCAGCGGGCGCGGTCCGGTTATCAGGGTGAGTATACGGCGACGTATCTCGTGCGCTGGCATTTGGAATAAAAAAGCAGTGATGCTGCCTTCAAAAATGAAGCGCATCACTGCTTTTATCCTTTTTTACAATTCCAGCGGAGCCAGTGTTGTCGTATCAATCGAGCGAATCGCCGACCGCAGCGGCAGCACCGCCGACGGCGAAACCGAAAGCTCGTCGATACCCATCGACAGGAAGGTTTCGGTCAACTCCGCGTCTGCGCCGAGTTCGCCGCAAATGCCGATCCAGATTCCGGCCTTGTGCGCGTTCTCGGCTGCCATGCGGAGCATACGCAGCACCGCCGGATGGTGCGCGTCAAAAAAACGGTCGAGACCCACACCCTGCCGGTCAACCGCCAGCGTGTACTGCGTCAGATCGTTCGTGCCGACCGAGAAAAAGTCCACCTCACGCGCCAGCTCTGCGCTCATCATGACGGCGGCCGGTGTCTCGATCATAATGCCGAGCTCGACCTTGTCCGCCATCGGTACACCTTCTTCCGCGAGTTCCGCACGGATGTTGCGGCAGATACGCTTGATCTCCTGCACCTCCCAGACCGAGGTGATCATCGGGAACATAATCGCGATTTTGCCGTAAGCCGATGCGCGGTACAGCGCCCGCAGCTGTGTGCGGAACACCTCCGGACGGGTCAGGCAGATGCGGATGGCGCGCAGACCCATCGCCGGGTTTTCCTCTTTGTCGAGGTGGAAATAGTCCGCCTGCTTGTCCGCGCCGATGTCCAGCGTGCGGATGATAACACGTTTGCCGCCCATGCGCTCCGCGACCGTCTTATAAGCCTTGAACTGCTCGTCCTCGGTCGGATAGTCGCTGCCCTGCAGGTACAGAAATTCCGAGCGGAACAGGCCGATGCCGCCGCCGTCATTCTGCAGAACCGCATCAATATCTGCCGGAGAGCCGATATTGCAGTAGACCATCACATTCCGGCCGTCCTTGGTCACATTCGGCTTGCCCTTGAGTTGATCGAGCAGTTCTTTCAGCGCCTTCTCCTTGGCCTGCTTTTTGAGCAGACGCTCGCGCTCGGCGTCATCCGGTTCCACGACCGCCTCGCCGGTCTGGCCGTCAATGATGGCGTACTTGCCCTCCATTTCCAGCTGCAGCGCATCTCCTGCACCGATAATGGCCGGAATGCCCATCGTGCGGGCCAGAATCGCCGTGTGTGAGTTCGCCGAGCCGCCTGCCGTGATGAATCCCAGAATAAGAGCCTTATCCAGCTGCACGGTCTCGCTCGGCGCAAGATCATCTGCCGCCACGATACACGGCACATCGGACACGATGCCGCTTTCGCCTTCGCCGGTCAGAATACCGATCACCCGCGCGGAAATATCGCGGATATCCGCTGCACGCGCCTGCATGTAGCTGTCGTCCATCGCAGCAAACATTTCCGCGAACTGTGCACCGGTGTCGCTGACGGCGGCCTCGGCGTTTACACGGTCGTTCTCAATCATACCCTCGATGCTCTCCACGAAATCCAGATCGTCCAGCATCATCTGGTGCGCCTCGAACAGCATTGCCGCGTCCTCACCGACTTCGGCGAGTGCCTTGTCATACAGCTTTGCGAGCTGCTCCTTTGCCGTCTCCCGCGCTGTGCGGAATCGCTCCAGCTCTGCCGCGGTGTCGCTCACCTCATGGCGCGGAATGACGCCGCTTGCTCTGCGGTAAAAGCTGATCGGGCCTGCCGCTACGCCTTTGGATACGCCTTTGCCGAAAATCTGCTCCATCTCGCTCACTCCTTACAGGTTCGCCTTGAAAAATGCCTCAATCTGCGCTGCCGCTTCCGCTTCGTCCTCGCCTTCCACTTCCACGCAAACGGTGTTGCCGTGCTTGATGCCCATGCCCATGATGGCGATCAGACGGCGTGCATCCGCTTTTTTATCGCCGAAATGCAGGAAAACCTTGCTCTTGAACTTCGCGGCCTCCTTCGCCAGCAGGCCTGCCGGACGTGCATGAATGCCAATGGAATCCGTAATGGTGTACTCAAATGCTGTCATGATGAAAACTCCTTTTTTCTTCATTCAAATGGTGGATTGCGGCGAGAAACGCCGCTGCAACCTGCGGTTCGTGTCCATAAAAATCCACTGCACCCGGTCGATACGGCGGCTTGTCCTCGCTGAGAAATCCGCTGCCGCCGGTGACGATCAAACCGTGTCTGCGTGCCAGTGTGTGATACCGCGCGGTATCTTCTCGGCTGTGACTGCCGTATGCTGCAATGCCGTCGAATGCCGCCACCGGAAAGGTGTCGTCCATCTCATTCGGCGGCACGAGCACGGCCAGTCCGCCTGCTTCGTGAATCGTGTGAATCGCCTGCTCGGCTGCAAACGACTGCACCGAATCGTTCCGCGTCCGCTCAATCTCGAGCAGCGCCGGACAGGTGATGTCAATGCCGATGCCGAGCGTGAGGAAATCCCGTTCCCGCCAGCGGCAGTCGAGTTCAATGCCGGGCACAATGCGCACACCGAGCTGTGCGCCGCGCCAGATACATTCCGGCACACCGCTGACCGCCCGCCGGTCGGTCAAAGCCGCCAGCGTCAGCCGTTCCTCACAGCAGCGTTCGGCCAGTGCACGCGGCGAGAGCTCACCGCCTGCGGTCAGGCTGCTGTGTATATGCAAGTCGGTTTGTGCCATGGAAAGACCTCCTGTTCAGGCGGTGCGGGATATTCAGGATACGGGAACCGTGTCCGGCGGACACGCCGCATCCTCCGGGATGAACCAGCGCTGATGCACGCGCACCGCGCCGAGTACCTCGTGCTTTTCGCAGAGCTCGCGCAGCTCGGCGGTGGGAATGTGCCACAGCACTGCGGCTTCGGGAATGGTCATAAACGGCATCGTGCATCCTCCTTTTTGTTATCCAAACAAATGATAGACCGCCTGTGCTACGCCGTCATGGTCACAGTCGGCAGTAACGTACTTTGCCAGCGCCTTGAGCGCCGGGTCTGCGTTGCCCATCGCGACCGGCATACCGACTGCGCGGAGCATTTCTGCGTCATTGTCGCTGTCACCGACGGCGGCCATCTCCGCTGGAGTTACGCCAAGCATCTCGCCCAGACGGGTCAGCGCGCGGCCCTTATCCGCACCAGCGGGAAGTATCTCGAAGTTGTCCGCGCCGGAACTCGTAATCGTGATGCCCGGCAGCGGCCGAATCTCTGCGAGCGCCTGCTCGAGCACCTCGCGTTCACCGAGAGCGTACACCTTGGTAACGCACAGGTGATTTTTGCGAATCTCCCCGGCAATGTCCTCGGTGACGATCTTGTTCGCGTGAAAGCCCTCCACACGGTAGTTTACGACAAAATCGCGGTTGGAATATTCGTTGATGTAAATTTTGCTGCCGACGTAGATCATCACGCGCACCGGGCGGCTCTGCACCGCCTCGACTACCTTTGCGCCGATCTCGCACGGCATCTCCCAGCTTTGCAGGATACGCTCGTCCGAGGCCGCCGCGATGGCTGTACCTCCCGCCGTGACCATCAGGTCATCGCAGGGCAGTTCGCGGGCGAACTCCGCCGCCTCGCCGACGATGCGGCCGGTCGAGAGCACAACGTGAACGCCGCGCTCCCTGACCCACTCAAGGGCCCGCTTGACGGCGGGCGTTACTTCCTTGCGGGAGTTGAGCAGCGTGCCGTCAAGGTCGAGCGCGAGTAAACGGTATTTCATGCCTGCACCTCCTCGATATGTCGGTAAATAGCGTGTGCCACGCCGTCCTCATCGCACGAATCCGTCACTTCGTCAGCCGCTGCCCGCGCCTCTGCCGAGGCGTTTCCCATCGCGATGCCCAATCCGGCGGCACGCAGCAGCGGCGCGTCAATATCGTGATCACCGAGTGCCATCACCTCATTGGGCGAGATGTGCAGCGAATCGCACAGCACATGCATGGCCGTGTTCTTGCCCGCCCCTGCCGGTACGACTTCAAGATATTCGTTCTTGGAGCGCACGAGCGTCATCGGCAGGTGCTTTGCCTCCAGTACCGGAAGCATTTCGTCAATCTGCGATTTCTCGCCCATGCAGAGCAGTTTGTGCGCGCTTGCGTCGCCCCAGTCTGCAAACAGAGTCTCCAACGGCGCGACGGTCGGCTGTACGCCGGTTATCTGCGCCTCGGCACGGCTCCACTCGTCCTCGGCGGCAATGAGCCAGTCGAGGTCGCGGTAAACGCTCAAGTGGATACCTCTCGCCTGCGTTTCCTGCAGGACAGCCTGCGCACATGCGCGGGTCAGGCGGCTGTCCGCCAGCCGGTTTTCGCCCGAGAGAATAAGTCCTCCGCCGCAGCACACCAGCGGTCCATCCACGCCGAGCGCATCCCGAATCGGGAACACCGCCCGCGGCGGTCGTGCGCTCATCAGGCAGATGGTCACGCCGTTCTTCGCCGCAAACTGCACAGCCTCGCGGTTGGCGAGCGGCAGCTTGTGCGCGGAATTCAGAAGCGTGCCGTCAATATCCATGCACAGCAACCGATATTGTTGTTGATTCATTGCATTTCTTCCTTTATGACTGCTCTGCCGCCGACAAAATGTTGGCGACATTGCGGTTTCCGTTGCGGATGCCCAGTCCGATCACAGCCGCGCAGACCGCGCACACCAGCGCGATAATTACGCCGCATACGCCGCCCGCAAAGCGCAATCCGCTGCCCGCGATGCCCCACCATGCCAGCACCGCCGCGCAGGAGGAGAGCAGCATAGCGATTCGCTTCCAGAGGGAAAGCTGCCGAAGGGCCTGCTGCTGCTGTCTGGCCTCGTGCAGTAATGCGGTCTTGTTCATTGAGAAAACTCCTTTCCTGTCCGGCGGCCGCTTAACGATTTCGTTCAGCGGCCAGAGGGGTGAAAGTGTGATATAGTCTGAGTGAAACGATTTTAGTATGCGAGCTGCGGATCAAAGAATCCAACCAGCACGCCGACCAGCGCAATGCCGACCAGCACGAGCATAACGGTCGTCGGTGCCATTTTCTTCTTACTCATCAGCCAATAACAGAGCATAACGGTAGCCAGCGGCAGCATCTTGGGGAATATGGTATCCAGCACATCCTTTTGGAGAGAAATATCACCGGGCAGGACAAGCGGCGTTGTAATCGAAATCCAGCTTGCGGCGACTGCGCCGATAACGACCGTGCCGAGCATGATGATGCTCTCGCGGATGGCGTTCGCCTTTTCGCCGACGATCATTTCAACCGCCTTGCCGCCGAGCTCATAGCCCTTGAAATACAGCAGGCGCATGCCGAGCGTCAGAATGACATTGTACGCGATGATGTAGAAGATCGCGCCGAGCGGAGAACCGCCAGAGGATAAACCGAGCGCAACGCCCAGCAGAATCGGAATCAGTGTGCCAACCAGCAGGCTGTCACCGATACCGGCCACCGGTCCCATCAGACCGGCGCGAATGCCGTTGATCATCTCACCGTCGATGTCCTCGCCGTTGGCCTTGGCTTCTTCCAGACCGGCGGTCATGCCGACGATGACGATGCCCAGCTGCGGCTCGGTGTTGAAGAATGCGGAATACGTCTTGAGGGCTTCGGTCTGCTCCTCCTTGGTGTCGTACAGCTCCTCTACCAGCGGCAGCATGGCGCACAGGTAGCCGAAGGTCTGCATATGCTCCTGCGAAAAGCAGGTCAGATGGCCGTAAAACCAGTTGCGGAACGATTTGTTCAGCGCTTTCTTGGAAAGTTTCTTTTCTGCCATGATCAAATCTCCTCCTCATCGTCGTCAAATTCCGCTGCGGCAGCAGATGCAGCTGCGGGAGCGGCTTTCTGCAAAGCAAGGATCTTGATGCGGTAGTTGATGACCGCAAAGAAACCGCCGACGATAGATGCCGCGATCAGGTTAAGGCCCATGCACGCGGCCAGCGTGAAGCCGAATACGAATACCAGAATATCAACCGGCTTGGTCGCAACCTGCTTGAGCAGGATGGCGATACCGACTGCCGGAAGCAGCGAGCCGACGGTGAACAGTGTTTTCATTGCAACGCCGTCCATTGGCAGGTAGGCCTTCATCAGATCTACCATGCTGGTGCCGACCTTGGTGATGATAAACGTCGGAATAAACGAGCACAGGATGTGGGAAATCCACGGGAGACCCATATCGACCACATACAGCTTGCGCAGATCACCCTTTTCCAGAGCGCGCCAGCCCATATGCTGCCAAACGAGGTTTACGGTAGCTGTTCCGTAAAACAGCACGGTGCCGATGGTGCCGACAGCCGAACCGAGCGTTACCGCCATTGCCTGTCCCTCAGCGGATGCGGGATTGAGACCCATGGAATGCACGGCAACCATGGAAAGCGGAATGCCGATGTAAGAGATCGCGCGAACGTCAGCGGAAACCGTGCCGCCCGGCGTTACCAGTGCGATGTATACGACCTGAATGGCCGCGCCGAGATAAATGCCCGTCTGTACGTCACCCATGATGAGGCCGACGATCAGACCCGCTACCAGCGGACGGCCCAGCGTGTAGTTGCCGAGCACCGTACCGCCCAGACCGGGCATGGATGCCAGACATGCGAGCAATCCGAACAATGCAGCCTGCCAAACTTGAACTTGCATAAGTTCTCCCTCTTTTCTTTTTTATTTTGTGAAATAGAATTTAGTAGCCGAACTGACCGCGGAACTTCTTCCAGTTGCCGATGGCGGCCTCCTTGATGAGCGCGAACTCTACTTCGTAGCCCTTCTGCATAATGGCCTCGAGTGCGTCCGCCTCCGGCTGGGTGATCGCCTGATTGTTGCCCAGCTTGGTCGCGCCCGGGCGGTCGTTGCACGGTCCGATGATAACCGTCTTTACCTCACCGGGATCAAAGCCGTCGTCCACGAGGATGCTCTTCATCGTGATCGGGTCCTTGGTGATGAGGAAGTAGCGATCCTTGCTGGCGAGCACCTTGCCGCACTTGGCGCGCCACTCGTCGAGCGTCCACACGAAGGTCTTTTTGTCGCTGGCGTTCTTGTACGCCGCCTTGAGCACCGGCGTGGTAGCCGCCTTGTCGTTTACGGCAATAAGGCCGTCGCACGGATACTCGAGCGCCCAGCGCGTGCAGGTCTGACCGTGGATCATACGATCGTCAACACGAATGAAAGAGATTGACATAACTTTTTCCTCCTTAATACTGCTCTTTACTATTTTTATTAAATATCGTCGTCTTCATCGCCGCCGAGGTCAAACCGCTTGATCTGGTCCTTGGCCTCGCCGGTCAGCTCCTGTTCCAGCTCATCGAGCGGTGTCTCCGCATCCGCGAAGGCCGCCGTCAGTACGAGCGGCAGGTTCATGCCGCCGATGGCAAGCGTTTTGCCCAGCAGACCCTTTTCGGTGAGCACATCGAGTGCAGTTGTCAGCGGCGAGCCGCCAATGATGTCCGCCGTGAGGATGATCTCGTCCTCTGCGGTAATGTCCTTAACCAGCTCTGCGAAGTTGCCACGGAAGGTGTCAACGTCCATGCCGTCGAGCAGGCTGGTCGAGCGGATGTCCTCGCGATCGCTGCCTGCCATCATGCCGAGTGCGTTGTGCAGACCCGGTGCAAAGGTGCCGTGACTGACCAAAATCAGATATCTCATTTTCCGTTCCCTCTTTCCTGTTTGTTGAGCATAGTATACCGGATTTGAGGGAGCGTGAAATCTGTATTTTGTCATGACCCTCGTGTGATAATCGTCCTGTTTTTCTATGACAAATGTCATGCTGATTATCAAAATATGCAAATAAAATACGCTCTGTCTGTGCGTGTTGCACAAACAGAGCGCGTATCGCGTTCGATATCGTCAGTTTTTCTGTAGATATTCCTGCACTTCGTGCTGTACTCTTTGCAGCTGGAGTGACAAATTATGCTCATCCTCCATCGCGGTCTGTACCAGCCCTTCGGTCAACAGCAGCGCCTGATCGTAATTACGGAACCGCGGCGCCGCCACCGCCTGCTCCATGACATCCGACAGCATTTCCACGCCGGACCGGCTTTCGCCTGGTGTGTCCTGCCGGAGAATTTGACGGGTTTTTTCCGAGTCAGTCACGCTCCGCAACGCGGACACGCTGTGCGAATCCGTAAACAGCATGGACTGATTGTCCGCATTGGCGGTCAGCTCGCGCAGAAACTGCCACGCGAGCGTTGTATGTGCCGAGCGGCTGCTGATGCCGGCCAGCACGGTGCTCAGCTCCGAGCTGTTGCTGCCCGCCGGACCGTGCGGCATCGGAATGCAGTCCCACGAGAAATCCGAGTAGCGCTTGATGCGCCACGGATACGGCTGATATGTCCGGTAATCCGAGAACAGGAACGGCCGGAACGCCACCCTGCCCTCGTCAAAGTCCCGCGCAGAAGGCGCGGTCTCTGCGGTGAGCTTGTCCAGCCGCTGTGCAAACGCCACCGCCTGCACGGCTCTCGGCAGAGAGATCAGACAGCTGCTGCCGCCCTCAGTGAACAGCGATGTGCCGTTCGCGATCAGCGCATCCTGCCAGGTATATCCATAGCAGCCAAACTGATCGATTTCGCCGTCACTATCCGTGTCGTGCGTGACCTTGGCGCAGATGTTGTAAAAATCCTCCCACGTCCAGTCACCGGACGGCACAGCAATGCCTTCGCTTTCGAGCAGCGTCTTGTTGACGCACATCAGCGTCGGTACGCACTCATACGGCAGCGCGTACTGCACGCCGTTCTCCGCGCCGCTCTGCAGCGCCGCCGGATAGAAATCCGTGTCGGACACCGCCTCATCCTGCGCAAGATAGCCGTCCAGCGGCGCGAGTGCACCGAGTTCGCACAGCTCACCGAAATCCTCCGGCAGCACGAGGAACACATCCGGCTCACTGCCGAGCAGGTACTGGTCGATAAGCCATTCCGAGTAATCCCGTTTGAGGATGCCGCTTGTGTAGGTGACGTGCACATTTGGGTGCTCCCGCTCGAACCGCTCGATCGCCGCGTCGATGACGGCATAGCAGTTTCCGTTCGGCGCGTCCCAGTAGCTTCCTGCCATAAAGCCGAGCCGCAGCTCGACCGAACGTGTGCGGCTGTACACGGTCGCAGTCAGGCACACCGCCGTGAGCAGGATAGCCGCCGTCAGACGCTTCGTCAGCCCCTTCACTGCGGACCTCCGAACGGCCGTCCGGCTACGCCGGTCTGCACCGCCCAGATGGCAAGCTGCGTGCGGTCGCGCAGCTCGAGCTTACTCAGGATGCTGCTCAGATAGTTTCGCACCGTGCCTTCGGACAGACACAGCGCCGCCGCAATCTCCTTGTTGGACAGTCCCGCGCCCACCTCGCGGATGATGCGCCACTCATTGTCCTGCAAATCCTCGGTCTGCTTTTCGTCCACGCCGATGGTGAGGTTGCCCTTGGCCATGCGCGCGAACATCTGCAAGGCTTTGCTTGCCACGTCCGGCGCGATAATGGAGCCGCCGCGCACGACCTCGCGCACCGCATTGGTCAAATCCGCGACAGATACGCCCTTGAGCAGATATCCGGACGCGCCGAACCGCAGAGCGTTGAACACATACTCGTCATCGTCGAACGTGGTCAGCACAATCACCTTGATATTCGGATGCGCCGACTTGATCAGCCGCGTACACTCTACGCCGTCCACCTCGGGCATGCGGATGTCCATCAGCACAACATCCGGCTTTTCGCTGCGCACCAGTTCGATGGCCTCACGGCCGTTTTTCGCCATGCCGACAATGGTAATATCGCTCTGTGCGTTCAAAACAAAGCCTAAACTTTCCCGAATCAGCTCCTGATCGTCTGCCAGCAGCACTTTAATCATATACATCACCCCATCTTAACGGAATTTCCGCGTGCAGCTCAAATCCGTTTTCACTCTTCACCTTTAACGTGCCATTTAACAGCTTAAGCCGCTCGCGCATGTGCCGCAGACCAAATCCCGGCTCAATTTTCGTGCAGCCGCAGCCGTTGTCCGTTACCGTTATGCCAAGCCGACGCTCCTCCGCTGCAATGCGCACACGCACCGCGGTTGCGTGTCCGTGCCGGATAGCATTCGTGATGCTCTCCTGCACGATGCGGTACACCGCGTCCTCCTCGTCCGGCGACAGCCGCAGATCCTCAGCCTGCAGATCGAGCATAATCTCCGCCTGCGAAGTCGCCTGCATTTCGGTGCACAGCTTCGCTATCGCATCTGTTAATTGCATGCGCTCAAGTGCATCCGGCCGCAGTGCCCGCACCGAACGGCGCACCTCATTCATGCCCTCACGAGCGGTAGCCGCAATGCGTTCCATCTGCTTTTTCGCCATCTCGGGCGAGATTTCCAGCATTTGCAGACATGCGTCCGCACCGGCGGTAATGCCGGTCAGCGCGTGGCCGAGCGTGTCGTGAATCTCGCGGGCAAGGCGGTTGCGCTCGCGCGTTTCGGCCATGCGTTCACTCTCGGCGGCGTAAGCCTTGAGCTGCTCGTTCATAACCGAAAGCCGATCGTTCGCCTGTTCCAGTTCGCCGTTGAGACGGCGTATTGCCGAATTTTCCTCGGTCCTCTGCCCGATGAGCACCACCATGTACACCACGAACAGGATAAGGTGCAGTGCGCCCAGCAAATCCACCGTGCTCTGCAAAAGCTGCCGCGTGTGCATGTCAAAATACAGCAGATATTCCGAAAACGGAACCGTGTGCAGCGCTCCCTGCAGGGCACCCAAACCGGTCAGCAGAAACAGCGCCGTCATGACGCCGAGAAACCGGCGGCGCGTTCTGCCGTGCAGGCCGTCGATCAAATCCACGACCACATACAGCAGCAGGCCGTTGTAGGCCAGATGCAGCGCAAAAATCACGCATAATGCGAACAGCGGCTCGGTCCAGCCGATGAAATTCTGTCCGCGCCGGCGCAGCACACCGGCCAGAATGAGCGCCGCCATGCCGAGCACGGCGATAACCAGCGTCCACGGTTTAGCCGGCAGCGCGCTCAAATTCTGTGCAAACGCTACGCCGTCCGACTGCCGCGCCGCCAGT
This sequence comes from Butyricicoccus sp. AM05-1, assembly GCF_003474415.1. Taxonomy (NCBI): domain Bacteria; kingdom Bacillati; phylum Bacillota; class Clostridia; order Eubacteriales; family Butyricicoccaceae; genus Butyricicoccus; species Butyricicoccus sp. AM05-1. Next base: position 119,820 of record NZ_QUDG01000007.1, on the reverse strand, counting down.
ACCGGCGTCATGCCGAACACCCACACAAGGAATGCGCCCACGGTCACGTTCAGCAGCAGCATGATGCGGCGGAAAAACTGCAAACTCTGTACCATACCGTCCCCTCCTACTGCCAGCCGTCCATGTCGTAGCCGTTTACGTTGTCCTTCGTTATCAGTTCGACCGGAACCGTAATCTCTTTTTCGTAGTCCTCGCCGTTCAGAATCGCGTAGACCGTCTGCGCGGTAATCTGCCCCAGCCGAATGGGGGACTGGGCCGCTGTCGCCGTCATAGCACCCTCGCTGATCATGCTTTTCGCTTCGGGAGCACCATCCACGCCGTAAACCGCCGTATCCTGCAGCATGCCATGCTCCTGCAGAGCCGCCATCGCGCCGAGTGCGCTCGGGTCGTTAAGTGACATCACGGCGTCCGGCACAATGCCCTGTTCAAGCAGCTTGTCCATCTCCGGCATGGCGACTTCAAGCTGACCGGCGCTGTCCGCGCGACCGATGATTTGATAGTTGACGTCGGATGCCAGCGTATCGCAAAAGCCCTGGATACGGTCTCGGCCGGACTTGGTAGATGCGTGCTCAAGCAGCACGACCTTCGCGGAATCACGCGTGTTCATCAGGTGCTCCGCGCAGAGCACACCCGCACCGTAGTTGTCGGACGCGATCGTGCACGCTACCAAATCCGGGTTGCTGACCTGCGAGTCGATAACCACGACCGGTACGCCCGCCTTCTGTGCCTCCTGCAGTGCCGGCTCGATCTCACGATAGTCCACCGGATTGAGCACCAGCAGGTCGATATCTTCATGCAGCAGATCGCGTATCTCCCCGTTCTGCCGCTCCTGATCGAGCGCCGGATCACGCGTCAGCAGAATATCGCCGCGGCTTTCGATCACCAACCGCAGTTCCTCGTCAATGACGCTGTAAAACGGGTTGTTCATCGTCATGTACGTCGTGCCAATGCGGAGCGGCTCGTCCGCCTGCGATACGGCCTGATGCGTCACGGCGGCAAGTCCGGCCGCCAACAGCAGCGCCGCTGCCGCAAGGATTGGTCTTGTGCGCAACGGTATCCCGCCTTTCCCCTTAGTAGTTGATACCATTATAGCATAAATTTTTCCGGTGAAAAAGACGGATGTGATGGGTTTCTTACGGCTTTGCTGCTCTATTGGTCAATCGCTTGATTTTCCCGGCCCATCTTGACAAATCCGTACTTTTACCGTACGATAAGCGCAGAAATTATCCTGAAAATCACATCCTTTCGTTTGACGAGATACACATCTCACAGGCGCAGGTATCCCGTTTGGAGAAGGGCGCACTGGAGCATATCCGCAAGCAAATTTAACAAATGGAGGATGGAGAATGAAAGAAACTGCCCAAAGGGCGGTTACAGCTTGTCGAAAAGTCAGATTTCTATTTTGTGCTTCGTGCGACAGCACGCATAAAATAGAATTTGCGCAGCAAATTCATAAAAACCGGGGGCGTGTACCTCGGCTTTTATACAAGGGAAGAAAAAATGTGTCCGGAGGACGCGGGTTTTCTTCAGCATTCGATCGAAAGCGTGGTTTCGATCGAGAGGCTGCTCGAAAAACGATAGTTTTTCGACAGCCTCAAACCGCCCAAAGGGCGGTTATTGAATAAACGCGCTTTGCGCGTTACCGAAATTCTCAATTTTCAATTCTCCATTCTCAATGAAAGAAAAAACAGCAAGTCCAACTGAACTTGCTGTTTTTCTTTACGCTGCCTGACTTTCGCCGGTGGCATAATCAATTTCCACGCCTGGCTGGACGTTATAGCAGTACACGTTGAAGCAAATGCCTTCGCCGTCGTCCTCGACCGACCATGCCTCCATCTGCACGCCCGAGGCAACAAGATTGCTGCCCTCAAACACCGGCGTAACCCGATAGAGCACATGGTTGCCGGTTTCCTTCACATAGTCAGCGACCATATTCTCAAACGGCAGCATACCCTCAATATTGAGGTATCGCGTGCCGGTGATCAGATTCTGCTTGTTGGCATTCTCAGCTGTAAGCTGCCAGCCGATCAGGTGACAGCGGTTATACAGGTATTTGCCGTCCACACAGTCATACTTGACGGTATGCCATCCGGTTGGCTTGACCTGACCGATCGAACCGCGTTTTTCTCCATCTGCGGGCATCAGATCCTGTCCGACATTGGCGTATGCCGTGCCGCACCGTCCGAGATAATCCAAATCCGAATATTCCTCAAACGCTTCGGTCTCCTGCTTGTCTGCGTCGGTGAAGAATGGCTGGTTGCCGTCGATCTCGACATAAGCAGAATCCGAGTAGGCGGGCAGCTCGTCCATCGAAACCATACTGCTCGACGGCATGGGCAGTGCACAGCCGGAAAGCAGCAGGCTGAGCACGAATACAATCGGCGCAAACGCGCGGGTCAATTTTCGCATTTAACAAATACTTCCTCTGTTATTTTTTCATGCGAGGAACCGGCAAATTCGGTCTCGCTCTGCTTTGTCCATCCGGTTTCCGGCAGGGTGAAATACCGGTCAGCGGGATAGACACGATTCCAGTGATATAATATCACCTGCTGTACCCTGTTTAAGTAGGGTGCAGGATCGTGCACCTCAGCGAAGCAGTAATCGTCCTCTGCCGCCCGCTCGAGGCAATCCTCAGCGATACAAAGCCGTACTGCCGTATCCGCTCCGAACAGCTTTGCGGTGTACGGACTTATCCACAGCCTGTGCATACCGCAGTGCATAAGAATGCGCTCATTCAGCACACGATCGCGGCTCTGGCGGCGATGGTTAAAGGCCAGGCCGCCTTTATCATCCACACATAAGATCAGCTTCATAGAGTCCTCCCTTCATCGGGTATCGGATGCACTGTTGACCGGCGTAACGCTGTATGTAATGCGTCCTGCCGAAATACCCTGCCGTCCGATATACGAGCACAGTGCTTCGGTCAGCCTCGGGGTTGCCTTGCTGTGGTGCAGCCGCACGACTACCACGCCGGACGTGGAGGCGAAATACTGTACGGTCTGCGTATACGCTTCCGCCGCATTTTTCTCGACATCGCCGCTGTCCAGACCGGCATCCCACAGGCGGTAGCCTGCACCGATGAGCACGCTGCGCTGTGCTTCGGTGAGTGCGTCGCTGCCGCTCTGGTTGGCGGCTATGCGGGCTGCCACACCGGTCAGCAGTGTCAGGCGCTCGTTCGCAGCGGCAAGGTCGGCCAGCATGTCTGCTCCTGTGGTTTTGCTGTCCGCCTGCAGCAGAAAGGCTACCGTATGTCCCTCCGCTGCGATTCGGCGAACCAGATCATCGTCCCATTCGGAGGTATCCGTCGGCAGGAAAAACGCCGCCTGCCTGCCTGCGTCATGCAGATTGTCCAGAACAGCCGCCGTGTTTTCGTTCGGCGCGCCGTAATAGGCAAGATACACGCGGACCGGCTTCTTCGCCGGCTTTTCCTCTACCTTCGGTATTTCGATGGTATCGTTGTCCACCGGCTTTGCCGGTGCCGGATTGGTATTCGTGTTATTGCTGCGGTCCGACCCGGAAGTGCTGCCCTTGTAGTTGTCGATCGTGTTTTCAATCACCCTGGTATGCGCTGCAATAAACGCCGAATCGCTCTGTGCCGAACCGTCCGCGACACGCAGCACATTTTCCCCCTGCAGGGTCAGTGAAGAATAGGTAAAGCCAAACTTCGCACAGCACAGCTTGACCGGCACATAAACCGTTCCGTTCATCTCATACGCGGGTGTGGAATAGCTGTTCAGATTCTGATCGTACACATAGCCTTCCGCAGTCGAAAAGCTGAGCGTTTCGCCGTTTGCGGAAAGATCGAGCACGCCGTCATTCTCCGAGGCAGACACACCGAGCGTGGTAAACACACTGTACGGCACATAGGTTTCGCCGCCGAGACGTGCAGGCATGGTGCTCTCGTCGAGCGGCAGGATGGAGTCGTTTACCGCTGTCAGCGTCACCGCATGCGCCGGTGCAGGCAGAAACGTCAGCAGCAGCGCGGCACACAGCACACAGCTGATGATTTTTTTGATACGCACTCACTCCTTTCAGCAATTCGTACGAACATATTATACCAAAGCACAGCGGGTTTGTCACCCTTTCTGCCGAAAAACACCTTGCGTTGTGAGAATCGAGTGCTATAATAAAAGAGTACAAATTCTTATAAAGAAAGAGTGAATCAACCATGCTGCAGATCACAACACAGCGCACCACTACTCCTAAGGCAAAGCCGGACGAAAGCAGCCTCGGCTTTGGTGTTCATTATACCGATCACATGCTGATCATTGATCACGATGAGGAACAGGGCTGGCACGATGCCCGCATCGTACCGTATCAGCCGCTTGAGCTTGATCCGGCAGCGATGGTTTTCCATTACGCAATGGAGTCCTTTGAGGGTCTGAAGGCTTACCGCACCCCGGACGGCTCCATTCAGCTGTTCCGCCCGGACAAGAATGCACAGCGCATGATCAACACCAACCATCGTATGTGCCTGCCGAGCCTGCCGGTAGAGGATTTCGTTCAGGCTGTCAAGGCCATTGTTTCCTTCGATCAGGACTGGGTTCCGCACGCTGAGGGCACCAGCCTGTACATCCGTCCGTTTGTCATCGCTACCGAGCCGCATCTGGGCGTTCGCACCTCCCGCACTCACAAGTTCATCATCGTATGCTCTCCGGTCGGCGCTTACTACTCCACCGGCATCAATCCGGTTAAGATCTTCGTCGAGGATGAGTATACCCGTGCCTGCCCGGGCGGCACCGGCTTCACCAAGTGCGGCGGCAACTACGCTGCATCCCTGATCTCTCAGGTAAAGGCACACGAGCTGGGCTACGAGCAGACCCTGTGGCTGGACGGCGTTGAGCACAAGTACGTTGAGGAAGTCGGCTCCATGAACTGCTTCTTCAAGATCGACGGCACCGTTTACACCGCTCCGACCGTCGGCACCGTTCTGCCGGGCGTTACCCGTATGAGCTGCATCGAGCTGCTCAAGCACTGGGGCATTCCGGTATCCGAGGAGCGCCTGCCGATCGCTGACGTTATGAAGGCTTCCCACGACGGCAAGCTGGAAGAGGTATTCGGCACCGGTACCGCTGCTGTTATCTCTCCGGTTGGCGAGCTGCGCTATGAGGGCGATGTTGCTTACATCAACAACGGTGAGATCGGCGAAGTTACCCATAAGCTGTACAACACCCTGACCGGCATCCAGTGGGGCAAGCTGCCGGATGAGCTGGGCTGGACTGTAAAAATCGACTGATTTCGATAAAAAGGCAAAGCCTTTTCATCGAGAGGGACGTACCGAGCCACAGGCTCGGATACGTCCTTACGGGATTCTGTACGAAATCCCGCCATGCGGACGCGGTTTGCAAGCAAACCGACATTCAATAAAAAAGAGGCTGACAGCTGTGAACTGTCAGCCTCTTTTTTACAATGCAAGCGTGTGATATGGTTCACCGCTCAGCGTTTTCCATGTAAAAACGCCGTTTTCGAGTGTCATATAGCCATGTGCGGTATCATTTTTCGGGATGGACACTGAACCCGGGTTCAGATACAGGTTTTCCCTGCCAAACGGCTCCCATGCCGGAATATGCGTATGTCCGTGCAGCAGCACATCGCCCTGACACAACGGAGGCGGTGTTTTCGTGTTGAATTGATGTCCGTGCGTGACATACACCAGCCGCTCCCCTGCCGGCAGGACGGCATAGTCCGCGAGGATCGGGAACGCGAGTACCATCTGGTCCACCTCGGTGTCACAGTTGCCGCGCACACATAGGATTATATCCGCCATGCCGTTCAGCATGGCAATCACCTTCTTTGGCGCATAATCGCGCGGCAGATCGTTTCTCGGACCGTGGTAAAGAATATCGCCGAGCAGCAGCAGACGCGCAGCCTGCTCGCGCTCGAACGCCTGCAACAGCTGTTCGCAGTAGTACGCCGAACCGTGAATATCGGATGCAATGAGAAATTTCATGCCGCGCCTCACCTGCCTGCCTGTCCCGGCACATCCACGATGGTGCCGCCGCCGACAACTACATCGCCGTCGTACAGCACCGCCGCCTGACCGATCGCTGCGGCTCTTTGCGGCTCATCAAACACCAGCTTGACACGGCCGTCCTCCATCGGAGAAACCGTCACCGGCTGCTCCGCATGGCGGTAGCGAATCTTCGCCTTGATGTGGATCGGCTCGGTCAGCTCCGGAATCGAAATCCAGTTCATGTCATCTACGATCACAGTGTCCGAGAACAGCGCTGCCTCCGGTCCGACCGAAACCGTGTTCTTCTCCATATCCTTGCCGCAGACGTACACCGGCTCTCCCATCGCAAGACCGAGGCCGCGTCTCTGGCCGACGGTATAGCGGACAGCACCCTTGTGCTTTCCCACCGGCTTGCCGTCTAAATCGAGGAAATCGCCTGCCGGATAGTGCTTGCCCGTGTACTGCTCCATGAACTTGACGTAATCGCCGTCCGGCACAAAGCAAATATCCTGGCTGTCGTGCTTGCGTGCGTTGCAGAAGCTGAGCTGCTCCGCCAGCTCGCGGATCTCCGTCTTGTTGCGGTCGCCCAGAGGAAATTTGGTGTGCGCAAGCTGCCGCTGTGTCATCGTGTACAGCACATAGCTCTGGTCCTTGCCCACGTCCACGCCCTTTTTGAGCAGCCAGCGACCGGTCTGTTCGTCCTGCTCAATGCGGGCATAGTGACCCGTGACAACATAATACAGGCCGTGCTGCTCGGCAAAATCCAGCAGCTTGTCGAACTTCATAAATCGGTTGCAGTCAATACAGGGATTGGGCGTGCCGCCTGCCTCATAAGTGCGGACAAACTTGCCGATGATCTTCTCCTGAAAATCCAGTGTAAAATCCAGTACCTCATACGGAATATCCAGCTGAAATGCAACCTCACTTGCGTCCTCGATATCCTTTTCCGAACAGCAGGTGCGGAAATTACATGCGCCGAGATCCTCGTTGCGGTACAGCCGCATGGTCGTGCCCATGCAGCGGAAGTCCGCCTGCCGCATCAGGTAAGCCGCGATCGAGCTGTCTACGCCGCCGCTCATCGCAATGAGTGCGGTCTTCTGTTCTGCGTTCTGCATCTGTGCCGTCCTCTCTTTCGATATATTAAGTGGTAAGTATAATTTTCATCAGATAGCAAAAAACTCCGAAAACCATGTGGTTTTCAGAGTTTTTGTGGTCGAGGTGACAGGATTTGAACCTGCGGCCTCTTCGTCCCGAACGAAGCGCTCTACCAAGCTGAGCCACACCTCGAAATATTGTTATTTGATTTGAAAAAAGTGGTCGAGGTGACAGGATTTGAACCTGCGGCCTCTTCGTCCCGAACGAAGCGCTCTACCAAGCTGAGCCACACCTCGAAATCAAGCTGCCAACGCTTTTCCGTGACAGCTTTATTAGTATATCGCAGAAATCGCTTTCTGTCAACACTTTTTTGAAATTTTCCTTAAATTTTCTCGAGCAGCTTTGCCACCAGACGGCGCAGCTCTGCGCCGCGGCGCTCGGCAGTCTCGTTGACCTCAGCGCCCGAGAGCGGCTGCATAAGCACGCCCGCCGCCATATTGGTGATCATGGCAATACCGACGAGCGGCAGACCGCAGTGCGCGGCCGCAATGACCTCGAACACGGTGGACATGCCGACCGCATCCGCGCCGAGCGTGCGGAACATGCGAATCTCCGCCGGTGTCTCAAACTGCGGGCCGTTTACGCCGCAGTATACACCCTGATGCAGCTTAAGACCGCAGTCCGCAGCGGCCTGCATGGCTTTTTCTTCCAGTTCGTGGCTGTACGCGAACGTCATATCCGGAAAACGAGTACCGAGTTCAGGATCGTTTTTGCCGGTCAGCGGACTTTTGCCGGTCATGTTGATGTGGTCAGTGATCAGCATAAAATCGCCCGCATGATAGCCGGTGTTGATGCCGCCGGAGGCATTCGTCACGACAAGCGCCTTCACACCCAACTCTTTCAGCACATAAACCGGATATGCCACCTCGTCCGGCGCATAACCCTCGTAGCCGTGCAGACGGCCCTGCATACAGATAACGCGGCGTCCGGCCAGCGTGCCGCATACCATGCGTCCTGCGTGGTCAGGTGCGGTGGAGACCTTGAAGTGCGGAATCTCGCCGTAAGGTACATACGTCGGGTTCTCCACCTCATCAGCCAGCGGGCCGATGCCCGAGCCGAGCACCAGTGCGATTTCGGGCACAAACGGCAGCTTTTCTTTAAGATATGCTGCAGATTCCGCTACATTTGCTTTTGTCAGCATAGGTCTCCCTCCTTACAGCCGGCGCAGGATAGCGTCCGTGCGCTTCTGCGTTTCCGCCTTTACCTTTTCAATGTCGATGGTCTTGAATTCACCATCGCGGTACAGCACCTCGCCGTCTACCATGGTCAGGCGAACGTCCGCGCCCTGAGCCGCATAGACCACGTTGCAGGCGGCGTCGGTCATCGGTGTAAACTGCGGTGTATCGGTGTCGATGACGCACAGGTCGGCCTTATATCCAACCGCCAGCTTGCCGCAGTCCGTGCGTCCCTGCGAAAGCGCACCGGCGCGCGTTGCCGTGTGCAGCACCTGTGCAGGCGTCAGCAGCGTAGAATCGTGATAGAAACCCTTGTAAACCACACCGAACAGGTAAATATCCTGCAGAATATTCAGGTTGTTGTTGGAGGCTGCGCCGTCTGTGCCGAGCGCGATATTGATGCCCTTCTCCAGCATTTTCGGGATGTTCGCGTAGCCGGATGCCAGCTTGAGATTACTTGCCGGACAGCAGGCGACCGAAACATTGTGCTTCTTGAGGATATCGAAATCCTCGTCCTCCAGCCAGACGCAGTGCGCCGCCGTGGTCGGAGAATCGAAAATGCCGTGCGCCTCCATATACGCCGCCGGCGTCAGGCCATGACGCTGCTTGCACTCCTCGTGCTCGGTCTGCGTCTCGGACAGGTGGATGTGGATACGCGCACCCGCGTCCTTCGCGTGAGCGGCTACCGCCTCGACCACCTTGGGTGTCGAGGTATACTCGCCGTGGATACACAGATCACCGATCAGACGGCCGCCCAGCTCGCCGTTCCACTCGTTCAGCAGGCGCAGATTGTCCTTGTAGGCGGCAAGGCTCTCGTAGTCGCTGTCGTCAAATACGGTCAGACCGCGGCTGAGGTTGCACTTGATGCCGCTCTCGCGTATCGCGGGCATCATGCCGTCGAAGAAGAAATACATATCCGAGAACGAAACCGTACCGCTCGCCAGCATTTCCGCGATGGAAAGCTGCGTGCCGTAGTACGCCGCTTCGTCATCGATCTTGTCCTCAAACGGAAATACCTTCTCGCCCAGCCAGCGCTGCAGTGGCAGATTCTCCGCGTAGCCGCGCAGCAGCGTCATCGGCGCGTGGCTGTGGACGTTGTAGAAGCCGCTCATCAGCAGACGGTGTCTGCCATCGTAGCGTTCGCCGTAGTCCTCCTGCGGCTCGGTGTCACCGATATAGGCGATCTTGCCGTCCTTCACGCCAACGTACTGCCCGCGTTTGAGCGCAAAATTCTCATCCAACAGATCAATGTTGCAAAAAAGCATTGTTTTCTCCTTTTCTCTTTACAGAACATGGTAATGCGGGATAATATCCTCGTATTCGCCATCCTTGTTCAAAAATCCGCCCGGAATCACACCAAGCTGTGTGAATCCCAGCCTTTTGTACAGCGCAAGCGCACCCGTGTTGCTCTTGACGACTGCGTTGAACTGCAGCACGCGGAATCCGCACGTTTTCCCCTGTTTCAGGCAGTGCGTAACGAGTTTTTCACCGATATGCTGTCCGCGCACGGTCTTTTTGACGGCGTAGCTAGCGTTGCAGATATGGCCGCAGCGGCCCACGTTATTCGGGTGCAGAATATACAGACCGACCAGCTCGCCGGTTGCCGCGTCGTACGCTACGCCGGTATAGGTCTGCTCAGTGAAAAAGGCATGACCGGTCACCTCGTCCAGCTTTTCCATCTGCGGAAAGGCTTTACCGTCCTCAACGACCTCGTTCCAAATTTCTGCTGCCTGTGCAGCATCACGCTGCTCGTACTGCCGAATTTCGATCTGCATGGTATCTCATCCCTTGGGTTTTCTCTTATTATAGCATAGTGCAGGAGAAAAGAAAACTGCTGCATCGGCTGCAAACCGAGGAAACGCGCTGACGCCGCGCGGGCGCATGTGCGCCCATTTCTCTACCTCTATGCAACGTCAGATACCTTACCGCTACACATGCGGGTTACTCTCCGCAAGCGCGGCATGCATGACAGTGTCGCGCAACTCGTTGGCCTGGAGAATATTCTGCACAGCATTTGTGAATTATCTGCGACTTGCCGAACGATACCCCATTGCGTTCTCTCCCCTCTCAACTTTTCACTCCTCACTCTTTCTTAAGGCAACACCGCACAATTAAAGCGGCGGCTCCTTGCGCAGGCTCCGGTCGCGCTGCCGCGGTGCTTTGCGGAAATTTTGTGTCCTGACTTTGGCTTCGGTTCCTTGCGCGAGTTCCGTCCGCGCTGCCGAAGTTTCACGGTAATACATCAAGTATTACCGCAAAACTGTGCCTCGTCAGTACGCAAAATTTACTCGCAAATCACTCTTGTTCAATTATGCGGTATTGCCTTAAAACGCCGAATACTTCAAAATATCTTTTCGCATTCGCGCGATAATCCGCTTTTCCAGCCTTGAAATATAGCTTTGCGAGATACCCAGCAAATCCGCGACCTCCTTCTGCGTCAGCGCCTTCGGCGTGCCGATGCCGAACCGCAGCGAGATGATCTGCCGCTCTCTCGGCGGCAGATGACCCAGTGCACGATGCAGCAGCATTTTGTCCACATCATCCTCGAGCGGCCGCATGACGCTGTCCGGCTCGGTGCCGAGAATATCACTCAGCAGCAGCTCGTTGCCATCCCAGTCCGAGGACAGCGGCTCGTCGATGGAAACCTCGCTCCGCCGTCCGGCAATCTTGCGCAGGTGCATGAGGATCTCGTTTTCGATACACCGCGATGCATATGTCGCCAGCTTGACGTTTTTGTCGCTCCGGTAGGTGCTCACCGCCTTGATGAGTCCGATCGTTCCAATAGAAATTAAATCTTCTGTTCCCACACCGCTCGACTCAAACTTGCGCGCCAGAAACACCACCAGCCGCAGATTGTGCTCGATAAGACAGTTGCGCGCCGCAACATCGCCCCCGCTGTTCGCCTCCACGGCAGCGGCCTCCTCCTCCGGAGACAACGGCGGCGGCAGAACATCGCTGCCGCCGATATAATGTACACCTTGCGCTCGAAACCGTCGTAAAATCGTCTTTAACCACTGCAGAAGCTTCATTTCACTCTCCCTTTCACACCCCGATAAGTCCCTCGTACGCGCCCTGTCCGATGGAGACCGCACCGACTGCACACACACAGTCGAGTGCCGCGCCGTCTGCTCTCAGCACGCTGTCCGGCCGGAAATACAGCAGCAGACCGCCATCCGTGCCGACCGCGTGAAACGGCAGCAGACCGCAGCGTGCAGCCAGATTTTCCGGCAGAGCCGCCAGCTGCGCGGACGCACTGCCGAACGGCAGTTTCGTGTCCAGCAGGCACTCGGCGGCCTTGCGCTCGAGCACCACGACCGGCTTTCCGGATACCGGTTCGATCAGGTCGTTGCCCGTGTCGTGCAGCACACGCACGGCGGTCTGCCGATTGCCGAACCGGATGGTCAGCGTTTCTGTTTCGCGGTGCAGCGCGCCGTGCTCCGCATCTCCGCACAGGAGTATCCCGCTTGCCGCATAGCCGACAGCTGCCGCCAGCACGAGCACCTGTATCGGCACCGCAAAGTAGTACCCGCACGAGAGCAGCAGCCTCCTGCCGCTTGCGGCACTCAGCGCCGCCGCCAGTCCTGCGAACGAGGCCGCGACCACGCCGTACAGTGCACACAGCCGCGCAAGGTGCCGCTCTCTGCCGAAAGCGACCATGCACAGGCCCAGTCCTGCAAGCAGGCGCAGCGGCGCGAGTGTCAGCACCGGCCAGACCGCACCCAGCACAGCATAGCCGCCGCCGAGTGCTGCTGAGAAAATCAGCCGCATTTTCCGCACCTGCACGCCGCCTAAGCGAGCTGCCGCAAGCAGTGTTGCACCATCCATCAGCGCGTTGACGGCAAACAGCACATCCAGATAGACGACCATACCTCACCTCCCGAACAAGATTCAGTATAGCACGGACAACGTGCACGTTTTGCCGAATAAAGAGCGTAAAATGCCCGAAGCCGCTCTACCATAAGGTAGAATGGCTTCAGGCAAAGAGTAGTATGTAAGTAAGATGTGGTCGAAATGAGAAAGGATATAAAAGAAAACAGCAAGAGTCCTGCACCTTTATCGGTATCAGCCCCCTTGCTGTGTCTTTATCATACTGCAAAATCGAAGATTTGTCACCTGTCGATTTTTACAAAATTCCTAGTAATTCTATCGGTTATTTTTGGAGTGCGTACTGTGCCAGCAACTTTGCTGCGTCCTCGACGTCGGAAACCGCACACAGCTCGCTCGGAGAATGGATATAGCGAGTCGGGATAGAGACCGCGCCTGCCTGCACGCCTGCGCGCGCCTTCTGCAGCGCTGACGTATCCGTGCCGCCGCACAGCAGGATTTCGCGCTGCGCGGATACACCGCAGTCCTTCGCCGCCTGCTCGAGCGCATCTACAACCGCCGGTGTGCAGATAACCGAGCGATCCATCACCTTGACTGCCGGTCCCTTGCCCAGCTCGACCGCCATCGCGGACTTCATCTCCGGCAGATCGCCGGTATCGGTCACATCCACCGCGATAGCCGCATCCGGCTCAACTGCGAACGCTGCCGCGCCTGCGCCGCGCAGGCCAACCTCCTCCTGTGCCGTAAACACGAAGTACAGATCGTTCTCGATTTCCTTGTCCACCAACTGCTCCATCATCAGCAGGAGTGTCACACAGCCGATGCGGTTGTCCAGATACGGGCCGCACAGCACGCCGTTCTGCTCGAACCGCGGTGCTTCGTACACGGCAAAATCGCCGATCTGCACCAGCTTGCGCGCTTCCTCGGCGTTTTTCGCACCGATGTCGATAAACAGATTATCCAGCGTCAAATCCTTGAGCGGCGTCTTTTCCTCGTACGAGATCACGCCGCGCGTGCCGTTGGCAAACTTCACCTGAATATTCAGCAGGTCACCGACATACAGGCCGCCGATCTGCGAAAAACGGATGAAGCCCTTGTCCTCAATATAGGTGGCAACCACGCCGATAGAGTCCATATGAGCGGCAAACAGCAGCTTTTTGCCGTTCTTTACGCCCTTTTTGCGACAAATAAGATTGCCGAGCGCGTCCGTTGTCACATCGTCGATATACGCGCCTGCAATCTCCGCGATGGTTTCGCGGACCGCATCCTCACGGCCGGAAGGGCCGAATGCACCCGCGACCGTGTTCCATAAATCAAAAATCTTGCTCATTCGTCGTTCCCTCCGAGTTCTTCCAGAAATGCGCGTGCGGCGGAAAGCACCGCTTCGCAGTCGGCTACTGCCGCCACCGAGGACGGCGAGTGAATATAGCGTACCGGAGCCGCGGCCACGCACACGCGCACGCCCGCACGGCTCTTGTGGATACGGCCTGCGTCCGTGCCGCCGGCTACGCGCGTTTTCGTCTGCCAGCGGATGCCGCGCTTGTCGCAGGCATTGCGCAGAAGTTCAAACAGCTCCGCATCGTAGATAGTCGCGCCATCCATGAACGGCAGAACAACACCGCCGCGTACGCGGCAAACGGCTTTGCCGCCTTCCACCTCTGCGAGATCAGCAGCTGTCGTACCCTCGAGCACCATTGCAAATCCCGGGTCGAGCGCATACGCCATGCTTGCCGCACCGCGCAGACCGACTTCCTCCTGCACAGTAAAGCAGAACCAGGTGTCGATCGGCGGCTCGTCCTCGATGAGCTTGAGGAGCGCAGCACAGCCGACGCGGTCATCAATCGCCTTGGCCTTGATAAGACCGTCGCCGAACTCGACAACCGCCGAGTCGAACACGCCGTAATCGCCAAGCGAAACCTTGTCCTCGGCTGCAGCTTTGCTCGCTGCACCGATGTCGATATACAAATCCTTGGTCTTGGGCATGGTGCGGCGCTCTGCTGCGGTCGTCAAATGAACTGCCTTGATGCCGATCACGCCCTGCACATCACCGAAGCGAACCGGTCGGCCGATGACAACACGCGGGTCCACGCCGCCGACAAAGCCGAACTTCAGCATGCCGTCGTCCGTAATCTGCTTGATGATAACGCCGACCTCATCCATGTGCGCGCACACAACGACCGGACGCTCGAGCGCCTTTTTGCCCTTTCGGAACACCATAATGTTGCCGATGGCATCCATCTTTATCTCGTCCGCGAACGGCTTTACCTTCTCGAGCACAAACTTGCGCACCGCATCCTCACAGCCGGACGGCCCCGGCAGTGCGCACAGCTGCTTCATCAGTTCGATCATGCGCCCACCTCCCCGTCAAATCCGCGCAGAAATTCCGCCATCAGGTCAGCAACCGCCTGCACATCAGACAGCTTCACAACCTCGACCGGCGTATGCATGTATTTTTCCGGAATGGACAGCAGACCCATTGCGATGCCGCGGCCGACGATCTGCATCGTCCACGCATTCGTGCCGGTGTTGCCCTCCATAATTTCAAGCGTATAGTCGATGTCGTTCGCCTTGGCGGTCTTGATGAGCGCCTTGGTAAAGCCGCGGTGCAGGTTCGGGCCCATGCCGACTGCCACGCCGCTGCCGAGGTCGAACACACCGTCCGACGGACCGTCCGGCGTTCTGCCGTGGGTCACGTCCACCGCGATGGCGTACTCCGGCTGAACCGTAAACGCGCCGGTCTGCGCACCCAGCTCGGTGACCTCCTCCTGCGTGCTGATGAGCACTGCGACATTGCACTTCAGCTTGTCCTTTGCCGCGTGCAGCTTCTCCATCGCCAGCAGGATGGCGGCAACGCCTGCGCGGTCGTCTAGGCACTTGCTGCAAAGCTGACCGCCAGCCAGCTTGATCGGCTGCTGCGCGAACACGATGGGCGTACCCACACGAATGCGGCTTTTGGCATCGAGCAGACCGGTGTCGATAGCCATCTGGTCGATGGGTACGGCCTTGTTCTGCTCACCTGCTTTGAGCAGGTGCGGCGGCATGCAGGATACCACGCCGTACAGCGGCTCGTCCGCGAGAATGGTCACCTCGCCGCCGAGCAGCATGCGCGGGTCCACACCGCCGACCGGCGCGAACCGCAGAAAGCCGCCGTCCAGCACCTCGGTGACGAGAAAGCCGATCTGGTCGAGGTGCGCGTCCAGAAGGACGGTTTTCGCGCCCTCTTTACCGCAGGACAAGCTGCCGATCACATTGCCGTTCTTATCCGCGTCCACGCTGTCGCAGTACGGTCGAAACAGCTCCGCGACGGCCTTTGCCGCCTGCATTTCAAAGCCGCTGACCGCCGGCAGCGCGCACAGCGTCCGCAGCGTTTGTTCTAACTGCAAGGAAATTCCTCCTTTTTCGTCTTTTGTCGTACAGGTTCTATTATAACCGTTTCATTGCTCGGTTACAAGGTACAGCAAATGAAAAAGGCACCGAGTCGGTGCCTTTTTCGTGTTTATCAGATTTCCTCACCGGTCGGGAGGTACAGCTTATCCATTACGCGGACACAGCCGTTTTCAAAGGTGGCTTCCATCGTGATTTCACCATCGTACTTAATGGTGCCAAGCGTCGTGCCGAAGCGGTCAAAGCAGGTAACGGTATGCTCATCCGTGCGGAGCGCATACACGCCTGCGCCGTCGGTCGGCAGTGCGCCCGGACGGCCGTTCGGGCACTTTACGCGGAACAGAACCTTGTTCGTGCCGTCCGCATCACAGCGGATGTATTCGTATTCGGTATTGCTGAGCCAATGGCTGTAAATGTTCTGACCAACCTCGTCAAACGCATTCTGATAGGTCTTTGTCAGCTTTTTGCCCTTAAAGTTGTACAGCGCATAGTAGCCGGTCGATTCTGCGGCGATGTAGGTATCGCTGTACTGATTCAGCTGCAGCGCGCGCGAGCTGGACGCAATGCGCTTGCCGCCTGCGATAATCGTGTACGAGGAACCGTCCCGATTTACAACAACAAAGCGGTCACCCTTGCCATCACCAGCAAGCAAAATTTCAACAGCCATCTTGCTGTGGTCAAACGCAAAATTCATGCTCCACAGAGTCTTGCCAGTCGTGTCGATTGCGGCAATGGTCTTGCTGTCCACGCGGACAACTGCCTTTCCATCCTTGAAATCGGTCAGCGCGTCATATGTCTGCGTGCTGCTCGTGCCATCGGCATAAATAATGCGGTCCTTTCCATAAACCTCACCGCCATTCTCCGGAGACGGACGCAGCCAGCCTGCCTGCTCGCCGTCCGTGCCGCTAACAGCGTAGTTTTCCAGTGTTTCACCGGTCTTCATGTTGTGCACATCATGCTTATAAGCCACGGTTTCTCGCAGCGTGACCCACTCACCGAACAACTCAATATCGTAAAATTCGCCCTTGGTGTTCTTGTAATCTGTCAGCAGGCGATTGCCCTTTGTATCCTCCAGATATACCTGCGAAACACCTGGGCCGACAGCCCCATAAGTAATCCGATATTTACTGCCGGTACCGCTCGTGCTGTCGTCCTTGACAGCATACTTGGTATCATACAGCCGCAGCATGGTCGCGATGGACTGCTCATGCGTATAGCTGTTATTCGGTGCAAAACGATTGCCGCTGACGCCGTTCATTACGCCCTGATTGTAGACCCAGTACACATCATTCCGCGCCCACGCCTGAATATCCGCGCCGTCCGCAAAAACGTGCGGCATACGGTCCTTTACGTTGTCCTTGGCATTCTTGCGCAGATTGCCCAGACGGTGCAGCATGCTTGCCGCCTGCTGACGGGTCAGCTGCTGCTGCGGTGCAAATTTGCCATTGCCAACGCCGTTTACCACACCCAGAGCCGCGCAGAGCAGCACATCCTCATCCTTGGTATCCGAGAAGGAGACCACAGCCTTATCAACGGATTTTACGTTGCCGCTCTTTTCCCAGGTGCGATAAACCGCTGCCGCCAGTGCACAGAAATCCGCTCGGGTGATGCTCTGCGTGTACGCCTGATCGACCTGCTCCGGCACAATGCCCGCGTTCCGCGCGGTATCCACCGCCGACTTCGCCCAACTGCTCGGCGCTTCCGCTGCCGCAGCTGCCGTTACAAGCATAGCCGCAGATAAAATCGCTGCAATCGTTCGTTTCATAGAAAATCCTCCTTTTAATTCAGCGGTCAGTGATGTGTTTTCTGATCGCTGCATTGTATTTGACGTTGGTATCTGCAAAAGGTTCCCAGATTTATCGGGTAATGTCAAAAAAATCATTGACGGTGCAGGTCTGCAGAATACCGTCCGGCGTGTAGTATTCATCCCGCAGGACACGCTGCTGCTCGTCATACCATATTTTCTCGGTTACGCCGTCCTCGCTGACGCAGACTGCGGTGCGCTCAGCGTCGTCATACGTCCACTCGTTGTCCTGCATCATTTCGTAATTCGGATCATGCACATCATTTTCCATGTGCAGCGTGGAGCCGCGTGCATCCTTCACCGTGATCCATGTACCGGTCAGCACACCCTCGAAAACCGTACTGGTTCTGGTCGTTTCTCCGGTTTTGGGATTGTATTCCGACACTGTCTGTGACTGCATGTTGCCTGCCGTGTCGCAGCTCTGCTCCATATACGGTTCTTCCTCGTCTCCGCGATAGGTGTAAGTCTCTATTCCGTCCGCATCCTCCGTGCGAACGATACGACCCTGCTCGTCATACTCTGTGTAAGAAACCGTTTTCACACCGCAGGTTGTGGAATACCATGTCATTTGGCTGCCGTTGTAAACCTTGCGTTCACTGGAACTCACACCGAACGGACGCTTGCAATTCAGTGACCAGATCTCGCGGTTCTGCGCATCGTAGCCGGTGATTCTGAGATAGGACCATTCCTTCTCATCCGGTATCACGCGCGTTGTCTTTTGCTGTTCAATCCGAGCAGCAGGCTGCATATACGCCAGAAGTGTCCAGTTTTCCGCTGTCGGACGGACATACCGCAGTCCGTTCAGCGATAAGCCGCCGAAAACAGCACCGCAGCAGACCGCAGTGCTCGCCGCCAGCATACCGGCTCGTTTAAGAATGTTCAGCTTCACCCAAACACCTCCTCAGCGGGTGACATCGGTGTAAGTTGTTGTAATCTCACGCGAAAAACCATCCTCCGAAAAGCTATATGCATTTTTTATCCAGCGTCCCTGTTCGTCATACCAGTATTTCTCGGTCGTGCCCTCCGCCTCGTCCACACAGGTGGCCGTGCGCGCGGCATCGTCATACGTCCACTGATAGTCACAGGTTCTCATCTGTCCGCCCGCGCTGACATGCACTTGCTTTACGATGTTGCCATGCGAATCCAGTATGCAGTACTGCGAGGCAAGATAGGTACCATCGTCCTCGTATATGTCCATATTGGTGACGGTACTGCCTGTTTGCGGGTCGGTTTCGGTGATCTTGCGGCCGGTCAACGCGCCCTGCGCGTTGTGCGTTTCCTCCAGATACGTTTCAGTCGCATCGCCGTGGTAGTAATACGTCGATATGCCGCCATAGTCGGTTTCCATACGGATAAGCCGTCCCTGTTCATCATACTGGCAAACCGAGTCCGCTTTTCCGCCCTGACCGAAGAAATACCGCGCCGATATATTGCCGATGTACACATCACGGCTGCTGCCGACCGATGCCAGCTTGCCGAATGTCGTGCGCGACCAAATCTCGCGGTTCTGTGCATCGTATCCGGTGACAGTGTAGGTCGGGTCGCCCTCACCGAAGTCCATAACGCACTGCTCGATGCGTTCCGCCGGTGCGACCCACGGCAGCAGCCACCAGTTATCTGCCGTTGGCCTCATGTAGCGTAAGCCATTCACCGCCAGCGCCCCGAAAACACCGGCTGTACAGGCGGCAGTTGCCGCCGTCAACATTCCCACACGTTTGAGCAGATCTCTGTTCATAAACATCCGCCTTTCTCTATCTAATTGTCCTGCCTGTCTTATCTGGTTTCAGTATAGCATAAATTTTTCCGGAAGGATATATCTCTTTGTATTTTGAAACAGAAATGTATCATGCAGCGGCAAAATCGTTTGTCCGCGCCCGGTTGGCGACGGTGCGGGAGCACAGTGTGCTCCCCCTACGATTGCGCGTGTGCAGATGAATTTACAGGTGCCGTCCGCTGCCATCAGACTAAAGAGTTGCAAGACACTGTTATCCCCCAAGAGACTTTTAGGCAAAATATATCGTGCAGGGCAGGGTGACCTTCCCCCGCCCTGCAATATAGCAGACACAATTCGCGTATGTTACGAAATGAACGCAAAAAAATCCCGCAGAGAAAACCTCTGCGGGATTTATTATGCTATTTCAGCAAGCGCTTTGCGCGATCTTACGCCTCGGGAGCGTACAGATCCTGCAGGCGCTTCAGGTGAGCGTAACGCTTGGTAGACTCTACCTCGGAACGCTCGAACAGGCCCTCTGCACGATCCGGGAATGCACGGGTCAGTGCGGAGTAACGAGCCTCGTTCATCATGAACTTGCGGTAATCCTCGGTCTTGGGCTCCTTGGACTCCAGAATGAACGGGTTCTTGCCCTCGTCAGCCAGCTGCGGGTTGAAGCGGAACAGGTTCCAGTAACCGCAGTCAACAGCCTTCTTCATCTCAGCCTGGCAGTTGGTCATGCCGCCCTTGATGGAGTGCATCTCACACGGAGCATAGCCGATTACCAGAGACGGGCCCGGATAAGCCTCAGCCTCAGCGATGGCCTTCAGGGTCTGAGCCGGGTTAGCGCCCATAGCTACCTGTGCAACGTAAACGTAGCCGTAGCTCATAGCGATCTCAGCAAGGCTCTTCTTCTTGGTGGTCTTACCGGAAGCTGCGAACTGTGCAACAGCGCCGATGTTGGTAGCCTTGGAAGCCTGTCCACCGGTGTTGGAGTAAACCTCGGTATCGAATACCATAACGTTTACGTCCTTGCCGGAAGCCAGAACGTGATCCAGACCGCCGAAGCCGATATCGTATGCCCAGCCGTCGCCGCCGAAGATCCAAACGGACTTCTTAGCGAGGTATTCCTTGTGAGCCAGAACATCCTTGCAGTCCGGGCAGCCTGCTGCTGCGCCCTTTTCGAGCTCTGCAACCAGTGCCTTTGCCGGCTCAGCGTTAGCAGCGCCGTTGTCCTTGGTATCCATGAAGGTGTTGACAGCGTTCTTGAAGTCGTCGGTAGCGTTCTCAGAGCCAGCCATAACCTCGAGCTTGGAGATCAGGCGCTCACGGAGAGCTTCCTGACCATAGTACATGCCAAGGCCGTGCTCTGCGTTATCCTCGAACAGGGAGTTAGCCCATGCCGGACCGTGGCCGTTTGCATCAACGGTGTACGGGGAGGTAGCAGCCGGACCGCCCCAAATGGACGAACAGCCGGTAGCGTTGGAGATGTACATACGGTCGCCGCAAACCTGAGTGATCAGGCGGGCGTAAGAGGTCTCTGCACAGCCTGCGCAGGAACCGGAGAACTCAAGCAGCGGCTTCTTGAACTGCGAATCCTTTACGGAGTTCGTGGAGATCATGTCGGCCTTCTCGGAAACCTTTGCTACGCAGTAATCAAATGCATCCTGCTGAGCAGCCTCGTCAGCCTGCGGAACCATAGTCAGAGACTTGGTCGGGCAAACGCCGATACATACGCCGCAGCCCATGCAGTCCAGCGGAGATACAGCCATGGTGTACTTGTAAACGCCCTTGCCCTTGCCTGCCTTGATGTCAACCAGCTTGGTGGAAGCCGGTGCTGCAGCAGCCTCTTCCTCAGTCAGAGCGAACGGACGGATGGTAGCGTGCGGGCAGACGTAAGCACACTGGTTACACTGAACACAGGTAGCCTCGTTCCACTGCGGAACAGTAACTGCTACGCCGCGCTTCTCGTAAGCAGCTGCGCCGTGCTCGAAGGAGCCGTCAACATGCTCGCCTGCGAATGCGGATACCGGCAGGGAGTCGCCGTCCATGCGGCCGATCGGCTCCATAACGTCCTTGACCATCTTGACAACTTCCGGACGACCCTGCAGATCGCGGGTATCAGCCTCGTCCTGTGCGTCAGCCCAGTCAGCCGGTACGTCGATCTTCTTGAATGCGGTAGCGCCGATGTCGATAGCCTTGTGGTTCATATCAACGATGTCCTGGCCCTTCTTCAGGTAGGACTTGGTAGCAGCGTCCTTCATGAACTGGATAGCCTGCTCGCTCGGCATTACCTTAGCCAGTGCGAAGAATGCAGACTGCAGAATGGTGTTGGTGCGCTTGCCCATGCCGATCTCGATAGCGAGGTCGATAGCGTTGATGGTGTAAAGCTGAACGTCGTTCTTAGCGATGTAGCGCTTCTCGGAAGCTGCCAGGTGCTTGCTCAGCTCTTCCGGAGTCCACTGGCAGTTGATGAGGAATACGCCGCCCGGCTTAACGTCACGCACGATCGGGAAGTGCTTGGTGATGTAGGACGGGTTGTGGCATGCTACGAAGTCAGCCTTGTTGATGTAGTAAGGAGAACGGATCGGCTTGTCGCCAAAACGCAGATGCGAAACGGTTACGCCGCCGGTCTTCTTGGAGTCGTACTGGAAGTAAGCCTGTACGAACTTGTCGGTGTGGTCGCCGATGATCTTGATGGAGTTCTTGTTCGCACCAACGGTACCGTCGCCGCCGAGACCCCAGAACTTGCACTCGGTCGTGCCTTCTGCTGCGGTGTTCGGTGCCGGCTTCTCCTCGAGGGACAGGTAGGTAACGTCGTCGTTGATGCCCAGGGTGAACATCTTCTTCGGCTCTGCCTTAGCCAGCTCCTCGTATACAGCGAATACGGAGGACGGGGGCGTATCCTTGGAACCCAGACCGTAACGGCCGCCGGTTACTACCTTATCGGTGATGCCTGCATCAGCCAGAGCGGTAACAACGTCCATGTAAAGCGGCTCGCCCTGGGAGCCCGGCTCCTTGGTGCGGTCGAGGACTGCGATCTTCTTAGCGGTCTCCGGGATAGCTGCGATCAACTTGTCAGCACGGAACGGACGGTACAGACGAACCTTAACCAGGCCGACCTTCTCGCCGTGTGCGTTCAGGTAATCGATAACTTCCTCTGCAACGTCGCAGATGGAGCCCATAGCGATGATAACGCGGTCAGCGTCAGCAGCGCCGTAGTAGTTGAACAGCTGGTAGTTGGTGCCGAGCTTGGCATTTACCTTGCCCATGTACTCCTCAACGATGCCCGGAACAGCTTCATAGAACTTGTTGGAAGCCTCGCGGTGCTGGAAGAATACGTCGCCGTTCTCGTGAGAGCCGCGCATCATAGCGTGCTCCGGGTTCAGTGCGCGCTTGCGGAATGCTTCAACAGCATCCATGTCGCACATTTCCTTCAGATCCTCGTAATCCCAAACCTGGATCTTCTGGATCTCGTGGGAGGTACGGAAGCCGTCGAAGAAGTTGATGAACGGAACGCGGGACTTGATGGTAGCCAGATGTGCTACTGCAGACAGGTCCATGACCTCCTGCGGGTTGGTCTCAGCCAGCATAGCGAAACCGGTCTGGCGGCAAGCCATAACGTCGGAATGGTCACCGAAGATGTTCAGTGCATGAGATGCAACGGTACGAGCGGAAACGTGGAATACACACGGAAGCAGCTCGCCTGCGATCTTGTACATATTCGGGATCATCAGCAGAAGACCCTGAGATGCGGTGTAGGTGGTAGTGAGCGCACCTGCTGCCAGAGAGCCGTGTACGGTACCCGCCGCACCTGCCTCGGACTGCATTTCGATTACCTTAACGGTAGTACCGAAAATGTTCTTCTGACCTGCGGCAGCCCACTGGTCAACGCTGTCTGCCATGGGGCTGGACGGGGTGATCGGATAGATACCCGCAACTTCGGTAAACGCGTACGATACGTGCGCGGCCGCAGTGTTGCCGTCCATGGACTTCATCTTTCTTGCCATGTTGATGTCCTCCTATAAAAAATTATAATTCTCAATCGGAATTAAAAGCCCTCGTTTTGGTGTATTTTAACCTAAACTAAGCCTTACCTGCCCCTCCATTGTAGCACTCACGCACAAAGTTGTAAACAGTAAATGTACTATTTTCCGCACTATTTTTCAAATTTTGATAAGCCGTTTCGTATTGTGAAACGCATGCAAACTTTTTATCATGGAATTTCTGTGTTTTTTCCGTGTTTTTTATTGCGTAATCTGATGACACATAGTATAGTATTAGATGTATAGTTATCTGGTTATGTCATACGTATCGGAGGGATCGGCATGGTATCTCGCGTATTCTCCGCAGGACTGAGCGGCATTGACGGCTACATTGTCACCGTCGAGTGCTTCCTCTCCGGCGGACTTCCCCGGCTGGATGTCGTCGGTCTGCCGACCGGCGCGGTATCCGAAGCCGGAGAGCGCGTCCGTGCCGCCGCAAAGGCCTGCGCCTTTGACTGGCCCGTGTCCCGACTGACCGTCAACCTCGCACCTGCCGACACAAAAAAGGCAGGAACAGCATACGATCTGCCCCTTCTGCTTTCCATTCTGGCGGCAGCGGGCGAGATCGACGCACCGCCCGACAACGCTCTCTTCTTCGGGGAGCTTTCCCTCACCGGAGAGCTGCGGCCTGTCTGCGGTGCGCTTTCCATGGCGCTTGCCGCGCGTGATGCCGGTTTCAAAACCGTGTTCGTTCCCGCGATGAATGCCGCCGAAGCATCCTATGCTTCCGGTGTGACGGTGTTTCCGATCCGTACATTAAATGAGCTGCTCGGACATTTGAACGGCAGAAAGCCGCTCACGCCGTGTGCTCCTCCGCCCAGGCCCGAGCCGCAGGACGATGCGCTGGATTTTGCGCATGTGCTCGGTCAGCACGCGGTCAAACGCGCGCTCGAGATCGCGGCTGCAGGCGGACACAACGTGCTTCTTTCCGGACCGCCCGGTTCGGGAAAGAGCATGGCTGCAAAGCGCTTTTCCACCATCCTGCCGCCGCTGTCCGACAGCGAACGGCTGGAGGTTATCCGTGTCTGGTCCGCCATCGGCAGAGGACAGGAGGCAGTCGAGCGTGCCGAACGGCCGTTCCGTGCACCGCATCATAATTCCTCGGCCAACGCAATGGCAGGCGGTTCGGGTGCCGCAGGGCGGCTGCCCGTCCCCGGCGAGATCACGCTCGCGCACCGCGGTGTGCTGTTTCTGGATGAATTTCCGGAATTCCGCCGCGATGTGCTCGAAACCCTGCGCCAGCCGCTTGAGGACGGCAAAGTTACCATCTCGCGTGTCGCCGGTCAGGTGACGTATCCGGCACGGTTTCAGCTCATTGCCGCGATGAATCCCTGCAAATGCGGCTGGTACGGCACTGAACGCTGCACCTGCACCAAGGCTGCCGTTCAGCAGTATCTGCACCGTCTGTCCGGTCCGCTGCTCGACCGAATCGACCTGCAGGTTGCTGTGCAGCCGGTTGAATACGCCGCGCTTGCCGCACGAGGTCAGGCCAGCGAGGAACACTCTGCCGACATTCGTGCCCGTGTGCTCGCCGCGCGCGAGCGGCAGTATGCCCGGCAGGGCGCCGACGTGTGCAACGCCGCCATTCCGCCGCCGCAGCTTGCCGAGCACTGCCCGCTGAGCGCGGATGCGTCTCGTATGTTTGCGGCCGCATTTCAGCGACTGGGGCTGACCGCTCGTGCGCATGACCGCGTACTGCGTGTTGCCCGCACGATCGCCGATCTGGCCGACAGCAATGTCATCGAGGCTGAGCATCTCGCCGAGGCTCTGCAGTACCGTTCACTCGACAGAGCCGCAGGTTCTTGACAGCTTGTGGAAAAGTCTGTGGATGATGTGTATAAATTTACAAATACTGTAACTTCGTCTAAATTCGACCATTTCGTTTTATTTAAGGCAATACCGCATAATTGAACAAGAGTGATTTGCGAGTAAGTTTTGCGTACTGACGAGGCGCAGTTTTGCGATAATACTTGATGTATTACCGTGAAACTGCAACAAAGTCAGGGCACAAAATTTCCGCAAAGCACCGCCGCTTTAATTGTGCAGTGTTGCCTTAACATACCGGTTTGTTTTATCAGCAAACCAGCAACCAGTCAGGAGGAAAAATTCAATGTCTCATCCTATCGCTCGCCGTGCCGGTATGCTTGCGCTGACTGCCGCAATGCTCATGCCAAGCGCGGGAGCATTATCCGATGTGTCCAGCTGGGCGCAGGAAGGCGTTGCCGCTGCGCAGAATGCCGGTCTGGCACCTTCGTCCCTGTCCAACAGTGCCGCTTCCGGCTCTATCACCCGCGCAGAGTTCTGTGCCGTTGCGCTGAACGCCTACAAGGCTGTCAGCGGCAAGGCTGTCTATGTTTCGGGCAAAAAGCCGTTTGAGGACTGCTCGGACCCCAATGTCACCGCAGCTTACCTGCTCGGCATTGTAAACGGCCGCACCAACGGCAACTTTGATCCGGATGCCAAGATCAGCCGTGAGGAAATGTGCACCATACTCGACAACATCCTCGCCGCTGCCGATATTGAAGCAACCGAGATCGCAGGTGATGCCTGCATCGAGGATTACCCCGATGTAAGCATGATCAGCGATTACGCAATGCAGCCGGTCGTTATCATGGTCGATCATTCGGTCATCAACGGCATCACCGATACCAGCACGGACACCACCATTCTGGCTCCGTCCGGCACCACCACCCGTGAGCAGGCGCTGATCATGGCAAACCGTTTCTGCACCGCCTTCAAGCCGGATAAGACGCCGATCGCAGCGGTTGACGGCTCCACTAACCTGCCGACCACCGCCGGTTCTTCCACCTCTGCCGCAACCACTATCGCCGGTCTGCCGAAGACCGAGGCTGAGAAGATGACCTACGTTTACGGCGCAGGCAACGGCAAGTACCAGTCCGCAGCTGAGGCTGAGGCTCACATGGTAGAGATCGTGGTTCCGGTATGGCATCTGCAGTCCAACGGCACCAAGGTGGCCTCCAAGGCTTATCTGCAGGTAAACGCTTCGCTGGCTTCCATCTATCAGGCAATCTTTGAGGAGATCTTCAACGGCTCCGAGAAGTTCCCGATCTATGATGTAGGCTGCTACTCGTGGCGCACCGGCGAGCACTCGCAGGGCACCGCAGTTGATATCAACCCGGACGAGAACATGGAAGCTACCATCAACTCGGACGGTTCCCTGTCTCCGACCTGCGGCACCCACTGGACGCCGTATATTGATCCGTACTCCATCCCTGAGGGCGGCGATGTTTACAATGCCTTCACCAAGTACGGCTTCACCTGGGGCGGCAACGGCTGGCGCACCAAGCGCGACTACATGCACTTCAGCTACTTCGGCCGCTAAGCACTACATACGAAATGGCAAAAGAAGGGACGGCTTATCGTTAGCCGCCCCTTATCTTTTGTGAAATTTGTGTAACTTTACAGGAATTTTATTTGCATTTTTAGAATAACATGCTATAATAATATATAGAGTACATTAGTAAGGAGGCATGACATCATGAGAAGACTTTCTATTCCGCAGAAGCCCGACCGTCCGGACATCGACGATCTGATCTTTGGTGATGACCATAAGACGCAGAGCGAAAAGTAACCGCACTTTTTGATCGGTTCCACGCAGGGCTTGCAGAGAAACAGCAGCCGCGTGGTTTTTTTATACCTGTTTTTGAAAGGAAACATATAAAAATGGAATCATCCAGTCCCGCGTCACGGACAAAAATGTAACACCCGAAGCATTTTTAATGCCTCGGGTGTTTTCTTTTCTGTTAGTCTAGAGATTACGAACAGCGCCTGCGAATGACATATACAGTTAAATGTTATCGTAGGGCGGGGTGCTCTACGGATATGATATAATATAAATTTCAAAGATTAAATCCGCAGGTGCTGTCTGTAATAACACGCTAACGAATTGTGCGGCACTGTTATCCCCCAGGGGACCCTCTCTTGCCCTTCGGGCAATTCACCTTGTGCCGCACCCAGCGTAGAGTTGCCCTTATGTGTAGCAGCAAAGTATCTGACACTGCGTATAGGTAAAGAAATGGGAGCACACTGTGCTCCCCTACGGTAATAAAAATCCTCTGCCGTTCCCCTATTTCGGAGCGGTCGCCGCTCTCCGATTTTCGCCAGGCTATCCCCAAGGAAAGGGGTGATTCACAAGAGGGTGGAAACCTTGGTGTCTACCCTCTTGTGCCCCTGCCGGGCAGGCAAGATTCGTTCGCTTCGCAAGCGACAAACCTTCGTATATAACGATTTAACAAACTCGAAGTTCGATTTCCGTACTCATGCAAAAATAAAACCCCACCCTGCCGATGCAGTCCAATTAGTAACCTGCACGACTCATGCAGGTGGGTCCTCTGTTTGATACCTCTGCGCTTCCAACTTCCGTGTATACCCGGGAGGCCTGCTGCTCAGTATCAAAACTTTCCGAAGTCCCGTACTAAAAATGTGGGTTAAAAAAGGACTGCTGTCGAACAGGGCAGGATCTTACCGAAATAAAATGCTTTGCTTCCGATAACGAAGCTGCGCTGTTTACTCTTATTTTATGCCATCGGCCGGAGAATTACTCCTCCTCTGCCTCGGCGCGTTCCATAACGATGTTGAACACTGCATCTGCGATCTCGTCATCCTCGACCGCCTCGAGCAGCTCTTCGCCGTTCTCCTCAACGATCTGCATGATAACGACCTCTGCATCCTCCTCGATGGAGATCTCTGCAGGGATAAACGCCAGATAGGTCACGCCATTATATTCCACGGTGTCGATATGCTCAAACTCGACCTCGTTGCCGTCCTCGTCGATCAGGGTTACAAAATCATTGCCGTATTCCTCGCTCATGGGTCCGGCACCTCCTTCAATTCATAGTAAAGGGGATCAATCAGGTGTTTCCTGTCCCTTGTATTAAGCATAACAAATTATGACGTATTTGTAAAGCCTTATGTTGTGCATTCAGCACTACACTTTACACGATCATAGTATGTCTGTTGCTGTAATAATCATACCAGTTAAAAAACGTGAAATAAAGCCTTGACTTTGCAAATTAATTCTGGTATAGTAGTTGAGGTAACAAGGAAGAAGGCAGGTCCTCACCCGCAGCGAAGCAAACGGGTCAATAAAGCACAGAAGCCGCTTTGCGCGCTCTGCGATTTTATTTGGAGGACGGTCTGAATGATCAGTCCTTTTTCTTTTTGTCTTAAACCGATTTCGTTTGGAGGTGCTTACCAATCAGCAGCATGGAACATCAAATCAATGAAGAGATCCGCGACAAGGAAGTTCGTCTGATCGGTGACGACGGCGAACAGCTCGGCATTCTGCCTATTCAGCAGGCACAGGATATCGCCGTAGAAAAGGGCATGGATCTGGTCAAAATCGCGCCGCAGGCTAAGCCGCCTGTCTGCAAGATCATGGATTACGGTAAATTCCGTTTCGAGCAGGCAAAGCGCGAGAAGGAAGCGCGAAAGAATCAGCGTGTCGTGGAGATCAAAGAGATTCGCCTGACGCCTAATATCGACATCGGCGACCTGAACACCAAGGTAAAGAACGCTTGCCGCTTCCTGCAGGACGGCAACAAGGTCAAGGTTTCGGTTCGCTTCCGTGGCCGTGAGGTCACGCACGCGTCGCTTGGTCAGGATCTGCTCCATCGCTTCGCGGAGCTGTGCTCGGAGTGCAGCACGGTAGAAAAGCAGCCCAAGCTCGAAGGCCGCCAGATGCTGATGTTTCTGGCGCCCGCAAAGGACAAGTAAAACCAACGCGCATATATAGCGCAAATTCAGAGAGGAGCAAAACCTTATGCCTAAGATCAAAACGCACAGCGGTGCAAAAAAGAGATTTTCCGTTACCAAGAACGGTAAGTTCAAGCGCGGTCACGTTGGCAAGCGCCACCTGCTCAACGGCCATGGCAAGACCACTAAGCTGAAGCGCCACCTCCGCAAGGAAGGCTTCGCAGATTCTACCAACGTAGCACAGCTGAAGCGTCTGCTGCCGTACAAGTAAGTTAGAAAACAACATCTTTCATATAGGAGGCAAACACAATGGCAAGAGTTAAGGGCGCAATGATGACCCGTAAAAGAAGAAAGAAGATCCTGAAGCGTGCTAAGGGTTACTGGGGTTCCAAGTCTACCCACTACCGTGTAGCCAACCAGGCTGTAATGAAGAGCCTGAAGTACGCTTACATCGGCCGTAAGCACAAGAAGCGTGACTTCCGTCGTCTGTGGATCACCCGCATCTCTGCAGCTTGCAAGACCTGCGATATCAACTACAGCCGTTTCATGAACGGTCTGAAGAAGGCTGGTATCGACCTGAACCGCAAGATGCTGGCTGACCTGGCTGTAAACGACCAGGCTGCATTCGCTGCACTGGCTGAGAAGGCTAAGGCTGCACTTTAATTGCATAACAAAAACGAGTCTGTGAAAACAGGCTCGTTTTTTTGCATTCAGCGTTCCGCTCGGAACGCTGTTTTCATATTCCGCGCTCCTCTGCCCTATACTGTGATGGTAAGGAGTGTGATGAAATGGGTCCGTCCATTTACTTAGGGGTACAAGGCTACGGCTGCGCCCGTGCCGAGGATAAAGATCGGTTTGCGCATCGGTTTCGGCAGGACGACAGCGTATGCTGCTATGCCGTGTGCGATAAAGGCCGATACGCCATCCAGAATCGCTTGCAGGAAGGTCATGCGTATCATTTGACCATCCGGCAGGAAACGGTGACACAGGCCGTTCTCAGCCGTCCGGATGCACAAGGCGTAATCAATGCCGTCAGCGGCAATTCCATCACGGTAGACGGCATGCACCTTCCCTGCCGCGCTGTGTTTGAAATCCGCACACGAGCCGGCGGCGCTGTCGTTCTGCCGTGCTTTCTCACCGGCCGGATCGCCGGAAGTTATGCACAGGTATTCGGCGGTGCTGCGTATATCCGGCCTGCTCCGCAGATGTACCATCCGCCGGTTCACGGCATTCCCGGTCGGCGCACGCTGCAGAACCTGCTCCGAACCGCCTTGATGCCCGTCGGCACCGCGCTGTACGTCTACGGCGGCGGCTGGAACCGGCAGGATACCGGCTCCGGTAACACCGCTATGCACATTGGTCTGCCGCAAAGCTGGATTGACTTCTTCGACTGTCAGAACGCCTGCTATACCTACCGCAGCGACAGCAATCCCGCGCACAGCTACTACCCGACCGGCGGCTGGAACCAGTACGGCTATGCCGGTCTGGATTGCTCGGGCTATCTCGGCTGGACGCTGTACAATACCCTGCATAGCGAGAGTGCGTCTGTCTCCGACTGTGACGGCTATGTCACGCCCGCCGCCGAGTTTGCCCATACGCTTGCCCAAAGAGCCTGGGGTACCCTTTCCCGTCAGGACTGCGGCAACGGCCTGCAAGAGCCGTCCTCGTTCCGTCCCGGCGATATCTTCAGCATGGACGGTCATGTGTGGCTGTGCATCGGTCCCTGTCGAGACAGCAGCATCGTCATCGCGCACTCTACGCCCTCGCCCAGCAAAACCGATTGCAGAGGCGGCGGCGTACAGCTCAGCGCGCTCAATCCCGCGAGTGATGCGGATAAGGATTGTCAGGCTTATCGGCTTGCAGAACGCTTTATGCAGCGGTATCCGCGCTGGAGTGCAAGATATCAGGCGCAGCTGCTGCCGTATTCAGTTTATGGGAAGCTGTCTGAGAATCCGCATGCAGGATTGTTTCGGTGGAATGATTTTCTCTCCGATAAAGAAGGTGTTCGGGAACAGTTTGCGAAGGAGATTCTGCAAATTGAGAATTGAAAATGGGGAATAGAGAATTACGCAATGGAAAAGCGTGGTGCAGGGCGTCCAGTGACACTCCTGTGGGATAGATTGTACCAATTATCGAATCCGCAGGCGCCGACCGTGGCCACCAAGCCAGCGAGCTGCGCGACACGGGTATCCCCCAGGGGACCCTCTCTTGCCCTTCGGGCAATTCACCTTGTGTCGCGCCTGCGTAGAGCTGCCGATATGTGTAGCAGTACGGAATCCGGCACTGCGCAGAGGTAAAGAAATGGGAGCACACTGTGCTCCCCTGCGGTAATAAAAATCCTCTGCTGTTCCCCTTTTTCGAAGCGGTCGCCGGTCTCTGATCTGCGCCAGACTAACAAACAAAAGGAAGTGGGAGTTAAGAGGGTAGAAACCTTGGTGTCTACCCTCTTGCCCCGCCGCAGGGTACGGCGACTTCCCGCCAAAGATTGGCGCCCATTCCTCAATCTTCAGCGAACAGAAAAAACAAAAAATCCACTTGCTTTCGCAAGTGGACTAACTGGAGCGGCTGACGAGGCTCGAACTCGCTACCTCCACCTTGGCAAGGTGGCGCTCTACCAGATGAGCTACAGCCGCATATTCCTTTCATCTCGCTTTTGGCTTACCGCCTCAAAGCAAGATTTATTATATCAGGTAATGTGTCCCCTGTCAACACTTTTTTCTCTTTTTCCGCAATTTTTTCCGAGCAGCAGAAAACCGGCAGTCTCCTGCCGGCTTTCCCTTCTCTTTTTCCTTTCAGCTTCTCAGTGCACCCAGACCTCTTCGTGCTCGCCGCGGCGCGGACGATTGAGCAGATGCCGAATCGCCTCCTGTGCAGGCATGCCGCCGTACAGCACAGCGTACATCGCTTCGGTGATCGGCATGGACACACCCTGCTGCTGTGCAAGGTGATAGCCCGCCTCGGTCGCGTAATAGCCCTCGACCGTTGCACCGACCTCCTTCATCGCCTCCTGCGCGGTCGCGCCCTTGCCGATCAGGATACCGGCACGGCGGTTGCGCGAGTGCATGGAGCAGCAGGTTACGATCAGATCGCCCACACCGGACAGACCCGCAAATGTCTCCTGCTTGGCGCCCAGCTTGACGCCCAGACGCGCAATCTCGGTCAGACCACGGGTCATGAACGCCGCCTTGGAGTTGTCGCCCAGACCCAGACCATCCGAAATACCGGCGCCGAGTGCGATAATGTTCTTGAACGCACCGCCCAGCTCACAGCCGATGATATCAGACGAGGTGTACACGCGGAAGTTGGTATCGTTCATGAACGCCGCCTGCGTCAGCTCAGCCGCCGCACGGCTCTCCGAAGCGGCTACGATAGCCGTCGGAATGCCGCGTGCAACCTCCTCGGCGTGCGTCGGACCGGTCAGTGCAACGACCGGATTGCTGCCGTTCATCGCGTTCGAGATGGTCTCGGAGAACCGGCAGTAGCCGTGTTTGGAGTCCAGACCCTTGCCGACGTTGACGATAACCGTATGCGGCGGCACGATCTTCGCCAGCTGCTCCGCCGTGCTCGCTACCGCGAAGGACGGCACCGCCAGCACGACCAGATCCGCCTTGGCAGCGCCGGACATGTCAGTCGTAATCTCAATGCCCTCCGGAATGACAACACCCGGCAGCAGCTTCTCGTTGCAGCGCTCGCGGTGCAGCAGGTCACACTCCTCCTGCAGATAGGTCCACGAGGTTACTTCATGTCCGTTCTGGTGCAGCAGCATCGCCAGTGCGATGCCCCAGCCACCGGTACCCAGTACAAAAACCTTCATGTTACTTCTCCTCTCCGTCAGGCGATGCTTCGATCGTCTTTTTGCTCTTAAAAGAGAATTTATTTTCCGTGCCGTGCAGGATGCGTCCGATATTCGAGCGATGCATGAAAACGACTGCCGCCGCCATGCCGAACGCCATTGCCGTCAGCACCGGATCGCGATAGAACAGCCATGTCGTGATCGGAAAGCTGACCGCGCCGAGGATCGAACCGAGCGAGATCCACTTCGTCAGCACGACCGACAGGATGAACAGCGCAAATGCAATGGCGAACACGCGCCAGTCAAAAAACGCGAGCATAACCGCACCGACCAGTACGCCTTTACCGCCCTTAAAGCCGAAATACAGCGGGAACATGTGGCCGAGGATAACGAAAATACCCGCTGTCAGCTTGCCGACCGGACCGCCGAGCGCCCAGCCGACCGAAACCGCTGCGGCACCCTTGGCAATGTCACCGAGCAGAACGAACAGCGTCTTTTTCGCACCCATCGTGCGGTACGCGTTCGTCAGACCGGCGTTGCCGCTGCCGTAGTTGCGGATATCCTTGCCAAGCGTCACCTTGCTGACAATGATCGCAAAGCTGAGCGAGCCGAACAGATACGCGCACACGGCAATGATCGCAAAATGCGTAAGTGTCATGTTGCCCTCTCCTTACTGCGACTTGTCGCTGCGCTCGCGGATGACCATGCGTACCGGCGTACCGGTCAGACCGAACACCTCACGGATCTGGTTTTCCAGATAACGCTGATAGGAGAAATGGAACAGACGCGCGTCATTGCAGAAGCAGACGAATGTCGGCGGGCAGGTAGAGGCCTGCGTCATATAGAAGATACGCAGACGGCGGCCCTTGTCCGTAGGCGGCTGCACGCGTGCGGTTGCCTCCGCGAGAATGGCGTTGAGTCGGCCGGTCGGAATGCGCATATGGTTCTGCTCATATACCTCATGGATGAGCGAGAACAGCTTGTCCACGCGCTGACCGGTCTGCGCGGAAATGAACAGCACCGGTGCATACGGCATGTATGCCAGACCCTCACGGACACGCAGCGTGTACTCCTTCATGGTGGAGCCGTCCTTCTCGACCAGATCCCACTTGTTTACCACGATGATGCACGCCTTACCGGCGTTGTGCGCCTCTCCGGCCACCTTGGTGTCCTGCTCGGTAACGCCTTCGGTCGCATCGATCATGATAACGCACACATCGGCGCGCTCTACCGCCAGCAGCGAACGCATAACCGAGAATTTCTCGATCTTCTCGTCCACCTTGCTCTTCTTACGGATACCGGCGGTGTCGATGAACGTAAACTTGCCGTGGGAGTTGTCCACATCGGCGTCTACGCTGTCGCGGGTCGTACCGGCAATATTGGAAACGATAACACGTTCCTCGCCGAGCACGCGGTTGAGCAGACTGGACTTGCCGACGTTCGGCTTGCCGATGAGGGCCACACGAATGCGGTCCGCGTCCTCCTCTTCCTCGTCTGCCGGCGGGAAGTATTCGTAAGCCGCATCCAGCAGCTCACCGACACCATAGCCATGCAGCGCAGAAATACCGTACGGCTCGCCCAGACCGAGGTTGTAGAACTCATAAAACTCCGCCGGAGGATCACCCGGCTTGTCGCACTTGTTGACAGCCAACACGAGTGGCTTGCCCGAGCGCAGCAGCATGGACGCAACGTCCTGATCGGCGGCAGTAATGCCGGTGCGCAGATCGGTGATCAGTATAATGACATCCGCATGCGAGATCGCGGTCTCTGCCTGAAAGCGCATGAACTGCAGAATCTCGTTATCGTTCGACGGCTCAATGCCGCCGGTGTCGATGACGGTGAAATCACGACCGCGCCAGTCGCTGTCAGCGTACAGGCGGTCGCGGGTAACGCCCGGCGTATCCTCAACGATGGAAAGCCGCTTGCCCGCCAAGCGGTTGAACAGCTGCGACTTGCCGACGTTCGGACGGCCGACGATCGCAACAATAGGCTTTGCCATAAATTTCCCCTCCTTTAAGGTCAGTTTAAGACATTTGCAAACAAATTGCAAGCAAGAAATTCGTTAAAACCGCGCGTCAGCGCGCATTCAATAGAATTTCCGCAGAAAATTCACAAAAAGCCGCAGCATGTATGTGGCTTTTGATACAAGAAAGCAAATCAGTATGCCCGCAAGGACGCGCTGATTTGCGCCCGGAACATATCCGAGCCGTGCTCGGTACGTCCCTCTCGATGCAAAGGCGAGCCTTTTCATCGAAACCTGAAAAAAAATGGAGAAAGCTATCCGGCCTTCTCCATTTTTCCTGTTCTGTTTTAAGGCTTACGCTTCCTTAACGGACTTAACCTCACGACCGTTGTAATAGCCGCAGGCCTTGCACATTCTGTGCGCCAGCTTCATCTCGCCGCACTTCGGGCACTTAGCCATGCCGGGCAGAGAGAGCTTCCAGTGGGAGTTACGACGCTTGTCGCGGCGTGCCTTAGAAATTTTACCCTTAGGTACTGCCATGTTGGATACACCTCCTACTCTATCGTCTTATTTTTCAATACGAACTCATTCGCCCTTGTCGGAATCGAGCAGGGCGCGCAGCGCGGCAAATCGCGGATCGATCTGCTTTTTATCGCAATCGCAGTCGGTCACATTGCGGTCGGCGCCGCAGTGCGGACAGAGGCCTTTGCAGTCCTCTTTGCACAGATAGGTCATCTGTACCTGCAGGATCAATGCCGGCACCAATACGTCCGCAGGATCCACGCTGTCGCTGGTCAGCACAAAAAGATCGTCCTCTTCCTCCGCCTCGGGGTCATCCGAGAGCATCATATCGGCCTCGGCTGAGAGCGGAATCTCGAGCGGTTTCAGGCAGCGTGCACATTCGGTGGAGTAGATCGTTTCGATCGAACCCGCCAGTCTCACAACACCGCTTTCATTAGAAACCACGCCTTTGATGTGGACAGGGCTTTGAAACGGCTTCGCGCCATAGAGCTTTTCGTCCGTCAGGTCGATCGTTTCATCGAACGGAATCGACGCATGTGCAGACGTGTTCAGCTTTTTTAAGTCAATCTTCATGTCAACCTCACATGGTACTAAGATAGTATACTACAAACAATCGGTCTTTGTCAACCAAAAAATCTACAAAACACGGTATTTTTCCGAACTGTCCGCCCGCACTTTTCTTTTTTCGGAAAATGCGGTATACTGGTTTCACCCAAACGGGCAAATCAACGGAAAAGGATACCCTGCCTTGAGAGAATATTATATCACAAAAAACGACAGCGGACAACGTCTGAATAAATTTTTAGAGAAAGCTGTGCCGCTTTTATCCGGCGGCATGATGCATAAATACCTGCGATTAAAGCGCATCAAGGTCAATAACAAGCGCACTGAAGCTGCCTACAAGCTCGCCGAGGGCGATTCCGTGCAGCTTTACCTCAATGACGAATATTTTGACGCGCCCAAGGAGGAAGAAGCCTTCCGCCGCATCAAAACACCGCGCGTGCGCGTCGTGTACGAGGACGAGCACATCCTGCTGGCGGATAAGGCGCCGGGCATGGTCGTTCACGCAGATGAGCACGGCGACACGGATACGCTCATCGCACACATTCAGGCGTACCTGTTTCAGTCCGGTGCGTGGAATCCGGATGATGCCGCATCATTTGCACCAGCCCTGTGCAACCGTATCGACCGCAACACCGGCGGCATCGTCATCGCGGCAAAGACCGCTGAAGCGCTGCGCATATTAAATGATAAGATCAAGGACCGCGAGATGGAAAAGCGGTATCTGTGCATCGTGCACGGCAGACCCAAGCCGCCCGAGGGACTGATCGAGAATTATCTCCGCCGTGATGAAAAGCGCAAGCAGGTCACGCTGCACAGGACCCGCGTGCCGGGTGCCAAGACCGCACGCACGCGCTACCGCACGCTCACGTCGCACGGCAGACTGTCGCTCGTGGAGTGTGAACTGCTGACCGGCCGTACGCACCAGATCCGTGCACATATGGCGTCCATCGGCTGCCCGCTGCTCGGCGACGGCAAATACGGCACGAACGAACTCAACCGTCCCTACGGCGAAACCGGTCAGGCGCTCTATGCCTATTCCCTCACCTTCCGATTCGCGCAGGACGCGGGAGCCTTG
Organism: Butyricicoccus sp. AM05-1; assembly: GCF_003474415.1. Classification (NCBI taxonomy): domain Bacteria; kingdom Bacillati; phylum Bacillota; class Clostridia; order Eubacteriales; family Butyricicoccaceae; genus Butyricicoccus; species Butyricicoccus sp. AM05-1. The sequence goes on along the minus strand of NZ_QUDG01000007.1, from coordinate 83,135 downwards.
CAGTACCTTAACGGAAAAACCTTCACAGTCAAGGACATTCCGTTTGTGAAGAAGTATTTTCCGAACTTCAAGCCATGAGTAATTGAAAATGGAAAACGCTGAGCCGTGGCTCAGCGTTTTCCTTTATGCGATTTAGTTATCGTCCTGCAGGGCATCAAAGCCTTCTGCGCCGGTACGAACCTTTACGACGTTCTCCACATCGTAAACGAAGATCTTGCCGTCACCGATATGACCGGTATACAGAACCTTCTTGACCGTCTCAACAACGGTTTCAACCGGAACCTTGGATACAACAACCTCCATCTTCATCTTGGGCAGCAGGGTTACGTCAACCTCAGCGCCGCGGTAATACTCGGGAGCGCCCTTCTGTACGCCGCAGCCGACTACGTTGGTCACGGTCATACCGGATACGCCGATGGATGCCAGTGCTTCCTTCAGAACCTCAAACTTGGACTGCTTTGCAATGATAACGATCTTGCTCAGCTTGTGGCCGCCGGCAGCAGCCGTGCCCTCTGTGGTAACCTTGGTCACCGGAACAGCCTTTTCGACTGCTACCGGGATGGTATCCTTGATCTTTGCAGCGGTTTCGCCAGCCTTGGTGCCCAGAACAGTAGGAACGACCGGCATAAAATCTGCGTATGCGGAGGACAGGCCATGCTCAGGCTTATCCAGACCCATGATCTCCTCAGCCTCGCTTACACGCAGGCCGATGGTGTGCTTGATAACATTGAATACGATGGTCATGGTGATTGCAACCCATGCAATGACTGCAACGACACCGAGAACCTGAATGCCGAAGAAGCGGAAGCCGCCGCCGTAGAATACGCCGAGAGGCTCAACTTCGGTGCCATTATAGTAAGCGAACAGGCCGGTAAGAATCGTGCCCAGTGCACCGTTGATGCAGTGCACGCCGACAGCGCCGACCGGATCATCGACCTTGAGCTTCTGATCGACAAATTCTATACCGAATACAACAGCAAAGCCTGCGCAGATACCGATGATAACCGAACCGAACGGAGTAACCACATCGCAGCCTGCAGTGATGGCTACCAGACCTGCCAGAGAGCCGTTCAGCGTCATGGAAACATCAGGCTTCTTGTAGCGGATCCAGGTGATGCACATAACGGTTACGGTTGCAACAGCAGCTGCCATGTTGGTGGTTACAAATACACGGGATGCAACCTCAGCACCGCCGCCCGACAGTGCAACGGTAGAGCCGCCGTTGAAACCAAACCAGCAGAACCACAGGATAAAGCAGCCGAGTGCGCCGAGCGTCAGGGAGTGACCCGGAATTGCACGAGCCTTGCCATCCTTGGTGTACTTGCCGATACGGGGACCGAGGATGGCTGCACCGATCAGAGCGGCAACACCGCCGACCATATGTACCGCCGTGGAGCCTGCAAAGTCGTGGAAGCCAAGCTCTGCGAGCCAGCCGCCGCCCCAGATCCAGTGACCGGAAACCGGATAGATAACCGCAGAAATAATCATCGAGTAAATGCAGTATGCAGAGAATTTGGTGCGCTCTGCCATCGAACCGGAAACGATGGTCGCGGCAGTTGCACAGAATACGGTCTGGAAGATCAGGGTCGTCCAGTCGTAGCCCTCACCGACAACGCCGTCCGCGAAGAAATCAAAGCCGCCGAAGAACGGGCTTGCCGCACCGAACATGATGCCGAAGCCAAGGATCCAGAAGATCGGCGTGCCGAGCGAGAAGTCCATCAGGTTCTTCATAATGATGTTGCCGGCATTCTTTGCTCTGGTGAAGCCGGTCTCAACCATTGCGAAGCCCGCCTGCATAAAGAATACCAGTGCCGCCGCAACAAGCGTCCAGCCTACGTCCATCGACGTAGCAAGTTCCATGATATCCATTTTTAATGACCCCCTTGGAAATAGAAATGGCGTATATCTCCACCATCCCGGAAGGAACAGCGGAAATACACGCCATTGTGTATAGAAATATATTTTCTAACGAATGTAATTGATGTCTGCTCTATTAAACGTAGAACAGAATGTCGGAGTAGGTCGGGAACGGCCAGAACTTCTTGCCTACCAGACCCTCCAGCTTATCAGCCGGTACGCGAACCGCATCCATTGCGGAGATGACAACATCGTGGTAGTAATGTGCTGCCTTCTGGCTATCATCGGTTGGAACGGCTGCAACAGCCTCGTCGAGTGCTGCGCTCTTGGTGTACAGCTCCTCGGTCAGCTCGGAAACCTTGCCCAGCAGACCGACCTCCATGCCGCCGGTAACGCCTGCTGCCTTCTTGGCATTGACGGTGCCTGCCAGCTCGTTCTCAAATGCGATGCACGCCGGAGTGATCTCCTCGCGTACCATATCGCTCATGGTCATAGCCTCGATGTGCAGGATCTTGTTGTACTCCTCAAGCTGGGTCTCCATACGGGAATGGATCTCCTCAGCGGTGTAAACGTTGTGCTTTGCGAACAGGTCGAGGTTCTTCTGGTCAACGTAATGCGGGAATGCGTCCGCTGCGCTCTTGAAGTTGAGCAGACCGCGCTTCTCCGCCTCTTCTACCCAGGAATCATCGTAGCCGTTGCCGTTGAAGATGATGCGCTTGTGCGCCTTGATCTCGCGCTTTACGAGTGCCATCAGCGCCTTCTCGAAGTCCTCGGCGCCCTCCAGCTCGTCAGCGAACTGGCGGAGCTCCTCAGCGACTGCGGTGTTCAGCATAACGTTTGCGCATGCGATGTTGACCGCAGAGCCCAGCGAACGAAACTCGAACTTGTTGCCGGTGAAGGCAAACGGAGAGGTACGGTTGCGGTCGGTGGTGTCCTTCGGGATAGCCGGCAGAACCGCAGCGCCCAGATCCATCTTGGTCTTGTAAACGTCGGTGTAGTCCTCGCCGGACTCGATGGAATCCAGAATAGCCTGCAGCTCGTCGCCGATGAACATGGAGATGATCGCCGGAGGCGCTTCGTTCGCGCCCAGACGGTGATCGTTGCCGGCAGAAGCGACGGAAATGCGGAGCAGATCCTGATATTCGTCAACCGCCTTGATAACGGCGGTCAGAAACAGGATGAACTGGCTGTTTTCGCTCGGGTTCTTGCCCGGCTCGAGCAGGTTCTCGCCTGCATCGGTGGAAATCGACCAGTTGTTGTGCTTGCCGGAGCCGTTTACGCCTTCAAACGGCTTCTCATGCAGCAGGCAGGTGAAGCCGTGCTTCTGTGCCACCGTACGCATAACCTCCATGGTCAGCTGATTGTGGTCGGTCGCAATGTTGGTGGTGGAGAAAATCGGCGCCATCTCGTGCTGGCACGGCGCTACCTCGTTATGCTTGGTCTTGGAGAGGATACCCAGCTTCCACAGTTCCTCATCAAGATCCTTCATGAAGGCAGCTACACGCGGACGGAGTGCACCAAAGTAGTGATCGTCCATCTCCTGACCCTTCGGGGGCATTGCGCCGAACAGAGTGCGGCCGGTGAAGATCAGGTCCTTGCGCTTCGTGTAATCCTTGCGGTCGATCAGGAAGTACTCCTGCTCAGGGCCTACGGTGGTGGTTACACGCTTAACATCCTTGCCGAACAGCTTGAGGATGCGGCACGCCTGTGTGCTGATGGCGTCCATCGAGCGCAGCAGCGGCGTTTTCTTATCGAGGATCTGACCGGTGTAGGAGCAGAATGCGGTCGGAATGTAAAGGGAACCATCCTTTACAAATGCGTAGCTGGTCGGGTCCCATGCGGTGTAGCCGCGTGCCTCGAAGGTTGCGCGCAGACCGCCGGACGGGAAGGACGATGCGTCCGGTTCGCCCTTGATCAGCTCCTTGCCGGAGAACTCCATCATCACATGACCGTCGTCGGTCGGCGTGATGAACGAGTCGTGCTTCTCGGCGGTGATGCCGGTCATCGGCTGGAACCAGTGCGTGTAATGGGTTGCACCCTTGCTGATCGCCCAGTCCTTCATTGCCGTTGCAACAACAGCAGCAACATCAGCGTCGATCGCGGTGCCCTCGCGCATGGTCTTCTTCAGCTTCTTGTAAACGTCCTTGGGAAGACGTTCTTTCATCACAGTGTCGCTAAACACCATGCTGCCGAACAGCTCGGGAACATTCGTAATGCTCATGAATGGTTCGCTCCTTACATATGTTAATTTTAATAGCAAACAAACTGAATAAAACAAAACAGGCGCTGCGGGTCGTGTGCCCACAGCGCCTTTGCTGTTTACACTTTGCATTATAGCCGTCCTGCCTTGCTTTGTCAAGGGAGATTATGGTGTTTTTTTCATTTCCGGAAGATTTGCTACAACATACTTAATTTTCGCTTGTCCGCACCGTCACTTCCTGTGCAAAATGTGAAAATTCACTTTTTTATGTTCTTTGCGCTTGACGATTCCCGGTTCCCTGCTATAAAATATGAAGCGAACAAAGGTGTTCGCCATAGCTGAGGATTTCAGGCTTTTGATCCTCTGCTGCGGCGAGCACCTTTTTATTTTGTTAAGCAGCCGGTACATATCGCCTTCCATCGGAAAGCACCCGCCGAAGCCTGCTTCTCTGAATCCGTAATTTCAGCGCAATATATAAGGAGGAAGCACCATGTTACAAAAAGAAGGGCAAGTCCGCATCCCCGCAGGCTGCGCGATCTCCGGTATCTTCCACAAGGACGGCACCCGCGAGAACGGCACCCGCATTATCGACTCCATCCGCACCATGCACGATCGTTCCAACGGCCTGGGCGGCGGCTTCGCCGGCTACGGCATCTACCCTGAATACGCCGATTACTATGCGTTCCATGTATTCTATGATACGCAGGCGGCTAAGGAAGAGTGCGAGCGCGAGATCGAGCGTCACTTTGACATTGTAAACCTGTCCAAGATCCCGACCCGACGTCATCCGCGCATCACGGATGCTCCGATGATCTGGCGCTACTTCGTTACGCCCCTGCCGACCAAGCTGGCAGCCAGCCAGCTCGAGGAGCGTGAGTTCACCTCCCGCTTTGTCATCCGCATCAATCACACGCTGAACGGCGCTTACATCTTCTCCTCCGGCAAGAACATGGGCGTTTTCAAGGCAAACGGCTTCCCCGAGGACGTCGGCGAGTACTACATGCTGGAAAACTACGAGGCCTACTCCTGGACCTGCCATGGCCGTTATCCAACCAACACACCGGGCTGGTGGGGCGGCGCGCACCCGTTTGCACTGCTCGACACCACGGTCGTGCACAACGGCGAGATTTCCTCTTATGATGCAAACCGCCGCTTCATTGAGATGTTCGGCTACTCCTGCGACCTGCTGACCGACACCGAGGTCATCACCTACATTATTGATTACCTCGGCCGCAAGCTGGGCCTGACGTACAGCGAGATTGCAAATGTCATTGCGGCTCCGTTCTGGTCCACCATTGAAAAGCAGGAGCCGAAGGAACGCGAGCGTCTCACCTATCTGCGCAATGCCTTCGCTTCCCTGATGGTTACCGGTCCGTTCTCCATTCTGGTCGGCTACACCGGCGGCCTGATGGCACTCAACGACCGACTCAAGCTGCGCAGCATGGTTGTCGGTGAAAGGGACGACACCGTATACATCGCCTCCGAGGAATGCGCGATCCGCGTCATCCAGCCTGAGCTGGATAAGCTGTGGGCGCCCAAGGGCGGCGAGCCGGTCATCGTTAATCTGAAGAACGGAGGGAACCAGTAATGGCTATCGATTTCTTATATCCGCAGTATGAGGTCGTCCGCAACAACGACCGCTGCATCAACTGCCGCGCCTGCGAGCGTCAGTGCGCGAACGAAGTACACTTTTGGGACGCCGACAACAACCGCATGCAGGCGGACGAGTCCAAGTGCGTAGCCTGCCACCGCTGCGTGGCACTGTGCCCGACCCGTGCCCTCAAAATCGTAAAGACCGACCACACGTTCCGTGAGAACGCCAACTGGACCGGCAAGGCGATCTCCGAGGTTTACCGTCAGGCAGGCTCGGGCGGCGTACTGCTGTCCTCGATGGGCAACCCGGACCCGCACCCCATCTACTGGGATAAAATTCTCATCAACGCTTCGCAGGTTACCAATCCGTCCATCGACCCGCTGCGCGAGCCGATGGAGACCAAGACCTTCCTCGGCAAAAAGCCGGGCAAGATTGAGCGTGACGAGAACGGCAATCTGGTTCCCAATCTGGCGCCGCAGCTGGAGCTCAACCTGCCGATCATGTTCTCCGCAATGAGCTACGGCTCGATCTCCTACAACGCACATGCCGCACTCGCACGCGCTGCAAGCGCACTCGGCACCTACTATAATACCGGTGAGGGCGGTCTGCATCAGGACTTCTACCAGTACGGCCCGCACACCATCGTGCAGGTTGCATCCGGTCGTTTCGGCGTACATAAGGATTACCTCGAAGCCGGTGCTGCCATCGAGATCAAGATGGGTCAGGGCGCAAAGCCGGGTATCGGCGGTCATCTGCCCGGACTCAAGGTCGGCCCGGATATCTCCAAGACCCGTATGATCCCGGAAGGCACGGACGCGATTTCTCCGGCTCCGCATCATGATATCTACTCCATCGAGGACCTGCGTCAGCTGGTTTACTCGCTGAAGGAAGCTACCGAATACAAGAAGCCGGTTATGGTCAAAATTGCAGCCGTAAATAATGTAGCAGCAGTCGCTTCCGGCGTAGCCCGCTCGGGTGCAGACATCATCTGCATCGACGGCTACCGCGGCGGCACCGGTGCAGCTCCTACCCGCATCCGCGACAACGTCGGCATCCCGATCGAGCTGGCGCTCGCCGCTGTCGATCAGCGTCTGCGCGATGAGGGCATCCGTGATGAGGTTTCGGTCGTTGTCGGCGGCTCCATTCGCAACTCCGCCGATCTGCTCAAGGCCATCGCGCTCGGCGCGGACGCATGCTACATCGGCACCGCGGCTCTGCTGGCAATGGGCTGCCACCTGTGCCGCACCTGCCAGACCGGCAAGTGCAACTGGGGCATTGCAACTCAGCGTCCGGAGCTGGTCAAGCGCCTGAATCCGGATATCGGCTCCCAGCGTCTCATCAACCTGCTCACTGCATGGGATCACGAGCTCAAGGAAATGATGGGCGGCATGGGCATCAACTCCATCGAGGCACTGCGCGGCAACCGTCTTATGCTGCGCGGCATCGGCCTGACCGACCGTGAGCTGAACATCCTCGGCATCAAGCACGCAGGCGAATAAGCACAGGAGGTGCGCGAAAATGACAACTGTACAGGCAGGACTTACCTATTATAAACAAGTAAACGAGCAGATCCGCGCAGCGCAGGACAGCGAGATTACGGTTGAGAACGTGATCGGCCAGCGCTACATCGGCTGCGGCTCCACCGACCGCAAGATCACCGTGCACGGCACGGCAGGCAACGGTCTCGGCCAGTATCTGAACGGCTCCACCATTGAGGTCTTCGGCAACGCGCAGGAGGCCGTCGGCGACACCATGAACGCCGGTGAGATCGTTGTGCACGGCAACGTCGGCGACGCCTGCGGCTACGCGATGCGCGGCGGCAAGATCTATATCAAGGGGGACTGCGGCTACCGCGCCGGCATCCACATGAAGGCCTACCAGCAGCACTTCCCTGTTATGGTAGTCGGCGGCAAGGCAGGTTCATTCCTCGGCGAGTATCTCGCCGGCGGTCTCATTCTTGTGCTCGGCATCGGTCAGAACGGCGCGTATCCGGTCAACAATTTCTGCGGAACCGGTATGCACGGCGGCAAAATTGTGTTAAGATGTGATAAAGCACCGACCGATCTGCCGCGTCAGGTCCTCGTGAGCGAGGTCTCCGCGGACGATATGACTGAATTTGCACCTTATATTAAGGAATACGCGCAGCTGTTCGGCGCAGACGCGGAAAATCTGCTTTCGCAGAAGTATTTCGTCCTCACGCCGAACCCGGAGGCTGGGTATAAGCAGCTTTATACCTTTGAGGCGTAATCCCGCTTTGCGGAATGATCTCCATTCGTGAGATTTTCGCTTACGAAGCGAACGTAACCTGCCTACCCGGCAGGAGCACAAGGTGAATTGCCCGAAGGACAAGAACGGGCCCTCTGGGGATACCCGTGTCGCGCAACTCGTTTGTCCGGAGATTGCGGACAGCACCTGCGAATTCCATCTATCTGTCACCCCCTACCTTGCGCAATCTCTTCACTCTCAACTCTCCACTCTTCACTCTGAAGAAAATCTTCCATTCTTAAAGGAGGTATGACTTTATGGACACCACCATGAGCGAAGTCGTACAATTTATTCAGGAGAACGACGTAAAGTTCATTCGTCTTGCGTTTTGCGATATTTTCGGCAACCAGAAGAACATCGCCATCATGCCGACCGAGCTGGAACGCGCCTTCGAGCAGGGCATCCACTTCAACGCAGCGGCGCTGCGCGGCTTTCTCAATGTAGAAGCGTCTGATCTGCTGCTGTTCCCCGATCCGGCAACGCTTTCCGTTCTGCCGTGGCGACCGGCTCAGGGCCGTGTAGTGCGCTTTTACTGCGACATTCGCTATCCGGACGGCACGCCGTTCGAGGGCGACGGCCGTCATTTGCTGCGTGAGGCCAACCGCCGTGCGCGCCGCGCAGGCTACTCGCTGACCATGGGCACGGCAAGCGAGTTTTACCTGTTCGAGCTGGATGAAAACGGCCATCCAACCACCATTCCGCACGATCACGGCGAGTATTTCGATGTAGCGCCGCTCGACAAGGCGGAAAACGTGCGCCGTCAGATCTGCCTGACGCTTGAGGAAATGAACATCCAGCCGGAGTCCTCGCACCACGAGCAGGGTCCCGGCCAGAACGAGGTTGACTTCCGCTACGCCGAAGCCCTTGAAGCGGCAGATAATTTCGTCACCTTCAAGTGGGTCGTCAAGTCCATGGCGTCCTCAAGCGGCCTGTTTGCGTCCTTCCTGCCCAAGCCGCTCCCGCATGCGCCGGGCAGCGGACTGCATCTGTCTGTTTCGATAAACAAAAACGGCAAGAACCTGTTCCAGCCCTCGTTTGAAGAATCTGCCGAGGGCCAGAGCTTTGTGGCGGGCATTCTGCAGCGTGCCGCCGAGATGACCATCTTCTGTAATCCGCTCACCAACTCGTTCCAGCGTCTGGGTGAGTTTGAAGCGCCGAAGTACATCACATGGTCGCACCAGAACCGCTGTCCGCTCATCACCGTGCCGCTGACCGGTGATCACTCCGCCAACCGCATGAAGCTGCGTGCGTTCGACGGCTGCATTAACCCGTACATCGTATTTGCCCTGCTCATCCACGCCGGTCTTGACGGTATCGAGCAGGGACTGCCCCTGCCGCCCGCTTGCGACGAAAACCTGTTCACCGCTTCCAATGAAGTGCGTGCCAGGTACGAAGCACTGCCCGGCGCCCTGTGCGACGCGATCCGCATCGCCAAGGACAGCGACTTTATCACCAAGTACCTTCCCGAAAAGGCACGCACAGCCTTTTTCGCCGCCAAGCAGGCCGAGCACGACCGCATCGTACTTGCCGACGACCGCACGGCTGCCGAACGCTCCCTCTATTTTGAACGCTACTAATCCCGCATAATACCGTTTGAAAGGAGGAGCACACCACATGGAACGCATTCTTCTCGTTTCTGCAACCGAAAAATCCCGCACCATGCTTTCTCAGTTTTTAACGTCCTGCGGCGTACAGGCTCAGCTTACACCTGCTTCCTCCGGTGCGGAGGCTCGGCGCATGCTGGTGGACGGCTCGTTTGATCTAATTCTCGTTAACACGCCGCTGCCCGATGAATTCGGGCATGATATGGCGCAGCAGGCTGCGTCCGATACGCTTTCCGGCGTGATCCTGCTCGCTAAGGCCGAGATTGCGGACAGTGTTGCCGAAAAGGTCGAGGACGACGGCGTGTTCGTCGTACCCAAGCCACTCTCGCGCGTGCTGTTCATGCAGGCGCTCCGCATGACGCGTGCCGCACGCAGCCGTCTGACCGGCCTGCAGAGCGAAAACCGCCGTCTGCAAAAGCGCATTGAGGATATCCGTCAGGTAGACCGCGCCAAGTGTCTGCTCATCGAGTGCTGCGGCATGACCGAGCCGGAGGCGCATTCCTACATCGAGCAGCAGGCTATGAACCAGCGCCGCTCCAAGCGAGACATCGCCGAGGACATCATCGGCGGAAAAACGCCGTGATTTGTGCGATACCGCTTAAAAACATCTCATATCTCACGCGAAAATTTTTTCGGTTTTTTCGATTTTATAGAGAAATTCCCGACAGATTATGATATACTAAATGGTGTATGAGCAGAGAAGCTCTGTCTTTCCCTGCCTATATGCCATTTTGTTATTTTCTAAGGAGGGAATCCGTGTGAAGCTGGCTTTCACCAAGATGCACGGCTGCGGCAACAATTATATCTATTTTAATTGCTTCGACCAGACTGTGCCCGATCCCGAGTCGCTTTCGATCAAGCTCAGTGAGCCGCACTTCGGTATCGGCGGCGACGGCATTATCCTTATTTCTCCTTCCGACAAGGCGGATGCGCAGATGCGCATCTTCAACGCCGACGGCTCGGAGGGAAAAATGTGCGGCAACGGCATCCGCTGCGTGGGCAAGTACCTGTACGACAACGGCATGACCGATGGCCGCACCACCATCACCATCGACACGCTTTCCGGCGTAAAAACGCTTGAGCTGACCGTCAAGGACGGCAAAATGCAGTCCGCCCGCGTGGACATGGGTGCAGCCATTCTTGCTCCGCGGGAGATTCCCGTTGATATGGACGGCGAGAACGTCATCAGCGCACCCATCGTTGTGGACGAAAAGGTCTACCACATGACCTGCGTTTCCATGGGCAACCCGCACTGCGTTATTTTCCAGAAGGAAGATGTGGACGACCTCGACCTTACGCGCATCGGACCCAAGTTCGAGCATCATCCGCTGTTTCCGGAGCGTGTCAACACCGAGTTTGTCAATGTCCTGCCGGACGGCAGCCTGAAAATGCGCGTCTGGGAGCGCGGCTCCGGTGAAACATGGGCGTGCGGCACCGGCTCCTGTGCGACCGGCGTGGCAGCATGTCTGAACGGCCTTGCAAACAAAAACGAGGATATCGTCGTGCACCTGCGCGGCGGCGACCTCACCATTCGCTATACAGATGAAACCGTGTTCATGACGGGCGCGGCAACGACCGTATTCAAGGGGGAAATTGAGATATGACAAAGTACATCTTCGTGACCGGCGGCGTAGTTTCCGGTCTGGGCAAGGGCATTACTGCCGCATCTCTCGGCCGTCTGCTGAAAAGCCGCGGCCTGAAAATTGCAGCGCAGAAGCTCGATCCCTACATCAACGTAGACCCGGGCACGATGAGCCCGTTCCAGCACGGCGAGGTTTACGTTACCGACGACGGCGCAGAGACCGACCTCGACCTCGGCCACTACGAGCGCTTCATCGACGAGGACCTGAACAAGTTCTCCAACCTGACCACCGGCAAGGTATACTGGAATGTTCTGAACAAGGAGCGCGCCGGCGAGTACCTCGGTGAGACCGTGCAGGTTATTCCGCACATCACCAACGAGATCAAGTCTTTCATCTACTCGGTAGGCAAAAAGACCTCGGCTGACGTTGTTATCACCGAGATTGGCGGCACCACCGGCGATATTGAGTCCCAGCCGTTCCTCGAGGCGATCCGTCAGGTTGCTGCTGAGGTTGGCCGCCGCAACTGCCTGTTCATCCATGTAACGCTGGTTCCGTTCATCTCCGGCTCCAATGAGCCGAAGTCCAAGCCGACCCAGCACTCGGTTAAGGAGCTGCGCGGTCTGGGCATCTCTCCGGACATTATCGTAGCCCGCGTTGACCAGCCGATGGATGACGATATCAAGCGCAAGATTTCCATGTTCTGCACCGTGCCGGAGGACTGCGTAATCGAAAACCGCACCCTGCCGGTTCTGTATCAGGCACCGATGATGCTCGAGGAGAGCCATCTGTCCGACATCGTCTGCCGTGAGCTGTCCATCGGCGCAGGCAAGGGCGATATGACCGAGTGGCAGGAAATGCTCGAGCGCATCGCAGCCCGCAAGGACCATGTGAAAATCGCGCTGGTCGGCAAGTACGTCAAGCTGCACGACGCATACCTTTCGGTTGCAGAGGCACTGCAGCACGGCGGCTACGAGACCGGCTGCTTCGTCGATATCGACTGGGTAGACTCCGAGGAGATCAACGACTCCACCGTAGACAAGCTGCTCGGTGAGGTTGACGGCATCATCCTGCCGGGCGGCTTCGGCGCACGCGGCGTGGAAGGCATGATCTGTGCAGCAAACTATGCCCGCACGCAGGGTATCCCCTACTTCGGCATCTGCCTCGGCATGCAGATCGCGGTTATGAGCTACGCACGCAACGTGCTCGGCTACGCGGATGCAAACTCCAGCGAGTTTGACCCGGATTCCACCCATCCGGTCATCGACCTGATGGAGAGCCAGCAGGGCATCTCCAAGAAGGGCGGCACGATGCGTCTGGGCGCTTATCCGTGCAAGATCCGTCCGAATACTATCATGGCATCGGCGTACGGCGAGGAAATGATTTCCGAGCGTCACCGCCACCGTTACGAGTTCAACAACAATTTCCGCGAGGAGATTGAAAATAAGGGCATGCAGATCACGGGCACCTCGCCGACCGGCGAGCTTGTGGAGACCGTTGAGATCCCGAACCATCCGTTCTACATCGGCGTACAGTTCCACCCCGAGTTCAAGTCCCGTCCGAACCGCGCACATCCCCTGTTCAAGGCGTTCGTCGCGGCATCTCTGAAAAGGAGCCAGAACAACAATGCAGACTAACAAGAACTACGACAATCTCGAGCAGAGCTATCTGTTCTCCACCATCGCACGCAAGGTGCGTGAGTACTCCGAAACACATCCGGAGGCTGATATCATCCGTCTGGGCATCGGCGACGTAACCCGTCCGCTGGTACCGGCTGTTATCGACGCACTGCACGCAGCCGTTGAGGATCAGGCCAAGCAGGAAACCTTCCACGGCTACGGCGATGAGCAGGGCTACGGCTTCCTGCACGAGGCGCTGGTCGGCTACTACAAGTCCCACGGCGTAGAGCTCGCCACCAACGAGATCTTCATCTCGGACGGTGCAAAGAGCGACCTCGGCAATATCCTCGACATTTTCGGCACTGACAACACCGTTCTGGTTCCGGACCCGGTTTACCCGGTTTACGTTGATACCAACGTTATGGCGGGCCGCAAGATCGTATTCGCTGACGCAAACGAGGCAAACGGCTTCCTGCCGCTGCCGGACGAGTCCGTTCAGTGCGACATCATCTATATCTGCTCTCCGAACAACCCGACCGGCGCTGCTTACGACCGTGCAGGTCTGAAGGCCTGGGTAGATTACGCCAACAAGCAGAACGCCGTTATCCTGTATGACGCAGCTTACGAGTGCTTCATCGAGGATGAGACTCTGCCGCGCTCCATCTACGAGATCGAAGGCGCTAAGTCCTGTGCGATCGAGTTCTGCTCCTTCTCCAAGATGGCAGGCTTCACCGGCACCCGCTGCGGCTGGACCGTTGTTCCGACCGCTCTGCTGGACGGCAAGCTGAACAAGATGTGGCTGCGCCGCCAGACCACCAAGTTCAACGGCGTTCCGTATATCGTACAGAAGGGCGCTGCTGCCTGCTTCACCGAGGAAGGCATGAAGCAGATTAAGGAGACCCTCGGCTACTACAAGCAGAACGCTAAGGTTCTCGCTGCGACCCTCGATGAGCTGGGTATCTGGTACACCGGCGGCAAGAGCAGCCCGTACCTGTGGCTCAAGTGCCCGAACGGCATGGATTCGTGGACCTTCTTCGACTACCTGCTTGAGAATGCCAACGTCGTTGGTACGCCGGGTGCAGGCTTCGGCAAGAACGGTGACGGCTTCTTCCGTCTGACCGCATTCGGCGATCAGGCACGCACCAAGGAAGCTGCTGAGCGTCTGAAGAAGCTGCTCCAGAAGTAAGTTTCCGCAATATCGCATAATCAAAGAGCTGTCCCGCGCGGACAGCTCTTTTTGCATAGTTGAGGTGATTCGATGGGCATTCTTTATGGTCACAGGTGCGTTTTATGCGGCGCGGATTTTCCGGTGACGACCAGCCGCACGCTGCAGCTTTGTCCGGACTGTGCCGCTGCAGTCCGGCGGGAATACCGCTGCAATGAGGTCATCTCCATCGCCGGAGCGGACGGTACGATCGCTCCGCTGTATTACCGCGGCACAGTACGCAATGCCATGAAACGGTTCAAATTCAGCAGCGCCGCCTACTGTGCGGACTGGTTCGCGGCGCAAATGTCCGTGGCCCTCACGTCACAGTTGGACGACTGGCAGCCGGATTTGATTACCTACATGCCGATTGGATTGCTGCACTACCGCAAGCGCGGGTACAATCAGGCGGAGCTGCTGGCAAAGCTCATCGCAAAGCCGCTTTCCCTGCCGTGCGAGGCAACACTGCGCAAGCGATGGTTTGTTGGCAAGCAGTCCGCGCAGAAGGATTACGCCGCGCGGCAGAGCAACGCAAAAGATGCCGTTCTGCCGAAGGGCAGCGTGGATTTGACCGGAAAATCCGTTGTGCTGGTCGATGATATTATCACCACCGGTGCAACAGCCGCTGCCGCCGTCAAGACTCTGCGGGAGATGGGCGCAAGCCGTGTTTACGTCCTCGCCGCGACATTTACACCGAGGAAATAACAAAAAGACCGCTTTCGCGGTCTTTTTTGTTATTGGAAAAACTCACTGCTGTACACTCTGCCGTAATTGTCGGTAATCTCGGCTTTCATCTGGTACTGATCCAATCCACCTTCCATATTGCGCCAGTCAACCTGTGTATAATAATAAACGTCTCCACCGAATCCTGTTTCTATATTCTCTATCTTCTGTTCTTTGATTTGTTTTCCGTTCTGATACAGCAATATACGACCACTGACCGGTGTCACACTGTCATCGCCGCAGTAAATATACGTTGCCACATTGCCGCTGGCTGATGTGGTCTTACCATTAAAGCTAAAGCTACCGTTCTCCCACCACGCACGCACTTCGAGAGAAAAACGCTGCTTCAGGTCATACTCAGAGGCAACCATAATATTACGGATTTCTCCGTCCGTACTTGTCAGCGTCAAATAAACAGAAAACGTATCCACCAGCGGCACGCTGATTTCGCCGCTGTAACCGTTCTTGTTTTCTGCGTCGCACTCCCACGACTGATCGCCGCTGCGGACAACAAACTTTGCGGTTTCGCCGTCCCGCATTTCTTTCGGCACGGCGCTCACTGTGACAAGAAGATTTTCGTTGTGATCCGGGTCTACCTCGATATTCTCCGACCAGTCGGCTAAATCGCTGTTCTCAGCGCTCGTATTATCCGGATAGTAAATCGTGCTCGGCCCGCTCTGCAGCCGCAGCTGGTCAATCTGGTTCTGCATGACGATCACGCGCCACAGGCTGACCGCGCTGCATACCACACTGACGCACAGCAGTCCCGCCGCTGCAATCGCTGCGATTTTCCATTTGCGGTTTCCGTTCCTGACCGGCTGGTTCTCTGCACCCGGCCACGATTCATCCGAGTCCTCTGCCTTTGGCATTAGCTCCGCATCCGGACGCAGCAGCGTATCCACCGGAACGCCAAACAGCTTGCTCAGTTCCATTAAATTATCCATCGTGGGCACCGCCTGATCGGCCTCCCACTTGCTGACCGCCTGACGGCTGAGACCCAGCTTTTCGCCGAGCGCCTCCTGACTCATGCCCTGCTCTTTTCGCAGTACCGCGATTTTCTCACCTGTTGTCATCTCTGCCACCTGCCTTTCTTTTCTGTCTCCAGTGTGCCTGAAATGCCGCAAAAGCGCCACCAACCCATCGTTTCTTTTTGTCAACCGACGGTTGCGTACGTCTTTCCGGTTGCAAAAAAGTCCCGAAATGCACATTTCGGGACTTTGAGGCTATCTGGGAAAACACTTATGGGCATTACCACACGATTCAGCGGTGAGCGGTTGGCGAGTAAATTTCGCGTGCTGATGCGGCGCGGTTCCGCAGCAATACTTTGTGTATTGCAAGGGAACGCAACAAAATCAGCGCACAAAATTTCCGCCAAACGCCGCCGATGCAATCGTGTGGTATTGCCCCCAATTAAGCGTTGAAGAACTCCTCGTGGATAGCCTTAACAGCCTTCTCGCTGTCCTCCTCGTTGATGAGGACAGAGATCTTGATCTCAGAGGTGGAGATCATACGGATGTTGATGCCGGCGCTTGCCAGAGCCTCGAACATCTTGGAAGCAACGCCGGTAGCGGAAGCCATGCCTGCACCAACAATAGAAACCTTTGCGACCTTGGTGTTGATGGAAATATCCTCGTAGCCGAGCATCTCCTTCGCGTCGCGCAGGATCTTCTCGACGCGCTCTGCATCGTCCTGACGGATGGTGAACGAGATGGACTTCTTGTTATCGCGGCCTACGGACTGGAGGATGATGTCGATGTTGACATTGTGCTTCGCCATCAGCGAGAATACCTTGAATGCAGTGCCCGGCGTATCGTCCAGATTGATGATCGCTACACGCGCGCAGTTATTATCACGGGCAACACCCGAAACCAGCAGTTTTTCCATATTAGAACCCTCCTTGACTTTGGTACCCGGATTGCGGGTAAAGCTCGAAACGACCTCAAGATCGACATTGTACTTCTTTGCCATCTCAACCGAACGGTTGTGCAGCACCTGTGCGCCCAGAGATGCCAGCTCCAGCATCTCATCATAGGTGATGGCGTCCAGCTTCTTGGCATCCTTTACGATGCGCGGATCGGCAGTGTAAACGCCGTCTACGTCGGTATAGATCTGGCAGAGATCCGCGCCGAGCGTTGCGGCAATGGCAACTGCGGTGGTATCCGAGCCGCCGCGGCCGAGCGTGGTAACGTCGCCCATCTTGTTGATGCCCTGGAAACCGGCTACGATAACGATGCGGCCGTTGTCCAGCTCTGCCTTGAGGCGATCGCCTGCGATGCGCTTGATGCGGGCATCCGAGTAGTTGCTGTTGGTCTCCAGACCGATCTGCCAGCCGGTCAGGGATACGACCGGAAAGCCCAGCTTCTGGATGGCCATCGCCAGCAGAGACATGGAGATCATCTCGCCGGTGTTGAGCAGAACGTCCATCTCGCGCTTGGAAGGACGGTCGTTCAGCTCGGCAGCCTTTACGATCAGATCATCCGTGGTATCGCCCTGCGCGGATACAACTACAACAACCTGATTGCCTGCCTGTGCGGTCTTGGTAACAATGTCCGCAACATTCTTCAGTCGCTCGGTGTTGGCAACCGAAGTGCCGCCGAACTTTTGCACAATAAGACTCATACTAACTATGTTTCCTCCTTATATACACGGACGAGAGCACTCATCCGTCCCCTATTACAGTCGTTTTACGGTCGCACCAACCTCATCACAGCGCAGCTGCACGGCTTTCCAGTGCGGATAGTGCTTTTCGCACAGCTCCTGTGCACGGGTGATGTAGTCGCGGTCGCCCTTGTAGACGATCGCCACGATGGACGGGCCTGCGCCGGAAATGAAAGCGCCGAGTGCGCCCAGCTTCTTGGCCTCACGCACGATGTCCTCACCGTTTTCAATCAGACCGAAACGGTACGGCTGGTGCAGACAGTCACCGGTTGCCGCATCAAGGTTTTCCAGCTTGCCGGTGGTCAGGCTGCCCGCGAGCAGCGCTGCGCGCGCCAGATTGTAAACCGCATCGTGATGGTCGATGGTCTTGGGCAGCGCCGCACGCGCCTTTTCGGTGGACAGCTGGAAATCCGGGATGAATACCACGAAGTCGATCGCGCCGTGAACCGGCACGCGAACGTGATGCACATGGCCGTTTTCGAGCAGCGCCACGCAGAAGCCGCCGAGAATCGCCGGTGTGGAGTTATCCGGGTGACCCTCGATGGTAGCCGCCAGATCAATGACCGCGTTGCGGTCGAGCGGCTCACCGAGCAGCATGTTTGCACCCATGATACCCGCAACCGTGCACGCCGAGGACGAACCCAGACCGCGAGTCTGCGGGATAGCGCAGTCCTCAACGATGGTCAGACCGGAAAGCGGCTTGCCGCACTCGTCGTAGACGCGCTTCGCACACTGATAGATCAGGTTGCTCTCGTCCTGCGGAACATACTGACCGTTTTTATCCGAAATATCAATATGATCGTTCTCTGCGAGGTCGATCACGTTGTACAGCTCGAGCGCAATGCCGATGCTGTCATAGCCCGAGCCCATATTGGCGCTCGTAGCAGGAACGGTTACACGAACCATTGTATTTTCTCTCCTTTACAGAATACGCATTGCCGCACGAACTTCACCGCGTGCATTCAGCTTTTCGGCTGCGGCGTTCATCTCTGCGGTGGACAGCTTGCGGGTCTGAACCACGAATACGCCCTCAGCAGGCTCGGTCAGACTCTCAACCGGCAGCAGCTCCTCAACATCCTTCTGTGCGCCCTTGAAGCGAACGTACCATGCACTCTGCAGGGTATCCAGCGGACGGAGCAGATTCTTGGAGCCATCGCCCCAGAAGATACGGCGGCGGTTGTCCTTGTGCTCGATGCTGTCCAGCATATCGGCAACAACAGCGGAAGCGGTCGCCAGCTTGCCGGCGCCCTTGCCGTAGAACATAACCTCACCGGTCGCATTGCCGTCGATCATGATGGCGTTGAATACATCCTCAACAGCGGCCAGCGGGCTTTCCTTGTGGATGAGATGCGGTGCAACATAAGCGTAAGCGGTGCCGTCCTCGCAGCGGACCGAGCGGCCCAGCAGCTTGATAACGCAGCCCAGCTTATCGGCGTTTGCTACGTCCTCAAGGGTGATCTTAGTGATACCCTCGCAGGAAACCTGGTCCGGATCGAACTTATCGCCGTAAGCGAGGTCGGACAGAATGCAGATCTTGCGGCAGGCGTCGTGACCCTCGATGTCAGCGGTCGGATCCTTCTCGGCATAGCCGTTGAGCTGTGCCTGCTTGAGCGCATCCGCAAAGGTAACGCCGTTGTGGATCATCTGGGTGAGAATGTAGTTGGTCGTGCCGTTCAGAATGCCGCAGATTTCGTTAAACTCGTTGGCAGCCAGGCACTGCAGCATCGGACGGATGACCGGAATGCCGCCGCCGACGGAGGCCTCGAACATGTAGTTTACGCCGTGCTCCTCGGCAATCTTGAGCAGCTCCTCACCCTTGGTAGCAACCAGTTCCTTGTTGGAGGTGCATACGCTCTTGCCAGCCTCGAGGCAGCGCTTGGTGAACTGGTACGCAGCGCCCACGCCGCCCATTACCTCGGCAACGACTGTTACCTCGGGGTCGTTCTCGATGATAGAAAAATCGGTTACAAATTTATTGCCATACGGCAGAGAGGAGAAGTCGCGCAGGTCGAGGACGTACTTTACCTCAACCGGCTCGCCAACGGTCTTGGCGATCTTTTCGGCATTCATGTCGAAAACCTCGTATACGCCCGAACCGACGGTGCCGTGTCCCATGATTGCTACTTTAATCATATGCTGATTTCCTTTCATCAGTTAAATTAGCGTTCTGTATACCGTCGGACGGTCATTCAGATGCCAGAATTTCCACTTTGCTGACGCCTTCCATTGCTTCTGCGCGATGCACAAGCTCTTCGGATGAGTATTTCATCTCACCGGTGCGGGCCGAAATGGTGACCGATGCCATTCCTCTCATCGGAATGGACTGGTTCACCGTCAGCAGGTTTGCACCCGAGCGTGCCATCAGTCCGAGGATGCTCGACAGAACACCCGGCTGATCGTGCAGCATGAAATGGTAGGTGACGATACGGTCGGTGGTCGCCTCAAAGAAAGGGCGAACGCCGTCCTTATATTTGTAATACGCACTGCGCGACAGACCGGCGATCTTTGCCGCTTCGCTTGCCGTAGCCGCCTTGCCCGAAGCGATGGCTTCATTCGCTTCGATCACGCGCTGAAATACCTCCGGCAGCAGGGTGCGCTCCACGAGATAATACTTTGGTTTTATCATGCGATGTCTGTCCTCCCTAAAAAGACACTTGTCTTTTTCACGCTCATTTATCATACCATATCCATCCACCGAGCGCAAGAGAATAACTGATAAATTTCCCTAAATTCCGACGAGTGTTTTGTTACTTCTGTCAAAAGCTCCCGCTTTTCCTGTGAAAAGTGTAAGTGGCTTTTTGCTTTATTTTGTGTTATACTATGTTTACATCTGTAAACAATCGGAGAGTTTTATTATGCATCAGAAAAACGAAAACGGAACCTTTACCTCAAAAATCGGCTTTGTGCTGGCGGCGGTCGGCTCTGCGGTCGGCATGGGCAACATCTGGATGTTCCCTTACCGCACCGGTCAATACGGCGGCGCGGCTTTTTTAATCCCCTACCTGCTGTTTATCGCACTGTTCGGCTATGTCGGCCTGTCCGGCGAGTTCGCCTTCGGCCGTATGACCGGCACAGGTCCGATCGGCTCGTATGAATTTGCGATGAAGTCCCGCGGCAAAAAGGGCGGCGCCATCCTCGGTACGATTCCTCTGCTTGGCTCACTCGGTATCGCCATCGGCTACGCCATCATCGTCGGCTGGGTGCTGCGAAGCGCATTCGGTGCACTGACCGGCTCGCTGATGAGCACCGAACCGGAGCAGTTCTTCACGGAAATGAGCAGCACGAATTTTTCCAGTGTGCCGTGGCACACCCTGGTTATCCTGCTGACGGCGGCTGTGCTGATCTTCGGCGTGTCCGGCGGCATTGAAAAGATCAACAAGGTGATGATGCCCGCATTCTTCATCCTGTTCATCATTATTGCTATCCGCGTAGCCTTCCTGCCGAATGCGATCGAAGGCTACAAATACCTGCTCGTACCGCAGTGGGAATACCTGTTCAACCCGCGCACATGGATCATGGCGATGGGTCAGGCGTTCTTCTCGCTGTCGATCACCGGCTCGGGCATGATCATTTACGGCTCTTACCTGCCGAGAAATGAGGATGTTGTACATTCGTCGTGCATGACCGCTGTGCTCGACACCTGCGCCGCTATGCTGGCAGGCTTCGCCATCCTGCCGAGCGTGTTCGCGTTCGGTCTGGACCCGGCCTCCGGCCCCAAGCTGCTGTTCATCACCCTGCCGCGTGTATTCCAGCAGATGCCGTTCGGCCGTCTGTTCGCGTTCTTCTTCTTTATTTCCGTGCTGTTCGCGGGCATTACCTCGCTGGCGAACATGCTGGAAGCAGTCTCTGAAGCCGCGCAGACGCGCCTCAAGCTGAGCCGAAAGGCCGCTGTCCTGCTGTCGTGCGGCGCCGCATTGGCGGTTGGCCTGTTTATCGAGCGCGATACGCTCATGGGTACGCTGATGGACGTTATCACCATTTACGTCGTGCCGATCGGCGCTATCCTCGGTGCGGTTATGGCGTACTGGGTGCTCGGCATTAACAAGATGGAGCAGGAGCTGATGAACGGCCGCAGCAAGCCGCTCAGCCGCGCGTTTGCGCCGCTTGCGAAATATGTGTATATCTTCCTTGCCGCACTCGTCGTATTCTTCAGCTTTATTATCCCGGGCGGTATTGGGTAAATCTGTGCTATAAAAAAGGACTTCCTGCTGGAAGTCCTTTCAGTCTGTCAAAAAAATATTATTTTAATTTTTACGCTTCGTGCGGCAGCACGTATAAAATAGAATTTGCGAAGCAAATTCATAAATTCCGGGAGCATGTATCTCGGAATTTATACAAGGGAAGAAAAAATGTGCCCGTAGGGCGCGGTTTTTCTTCAGTATTCGCTCGAAAGCGTGGTTTCGAGCGAGAGGCTGCTCGGAAAACGTTAGTTTTTCGACAGCCTCAAAGGACTTCCTGCGGGAAGTCCTTTTTTCATGCAGGAATGGAGAATGGGAAATGCCCCATCTATACGTTCATTCTCCATTTTCAATTCTCAATTTTCACGATTCTTCATCGAGGAAGAATATACTCTCCACAGGCTGTTCCAGCAGCCGCGCGGTTTTAATCGCCAGCTCGAGGGTCGGGTCGTATTTATCGTTCTCCATCGCCACGATGGTCTGCCGCGATACCCCGAGCAGCTTTGCCATGTCCTCCTGCCGCAAGCCGCGTGCCTTGCGGAGTTCTTTAATATTGTTCTTCATCTTCAGCGCCAGAACTTCCATATCAAATCTGCGAATATCACGACCGGAATGAAAATACGCTTTACAATATCCCCGGCAAGCGCACTTTGGGACGGCGGATTTTCCTCGTCATCTTTTGTGGCACGGTAGGTTGCGATCGCTCTGTAAACGCCCTCGAACACCATGCACACAAACCACAGAATTGCAAACTCGCTCACATTTTTGCCGAATGCAATGATATCCACCAACATCACCACGAACAGTCCGACCGTCATCAAGCGATAGGCGATAATCGCACCATTGCGTGTGATCGTGTTCTGCATTTCGTCCTGCTCCCATCCGTTGGCCTTCGCGGAAGCGCGTGCACGAGCGGTTTTTCCGGCCTGTCCCCAGTCCTCCCAGAGCATAAAAGCCAGCCAGATTGCCGCAAAAACGACCATTACGACCACGCCGATACCGGTTTCGGTTGTAAACATAGGTGCACCTCCCTACATCCAGAAAACCTTCACCACAATCCACAGATACATCAGATTATTGAACACACTGTGTCCCATCTGTTTCCACATTTGCGTTTTATCCTCATCGCCCGCCATATTGCGAATGGTTTTGATGATAATAAACAGCACCTCAGCAACAATGGACACGATTGCCAGGACACTGAGTTCAATCGAGCGATAATCACGGAAAAAGCGGCTGTAACCAAGATAAATGATAACACCGGCCTGCAGCACACGGTAGCCAATCAAGCGACCCTTCACATTGACAGCGTGTGCCATCTCATCAATATTCCATTCCCAGTCTTTCATGATTTTTCTCGCTTGCGGCGATTGTCCTTCTTCTACCCAATCGTGCCACAGGCTCGCTGCAAGAATGACCAGCGGCAGCACAATCGCAACCATAACAACCTGCACCTTCTGTGTCATATCGTACATATCCCAGCTCATAAGCGCACCTCCTACCAGTTTTGCGTTAGAACCGTCATTCCGATGGCCAATCCGATCAGCACCGCACAGAACATCAGCTTTGCGATAAGGAAAGTCAGTCTCGGCGGATGCTCCTCGTCGTCCTTTGCTTTGCGGAACGTCTGCACAAGCATAATAGCCGCCTCCACCATGCCGGACACGACCAACAGCGCACACAACTCCATTGCCGCCTGCCCTTTTATCAGCAGCCGATAATACAGGCACGCCAGGATTCCCGTCTGCGTCACGCGGTATGCGACCACCTGTGCCTGTGTGATGATGGCGTGCTCCATCTCATCGGTCTTGCTGCCGAGTGCTTTGGCGGTCCTGCGGGCCTTTTTCGATCTTCCGGCATCCATCCAGTCTTTTACCAGCCATGCCGCCAGCAGGAGCACCGGCAGGCCGATGCAGACCCACAATACCTGCATTTTCTCGGCTGATGTGTATAAATCCCACCGCATAAAAGCACCTCCTACCCTTGATGCCGTTCGCTAAAATGTAAAGTTCTCTTTACATCTTAAAGATAACAGGCGGACAGCAAAATGTCAAGAATGTTTGACATTTCAGGCAAGGAAAAACCCCACAGAATTTTCTGTGGGGTTTTGTGAATGTTTACTGATCCTGCTTATCCGGGTCGAGATCCTTTTCGGCTTCTTCAACCTTGGCAAGCTCCTCTGCGGATTCCGCGGGCTTGCTTACCTTGGCGTGCAGCTCCTGCTGCAGCTCGGTCATCAGGTCCTCACCGACGATCTTATCCGGAACGATTTCGCCGTTATAGACCTTAACAAAGGTCTCGCCGTCCATCGTTTCGTTGCGGATGAGATACTCGGCAACGCGCTTCATCTCGTCCATGTGCTCGCTCAGCAGCTTTTCACAGGCGTGATATGCGTGCTCGATAATGCGGTGAATCTCATCGTCGATCTCCGCCGCCTTGACCTCGGAATAGCCCTTGCCGGCTGCCAGATCACGGCCGAGGAACACCTCGCCATTATCCGAGCCGTAGTCGATTGGGCCGATACGCTCGCTCATGCCGTAGCTGGTGACCATGGCGCGAGCCATCTGGGTTGCCTGCTTGATGTCGCCATAAGCACCGGTGGAGATATCCTCCATCGTCAGCTGCTCGGCCACGCGGCCGCCCAGACAAACGATGATGTACTCCTCCATATACTTCTTGGTGCGGTATGCCTGATCCTCCTCCGGCAGCGGCATGGTAAAGCCGCCTGCGCCGGACGAACGCGGGATAATGGTAACGTGGTGTACCGGATCCTGCGTCGGCAGAACGTGGAAGCAGATCGCGTGACCGACCTCGTGGTACGCGGTCAGGCGCTTGTCGTGCTCATTGATGATGTGGCTCTTCTTCTCCACGCCCATTACGACCTTGAGCAGCGACTCCTCAATCTCCTCCTGCGAGATCAGCTTCTTGTTGCGGCGTGCCGCAAGCAGCGCTGCCTCATTGAGCAGGTTTTCGAGGTCTGCACCGGTGAAGCCGGCGGTCGTCTTGGCAATTTCAGAGAACTTGACATCCGGGTCGAACTGCTTGTTGCGGGCATGTACCTTGAGGACAGCCTCACGACCCTTGACATCCGGTGCGCCGACATAGACCTGACGGTCAAAACGGCCCGGACGCAGCAGCGCGTTATCCAGAATATCCTTGCGGTTGGTGGCTGCGATGACGATAACGCCCTCATTTGCACCAAAGCCGTCCATCTCAACGAGCAGCTGGTTGAGCGTCTGCTCGCGCTCGTCATGGCCGCCGCCGAGACCCGCGCCGCGCTGACGGCCTACCGCGTCGATCTCGTCGATGAACACGATAGCCGGCGCGTTCTTCTTGGCCTGCTCGAACAGGTCGCGCACACGCGATGCGCCGACACCGACGTACAACTCAACGAAGTCCGAACCCGAAATAGACAGGAACGGTACGCCCGCCTCGCCTGCAACCGCACGCGCGATCAGGGTTTTACCGGTGCCCGGAGGACCGACCAGCAGCACGCCCTTCGGAATACGCGCGCCGATCTGCACGAACTTCTGCGGATTCTTGAGGAACTCGACGATTTCCTGCAGCTCTGCCTTTTCCTCGTCCGCGCCTGCCACATCATTGAAGGTGACCTTGCGCTTATCGTCCTGCGCCAGCTTTGCACGGGCCTTGCCAAACTGCATCGGACCTGCTCCGCCGCCGGACTGCTTGTTCATCATAAAGTACCAGAACGCGATCAGCAGCACGATCAGGATCACATACGGCAGGAACTGTGCCCACCACGGAATGGTCGCCGTGCGGTAATCGACCTTGGTCAGCGTGCCATCCCGCATCTGCTGCTGAATGGTCTCGCCCAGATCGTTATAGAACACGCTTCTGTAGTCACCCAGATCGTAGGTGTACGTCCGGTTTTCCTTTTTCAGATGCATGGTCAGCGTGGTGTCGTCCACGTCGTACTGGTCAACATCGCCATCCATAAAATAGTTGTAGATCTGATTATAGGACAGCGTTTCTGTCTGCTGTGTCTGGCTGACCACATAGCTGACGCCTGCCAACAGGCACACCAGTATGATCAGGTAAAGGCCGAAGCCTTTCATTTTGCCTTTCAAATCGGTTTAACACCTCTTCCCTAAATTACTCGCCGCCGTAAACATACGGCTTAAGTACACCGATATACGGCAGATTGCGATACTTTTCCGCGTAGTCGAGACCGTAGCCGACTACGAACTCGTCCGGAATCTCAAAGCCGAGATAATCCACATCGACGTTGATCTTGCGGCGCTCCGGCTTGGAGAGCAGCGTGCACAGGCGGATGGAGTTCGCGCCGCGTGCTGCCAGAATCTGCATGAGATAGTGCAGCGTTACGCCGGAATCCAGAATATCCTCCACGATCAGCAGGTCGCGGCCGTCGATCGGCTGTGCGATATCCTTGATGATCTGCACCTCGCCGGAGGTCTTGGTGCCCTTGCCGTAGCTGGATACGACCATGAAATCCACGTTGCACGGCGTATCAATGGCACGGGTCAGGTCGGCCATGAATACATAGGAGCCCTTGAGCACACTGACGATCAGCGGGTTCTTATCGCGGTAATCCTCCGTGATACGCGCACCCAGCTCTGCTACCTTTTCGTGAAGCTGCTCCTCGGTAAAGTAAACTTCCTTGATGTCATCTCGCATATTATAAGCCATTTTTTGATAACCCCTTTACTGTAATCTGCAGTGTATTTGCGTTATTTTTGGCTGTTCTGCTGCAGTCCGCACCGATATCCTGCACCGCGATCACGCCGTTTTTATCCGCGATAACGGCCATCGCATTCCGCATATAGCGCGGAATCTTTCGGTCGATCATCAACTTTTTGAGCGATCTGCTGCCGCCATTTTCGGTCAGCCGCAGAGTGTCTCCGGTGCGTCGTGTGCGAACACACAGCGATTCAAAATCTATTGTACCACAATCCAGACAAAAAGTATTGAATGTTTTGTAAAAAACTTCGGATTTTTCTAATTTTTTTGCAGTCAGCCTTACCGTGTCCTTCCAGATCATCCCTGCGAATGGTACGGTAAACGGGATTTCCGGCCGCTCGACCGCGGTTTCCGCCTTGGGAATGATGCGCAGAACGTCATATTCACGTCTTGCGAAACAGCCGTTCGGCAAATCGGTTTCCGCAGACGGAGACGCGGTTTCCAGCAGATGCTCGAGCGCTGAAATGTGCTTTGCGGTTACGTCTTTGAGCGGCATATCCGCGTTTTCGAGCAGCAGACGCAATGCTCGGCTGCGAACCGCCGATGCGGCCTCCCGCAGAGGCTGAATCTTCCACGCGCCGTTCCCGACTGCACAAAGTTGTACACAGGTCTGTGCATAACTCTGCAGGCAAGTCTCGTCCTGTCGAAGCTGACGCGAAAGCCGTGCTGCCGCCTGCACCGCCTGCGGATTCAATTCCCGCAGAATGGGAACGACCTCTTGACGGAGGCGGTTGCGCGTATAAGCCGTGTCCGCGTTCGTGCTGTCCGTAACGAAATCCTGTCCGCGCTCACGCAGAAAGGCTTCGATTTCCCGCCGTTCAACCTCGATGAGAGGCCGAATGATGCGTCCGCGCACCGGCGGAATGCCCGTGAGACCTTTCGCACCTGTGCCGCGCACCAAATGGAACAGCATGGTCTCCAGATTGTCGTCCGCATTGTGCGCCACTGCGATTTTGGCTCCGTGCGCGGCATGCTCCAGCCGTGCATAGCGAATACGCCGCGCAGTCTCCTCCACCGCGGAATCGCCTGCGGCAGCGGCTATGTCCACGCGCTCGACCGCCAGTTCCACGCCGAGCCTGTCACACAGCCTGCGGCAGAAGGCTTCGTCCCGGTCGGACTCTGCACCGCGCAGACAGTGGTTGAGGTGAAATGCCCGCACCGGATACCCCAGCTCGCGCAGACTCAGCAGAAGCGCTACGGAATCCGCACCGCCGGACAGGGCGACAAGCACATTTTCGCCGGTTTCGAGCATCGTATAGTCGGAAATCGTTCGTTTTACCGTATCCAGCATGGCTTACTCCTCGTGAATGCGGTCCGGGTTGGAGAAGGTCGTGTACTGACCGACCCACTGCAGCTCAATGGTGCCGGTCGCACCGTGGCGGTTCTTCGCAATGATAATTTCTGCGATATTTTTATTTTCGCTTTCATCATCGTAGTAATCATCGCGGTAGATAAACATAACGATGTCGGCATCCTGCTCGATCGCGCCGGACTCTCGCAGGTCAGACAGCATCGGTCGCTTATCCGAGCGCTGCTCGGACGCACGCGACAGCTGCGACAGACACACGACCGGAACATTGAGTTCCTTCGCCATAATTTTCAGCGAACGTGAAATCTCTGCGACCTCCTGCACACGATTATCCATGTGACGGCCGCCGACGTGCATCAGCTGCAGATAGTCGATGACGATCAGACCGAGTTCGTCACCCAGTCTGCGGCATTTCGCCTTGATCTCCGCAACCGTGATGGCCGGATTGTCGTCCACATAGATATTCAGTCCTGCCAGTACGCCGGACGCACGCGCAATCTTTACCCAATCGTCACCGTCCAGATTGCCGGTTTTCAGCTTCTGCGACTCGATGAGTGCCTCACTCGACAGGAAACGGCTGGCCAGCTGTTCCTTGCCCATCTCAAGCTGGAACACGCACACGCCGGTGCCCTTTTTGTCGCCGCGCTCCTTATTCTTAACACTTGCCTTAGCCGCATTGAGCGCCACATTGAGCGCAAACGCGGTCTTGCCCATGCCGGGTCGTGCCGCAATGAGAATCAGATCGGATTTATTGAGACCGGTCAGCGCCGTGTCCAATGCATGGAAGCCGGTGGACATGCCGGGAATTTCACTGTCCGACCGGGCGCGCTCGTCCAGTTCGGTATACAGATCCGCGATAACCTCAGAAAGCCGTGACAGGCCCTTAATTTCACGTCCCTGACGGATGCTGTAAATACGCTGCTCCGCCAGCTCGGCAATGCCGGAGGCTTCACCGTGGGCTTCAAGGGCGTTCTGCTGAATCTCGCTGCCCGCGTCCGCCAGCTGTCGCAGCAGGCTCTTGTCACGCACGATGCGGACGTACTCGTTGACGTTCCGCGCACCCGGCGTGACCTCCATCAGCTGAAAGAGATACGCGCGGCCGCCGGCCTCGTCGTAGTAGCCCATGCGCGTGAGCATATCCAGAACGGTTACCGGGTCAATGCGCTGTGCACCGTTGAACATCGAGTAGATAGTCTCAAAGATGCGCTTGTTTTCTTCCGCGTAAAAATCATCGGCGCGCACCTGCTCGATGACCTCGGGAATGCAGTTCGGATCGACCAGCATCGCGCCTAAAAGCGACTGCTCCGCAGTCAGATCCTGCGGCACCTGCCGCATTAAAAGTTCGTCGGGCACTTACTTACCTCCCTCCGCTAAAAAATAAAAATGGAAAATGGAGAATTGAGAATAAAGAACGAAAAATGACAACGCAGGCATAGCCTGCGTCAATCAAATCCCGCTTTGCTTGCAAAGCGCAACCACATGACAGGTTTTCCAAACGGAAAACCGAGTCATTGACCCGCCGCAGCGACCGTGCGTTTCACGCACGGCATGAAATAGGACACGGCAATACCGTGTCCGTAAAAAGTCAGGACATGCGCCTGACTTTTTACACCCCGACCCAGCGCCCTTGGGGCGTGTCCGGGGGTATCGCCGGTCGGTTTCTCCGGAACCGACCGGCGTATATAGTGGGTATTGGATACCCCCTATAGGTGCAGGTTAGGCCTCGACTACCTGCACCAGAATCTCGCCTGCGATATCCTGATACAGCTTTGCCTTTACACGGTGTACACCGAAGGTCTTGATCGGCTCCTCGAGCACGATCTTCTGCTTCGGTACGTTCAGACCGTACTGCTTGTTCAGTTCCTCAGCGATTTCCTTGGAGGTAACAGCGCCGAACAGACGGCCGCCCGTACCGCCCTTGGCCGGAACCTTTACCGGGCTCTCCTTAAGCTTCTCGGCTGCCTCGCGGGCTGCCTGCTGCTCGAGTGCGATCTTGCGTGCGTGTGCCTCATCCTGCGCCTTCTTCACGTTCAGGTTATCCGCGGTTGCCGGCTCTGCCAGACCGCGCGGCATCAGGAAGTTGCGGCCGTAGCCCTCGCTGACCTCGATCAGCTCGCCCTTTTTACCCTTGCCCTTAACGTCGGCCTTGAGAATTACTTTCATGGTGATTACTCCTTTTGTGTTTGCTATATCGAATGCGGCGAACAACTTCGCCTGCTTTTCGGTTTTATTTATTGTCGTCCTGCTTTTCGGTCCGCTGATCGTCGAAGTAGCCGCGAATAGCATCCGTGATCAGCTTGTCGGCCTCCTCCGGCGTGGTATTCTTCAGCTGTGCACCAGCCGCCGAATGGTTTCCACCGCCGCCGAGTCGTTCCATCAGCAGCTGCACATTGACGTGGCCTGCCGCACGAGCGGAAACCGCCATATCATTGCCGCTGCGGAACGCAACAACGCTTGCATGTGTGCCGATGATGGACAGCAGCTCGTCTGCTGCCTGTGCGGCCGCAATACGGTCTACCTCCTCACCGGTGATAGCGAAGATAACGCCCTGACCGCAGTTGCGCGCGGACGAGATCAGCTTCTGACGCTCCATATACTGGTCAAAGCTGGACTGGAACAGGCGCTTGACATCGCTCGACTCCGCACCTGCGCGGCGCAGATACGCTGCCGCCTCAAATGTGCGGACGCCGGTGCGCGTTGCAAAGCCCTTGGTATCCAGATAAATACCTGCCAGCATGGCTTCCGCCTCGCAGGTGAGGATGCCGCTGGTCGGCACAAGATACTGCAGCAGCTCGCTGACCAGCTCGGATGCGGACGACGCATACGGCTCGTGCAGGGATACGACTGCGTTCTCGATATAATCCGCCGCACGGCGGTGATGGTCAATGACTGCGATCTTGTTGATGGATTCGAGCAGCGCCGCGCTCTCCACATAGCCGGGACGGTTTACGTCCACCACGATAAGCAGCGTGTTGAAATCGCACGCGATCATCGCATCCTCGGCGCTGATGAACACGCCCTTGTACTCAGACTGGGTTTCCAGCCGTTCGATCAGGTCATTTGCCATGGTGTGCTGACGGTCCACAACAATGTGCACCGGTCTGCCCTTGACGCGCGCGGCACAGACCATACCGGCAGCAGCGCCGATGGCGTCCATATCGCTGTTCTTGTGGCCCATGACCAACACCTGAGACGAGTCGCGGATCAGCTGGCTGAGTGCGTTGGCAACCACGCGGCTCTTGACCTTGGTGCGCTTCTCGACTTCCTCGCTCAATCCGCCGAAGAAGGCAAAGTTAAATTTATTCTTGATAACCGCCTGGTCACCGCCGCGGGACAGCGCCATGTCGACAGCGAGTCCGGCAAACTGATAGCTTTCCGCAAGCGTTTCGCCGTCGCGTCCGATACCGATGGACAGAGTGGCTACAACGCCCTCGTGGTTCTCAATTTCGCGCACCTCCTGCAGAACGGAGAACTTGCGCGCGACCAGCTTGTCCAGCTCGGCGTTTTCGATCACGAAGATATACTTGTCGCGGTCGTACTTGCGCAGTACGGCGCTCGAGTCCTTCACCCAGGCAAACAGACGTTTATCAATGCCCGCCAGAATGTTGGATTTTTCCGAGTCGGTGGTGTTCTTGACCAGCTCCTCGTAGTTGTCGATTGCGATAACCGCGATAGCCGGACGGGTAGTCTCAGCCGCATCCCGCAGACGGACAAACTCGGTGCAGTCGATGAAATGCAGCATCATCAGCTGTCCCGCACCGCTCTGCACCATACTGCCGAATACATGGTACTGCCGCTTGCCGATGCCAAGCTCTCCCGGGAACGCGGTCTGTCCCTTGATGAGCCAGCCGGTCTCAAACGTCGGTGCGATCTCGCCCATGCGAACGCCGCTTACCGCAGTCCCCCGACCGCTGATTTCCGCAAATGCGTCATTCGCCCATACGATCTCGCCCGTGGTAGCCAGCGCAACAGCTGTCGGCAGCGGCGAGCGTGTCACCGCCGGACGGATCTCTCCGCCATCTACCTCGATGTTGTTCATCAGCTCCTGCACCTGCCGCCGCCGTGCCGCATTCATGCGCAGCGAAACAATCCGCAGGATGATACACACCACAATACCCGCCGCACCGTACACGCGGGAGAAATAAAGTCCCACGACCGCAAACAGGAAAAACAGCACATAAAACATTACGCTGTTGGGAGCCAGCATCTTCTGTAATCTCTTTTTCAAACCCCTGCCTCCTTTTTGGGACGCAAATATTCAACCTAATTATAGCAAGCCATTGTAGAAATTTCAACACTAAATGCAAACCGGTTTTGTATCTTTTCGCCGTCCGCTTGCAATTTCTGCGGCTTCATGGTACAGTAACCGTAGATTCGCATTCAGGAGGATATCATTATGCAATTTTCGTTTGCACACAACAATTTTAATGTCTGCAATCTGGACCGCTCGCTTTCTTTTTATAAGGAGGCTCTCGGTCTGACCGAATCCAGCCGCATCAACGCACCGGACGGCAGCTTCATTATTGTATACCTGACCGATGGCGTAACGCCGCATCTGCTCGAGCTGACGTGGCTGCGCGACTGGGACAAGCCGTACAACCTCGGTGACAACGAGTTCCACCTTGCCTTCCGCGTGGATGATTTCGATGCCGCGCACGCAAAGCATAAGGAAATGGACTGCATCTGCTTTGAAAATCCGGCAATGGGCATCTATTTCATCTCCGACCCGGACGGCTACTGGCTGGAGGTCATTCCCGCAAAGTAAACAGAAAACGCTTGGAGCTGCTGCTTTGAGCGTTTTTTTCATTCTCTTAACAGGATTATTCTGTTCATTTTTCGACAACGGGTGTATACTATTGAAGTTATCTCCTGACGAAAGGACTGTATCATTTGAATCCTTACCTTGATCTATACCTCACATGTGCACGGATTGGCGTATGCACGTTCGGCGGCGGCTATGCCATGCTGCCGATTCTGCAGCGCGAGGTCGTTGAAAACCGCCACTGGACAACTGAGGACGAGCTGATGGACTACTACGCCATCGGTCAGTGCACCCCGGGCGTTATCGCGGTGAACACCGCCACGTTCATCGGCTACAAAACGCACGGCATTCTCGGCGGCATTGCCGCCACGGCGGGCATGATCACGCCATCGCTGATTATTATCACGATTATCGCCGCATTTATCCAGCAGTTTGCGCATCTCGCTGTCGTGCAGCACGCGTTTGCCGGAATCCGCATCGCGGTCTGCGCGCTTGTGCTGCAGTCCGTGTGGAAAATGGCGAAAAAGGGCGTTGTTGACGTTCCGACCAGTGTTATCCTGCTCGTTACGTTCGCGGCTGTCGCTTTCTTCGGCGTATCGCCGGTTGTGATGGTCGTTATCGCCGCTGCTGCCGGTATTATCATCGGTATGATCCGGAGGAAGCGCGCATGACTTTTTTACTGCTGTTTCTCGAATTTTTCAAGACCGGTCTGTTTGCCATCGGCGGCGGACTGGCGACCCTGCCGTTCCTCAAGCAGATTTCGCTGCGGTATCCGTGGTTCACGCCGAATGATCTGATGGACATGATTGCGGTCTCCGAGTCCACACCCGGTCCGATGGGTGTCAACTCGGCAACATACGCAGGCTTCCACGCAGCCGGCATTCCCGGTGCCATCACAGCAACCTGCTCGCTTGTGCTGCCGTCGGTCATCATCATCATTCTGGTGTCGCGTGCGCTCGATAAGTTCCGCGACTCTCCGCTGGTCCAGAACGGCTTTTACGGCCTGCGTCCGGCGTCCGCGGGTCTGATCTTCGGCGCAATGCTCGAGGTGTTTGTCGCTTCCCTGCTGCATACGGAAAACTGGGCCGGTATTGCCAGCATCGGTTCGGTCATCAATGTTCCGGCGATAATTATTTTCCTCGTGCTGTCGCTCGGTATCTGGAAGCTCAAAAAACTGCATCCGATCGTGTTTATCCTGATCGGCGCGGTATGCGGCATTGTGTTTAACCTGTAAGTTTTGATTTGTTATCGTGCAGATTCTCTGTGGAACGGCGGGATGGGGCATCCCGCCGTTCCACAGAGAATCTGCCAAATGTTTTGCCGCATACACCATAATCACACGACATACCGTAGGGCGGGGTGACCTCACCCCGTCGCTACCCTCCGAATTGCACAAAAAATCCCTTTCTCAGTCGAGAAAGGGATTTTCTTTTTATTTCGTGAGGTATTCCTCAATCAGTTCACACGCATCCTCAATGCAGCCCGGACAGGAGCGCCGTACATTGCCGTCGGCTACGCCCTTGAGGTCGCGGCACAGATACGCGCCGTTCTTCTGCTCAAACTTCTCCTTGAGCATTTTCGTGACCTTATAGGTCTGACCCTTGGTCGTGCCCGGCTTATCCGCTCCTGCGCTGTTCTTCATGCCCGCGAGCATGAACGCACCGCTCAGCGCGCCGCACATCTCCATGCAGCCCATGCCGAAGCCGAAGCCTTCCGACATTTTATAGGCGGTCTCCTTATCCAGACCAACCAGATCGCAGTACGCGCAGGCCACCGCCTGTGCGCAGTTGTAGCCCTGATCGTGAAAATCCTGTGCCAGTTTTGCCCGTTCTGTCATAACAAATATCTCCTTCTGTCAAAGCAAACCGCGCCGTAAACGACGCGGTCAACTTACTTAATACTGCACCTGTGTGAAATAATACAGGATCGCATTGCACTGTGCACGCGCCTGCTTCTGCCAATCCTCCTCACTGTCGATGAACTTCTGGTCCTCCTCGTTATCAATGAAACAGAATTCACTCGTCAGCGCCGGAATATTCAGCGCCGCTGCTGCACGGTTGGTGTAATAATAATCGCCGTGACTGCCCTCGCGGAACACGATCTGGCGAATCGGAACCCCCAGCTTTTCGTACTCGTCGAGCAGCGCCTGCGCCAGAATTTTGGTCGGTCCGCCGTTCTTGTCCGCAATCTGCGCCAGGATCTCCGCGCCGCGTGCAGTGGTGTTGGCTGCATTGTGGTGGATACTGAAGAACAGGTCCGCCGAGGACGCATACTGTTTCATAACAGCGCCGCGCAGCGTCAGCTCGCTGCCTTCCTCAAGGGTATCGCGCACCATGATAACCTTTGCACCGGCTGCCTCAAGGTACTGCTTGAGGTACTGCGCCACATACAGGTTGACGTGCTTCTCATCGAGCGAACCGCCGTTGTTTGCGCCGACATCGCTGCCGCCATGACCCGGGTCGATAATGACCGTCTTCACGCCGTCAATGTGCGAGGTGCGCGGCGGCTGTATCGGATCGTTATCCTCGTCGCCGCTGACGTAGTCGCGCACGCGCGTCAGGTAAGCCGCACTGCAGTAGCGGCCGCTGCCCGAAGAGTTATCCATAATATGCGCCCAGCCGTTGCTGATGCTGTCAACCGCGATTTCCGCGCCGTTTTTCAGCACGCCGACCAGCGTGCCGGAGGTGCTCGGGATCGAGCGAACAGACAGCTCGGAACCCACGGTTACACGATACACGCCGCTTGTGAATGTCTCGACGGACGTGTCCGGTGTTGTCGGCTCAGTCGGCGTTGTCGGCTCGTCAGGAGTCACCGGTGTACTCGGCGTCGAAGGTGTGCTCGGTTTGGAGACAGTCGGCTCAGTCTGCTTATCGACCGCCGCATTGTAATCCCTTACACGCACCAGATAGTCCGCGCTGCAGTAACGGCCGCTGCCGCCTGCGCTGTCCAACAGATGTGCCCAGCCGTTCGACAGCTTATCCACGATAACCAGAGCATCCTTGGCGTACTCGCCGACTTCGGAATAGGTTTTGCCCGGACCGCTGCGCACGGTCAGCGCCGAATGGACATTGACGCGGTACACACCGGTCGTGAACGAAGCCGGAGTCGGTGCAGGCGTCGGTGTTTTGAGCGTAACCGTGCGGCTGGGTACGTCATAATCCGCCGTAAAGCCGAGTGCGGCCGCCATATCGGCTATCTTGTAGTAGTTGTTTCCGTTGATGATGTAACCGTCGAACGAAACCTTTTTGCCGTTCACCTTGACGATAGCCGTAGTGGGTTTGCCTGCCGCGCTGGACAGTGCCTTCGTGTTCAGCTCTCCGCCGACCGCGGTGTAGTTTTTGCCGGTCGTCAGGGTGATAACGTTGGTGGACTTCTCCCAGCCTACCTCAAACTCTGCGGTGCTGTTGCGCAGCAGATACGCTACATCGCGCAGCTTGAAATAATTATACTTGTTAATTAAGTACGCCTGCGGATTGGTCACCGCCTTGCCGTTGAGCTGAAACGCGTGCGTGGTCTTTGCCGCGCTGACGACTGCTCTCGCCTGCGGCAGATCCTGTGTCAGATCCCGCTCGGCGGCAGCCTCGGTCGTGACGGCTGTGGTCTCTGCCTCCGCGGCATCCTGCGGCAATTCTGCGGCCGCCGCACCCGCTGTCATATATATCGCCGCACTAAGCAATGCCGCGATCATTCGTTTGAAACGCATTCTTGAACCTCCATGCTGTTTCGCCGGTGGGTTGCTTTCCTGCATGCCCGCCGTGGGCATTCTTGATGGTATTTTACCACAAAACATGGCACATTTCAACGAAATATGACGAAACCGGGGCATTTGTAATATTACAAATGCCCCGATTATTCCATATAAGTACAATATTTCGTTAAGGCAATACCGCATAATTGAACAAGAGTGATTTGCGAGTAAATTTTGCGTACTGACGAGGCACAGTTTTGCGGTAATACTTGATGTATTACCGTGAAACTGCAACAAAGTCAGGACACAAAATTTCCGCAAAGCACCGCCGCTTTAATTGTGCGGTGTTGCCTTAAATCTCTTCCATCTGCCTGTTGATGGAATCCTCGCAGGAGCGCATGGCATCCAGTGTCTGCTGCCACAGCTCCTCGAGCGTCAGTCCACACAGCTCCGCGCCGCGCTCGATGACCTCACGCGAGCAGCCTGCCGCGAACTTTTTATCCTTGTATTTCTTCTTCAGGCTCTTGAGCTCCATGTCCTGCACGCTTTTGGATGGGCGCATGAGCGCCGCCGCACCGATCAGGCCGGTCAGCTCATCGGCTGCATACAGCAGCTTTTCCATCTCGTGCTCAGGCTTGATGTCCACACAAATCGCCCATCCGTGGCTGCATACCGCATGAATAATGCTCTCGTCTGCACCGCCTTCGCGCAGCAGCTCGGGCGCCTTGACACAGTGCTGCTCCGGCCACTGCTCAAAATCAATGTCGTGCAGCAGGCCGACAATGCCCCAGAATTCCGGGTCATAGCCGCGCTGCTCGGCAAAACAGCGCATGACGCCCTCAACCGTCAGCGCATGCCGTAAATGGAACGGCTCCGCGTTGTACCTGCGAAGAAGCTCCCATGCTTGTTGTCTGGTCATTTTGCAAAATCCCTTCTGTCATTTTCAATGTATGCGCAGGGCGGGATGCCCATATCAGTTTTGCAGCCAGCTTGGCTTTTCCCGCATTCTGACGCCTGCGGCGATGCCCAGCGCGGCGAACATGGTTACAATGGACGTACCGCCGTAGGAGAAGAACGGCAGCGTCAGGCCCATGACAGGCAGCAGACCGACATTCATAAAGATATTCATAAAGGTCTGGAACAGCAGCATGCCGCCTACGCCGACCGCAATCAGCGCCGAAAACGGCGTGGAGGCGCGGTACGCCACATAAAACAGGCGGATGATCAGCGCCATCAGCAGGATGATGATGAGCAGACAGCCGAGGAAGCCCAGTTCCTCGCCGGCTACCGAGAAAATATAGTCGGTCTGGTTCTCCGGCACATACTGCATCTGGGTCATCGTGCCGTTGGTCCAGCCTTGACCGGTAAACTGCCCCGAGCCGATGGCGATCTTGCCGTAGGTCGCCTGTCGGGACTGCTCCACGTCAATGGACGGGTCAAACAGCACGAGGATTCGCGTTTTCTGGTAATCCTTGAGCACATAATTCCACAGGATCGGCACGCTTGCGATACCGACTCCGGCAGCAATGCCCAGCCACTTGAGCGGCAGACCGGCCGAGAACAGCATGATAACCGCGATCATCAGGTACTGGATCGCCATGCCGGTGTCGCCCGACGAGAGCACGACCGCCCCCATCATTACCAGCGTGTGCAGACCGACCGAAACCAGTCCGCGCCATTCGGTGATATGATCCTGTATTTCGGTCATATGCGCGGCAATCGTGAAGATGAAGATCAGCTTGCCAAGCTCACCCGGCTGCAGGCTTGTCACGCCCAGATTGAGCCATGCACGCTGGCCGTTGACCTCGGTGCCGAGCGGCGTAAACAGCAGAAACTGCAGCAGAATGTTGCCGATCACGAATATTTTCCATAGGTCGCCCAGATTTTCCAAGTCGATCAGACTGAGCGCAATAA
Organism: Butyricicoccus sp. AM05-1; assembly: GCF_003474415.1. Lineage (NCBI taxonomy): Bacteria > Bacillati > Bacillota > Clostridia > Eubacteriales > Butyricicoccaceae > Butyricicoccus > Butyricicoccus sp. AM05-1. The sequence goes on along the minus strand of NZ_QUDG01000007.1, from coordinate 45,261 downwards.
ATGCTGCCAGACCGAGAATGATCGCGGCACCCTGTACATACAGGTTTTTCGTCGAGCCGTCCAGTGCCGTCACCGGGTTGAGCGTTGCCGAGTAAATGAGGAACATGCCGTAGATCGAGCAGACCAGTCCCAGCAGCATCAGATACAGGTCGGTGTTTTTGATATAATGCGTAACAGAGTGTACAATGGAACGAGCAGTGTCCATCAAACCCCTCCCTTTCAAAATAGAAAATTGAGAATTGAGCATCGGAAATTAAGGTATCGCCGCAACGCGGCGGAATTAGATTGCAGTGCTTTGCACTGCCACACTCATTTTCCATCCTCAATTACATTTCTATATGATACCACAACACACCCCTCTTTGCGAGTAACAATTTCGGCAAATTTTTCGCGTGCTTGTATGGAAAACCGGACGAAGTATTGATATAATGAATATATTATGTTACCCGCTGCAAAATAGAGGAGGAATTTCATGTTATCCGATATTGAAATCGCACAGGGCTGTCAGATGCGCCCGATCACCGAGGTTGCCGCTGCTGCCGGTCTGGATGCCGATGATCTGGAGCTGTACGGCAAGTACAAGGCAAAGCTGTCCGCAGACGTGTGGACCAAGGTGAAGGAAAAGGAAAACGGCAAGCTGGTCCTCGTTACCGCCATCAACCCGACGCCTGCCGGTGAGGGCAAGACCACGACCTCGGTCGGTCTGGGGCAGGCACTGTGCAAACAGGGCAAAAACGCGATTATCGCACTGCGTGAGCCGTCTCTCGGTCCGGTATTCGGCATCAAGGGCGGCGCGGCAGGCGGCGGCTACGCGCAGGTTGTTCCGATGGAGGACATCAACCTGCACTTTACCGGCGATATGCACGCCATCACGGCAGCAAACAACCTGCTGTGCGCCATGCTGGACAACCACATGCAGCAGGGCAATCTGCTGAACATTGATCCGCGCCGTATTGTGTTCACCCGCGTAATGGACATGAACGACCGTGCTCTCCGCAACATCACCATCGGTCTGGGCGGCAAGGTGAACGGTGTGCCGCGCGAGGATCACTTCATGATCACCGTAGCATCCGAGGTTATGGCTATCCTGTGTCTGGCCGCTGATCTGGACGACCTGAAAAAGCGTTTCGGTGATATTCTGGTGGCATACAGCTACGCCGGCAAGCCGATCTATGCACGCGACCTGCATGCAGAGGGCGCCATGACGGCACTGATGAAGGATGCCATCAAGCCCAACCTGATTCAGACGCTCGAGGGCACGCCCTGTCTGATGCACGGCGGTCCGTTCGCCAATATCGCACACGGCTGCAACAGCGTGCAGGCAACCAAGCTGGCACTCAAACTGGGCGATATTGCCATCACGGAGGCAGGCTTCGGCGCTGACCTCGGCGCAGAGAAATTCATGGACATCAAGTGCCGCAAGGCCGGTCTGGCTCCGGACTGCATCGTACTGGTTGCGACCGTCCGCGCGCTCAAGTACAACGGCGGTGTAGCCAAGGCTGATCTCAATCAGCCGAACATGGATGCGCTGAAGCACGGTATCTGCAATCTGGATGCGCATCTGGATAACATGAAGAAGTTCGGCGTACCGGTCGTTGTTGCCGTCAACGCATTCCCGACCGACACTGACGAGGAGATGGATTTCATCCGCGAGCACTGTGCCGAGCGCGGTGTGCGCGTAGCACTCTCCGAGGTATTTGCCAAGGGCGGCGAAGGCGGTCAGGCGCTGGCCGACGAGGTTCTGGCTGTGCTCGACGAGGGCAAGGCCGACTTCCACATGCTGTATGAGGATTCGCTCCCGCTCGAGGACAAGATCCGCAAGATCGCCAAGGAGATTTACGGTGCACTCGGCGTGACCATCGCGCCTGCCGCAAAGAAGGAGCTGGCAAACATCACCGAGATGGGCTACGGCAACCTGCCGGTCTGCGTTGCAAAGACGCAGTATTCGCTCTCCGATGACGCATCGCTGCTCGGCCGTCCGACCGAATTTGTTGTCAACGTACGCACCGCTCGTCTGGCTGCCGGTGCAGGCTTTGTTGTTGTAGAGACCGGCTCGATCATGACCATGCCCGGTCTGCCCAAGGTTCCGGCTGCGGAGAAGATCGACGCAGACAGCAACGGTAAGATCACCGGTCTGTTCTAAATACAATAAATACAATTTAAATGAAGAGTGGAGAGAACATCGGCTGCGGTGTGCTCTCCACTTTTCCCTCTTCTTTTGCTGTGAAAGTGATATTATGCAAATCAGTCTTATTTTAGCGCAGCAGATTGCCGAGCTGTTTCTCATTCTTCTGATCGGCTGCGTGCTCGTCAAGGTCCGGCTGCTCAAAAGTGCGGACAGCCGCGTGCTGTCGGTCGTGATGGTGTATGCGGTTATGCCGTGCGTCATCATCAACGCCTTTCAGGTGGATTACTCTCCTGCCGTTGTTACCGGATTGCTGTACGCCTTTGTACTGGCGATTGCGCTGCACGCGCTGCTTCTTCTGCTGGCGCGGCTGCTGCGCCGTCCGCTGCGGCTGGATGTGATCGAGCGCACCTGCATCATCTACACGAATGCGGGCATTCTGGTCATTCCGCTGGTGCGGGCGCTGCTTGGCGAGGATTATGTGATCTATTCCTGTGCGTTCCTCGTCGTACAGCAGGTTCTCCTGTGGACGCACTGCCGCAGTCTGCTCTGCGGTACGCGCGGCTTCGAGTGGAAAAAGATCATCGGCAATGTCAATATCATCGCCATTTTGATCGGCGGTGCACTGTTCATCCTGCGGCTGCCGCTGCCCGGTCTGGTGAACGATTTGTTTTCTCAGCTCGGCGCGATGGTCGGCCCGATCGGCATGCTGCTGGCCGGTATCGTCATTGCGGACACGCCGCTCCGCCAGCTGTTTATGCGCCGTCGGCATTATGTTCCTGTGCTGCTGCGGCTGATTATCTGCCCGATTATCACGGTACTGCTGCTTCGCGTCATCGGTGCGGCAAGCTGGATTCCGGATGGACACAGCATTCTGCTGACCGTGTATCTCGCGTGCATCACGCCTGCGTGCGCTACGGTTACTTCGATGGCGCAGCTTTACGACCGCGATGCTGAGTATTCCAGTGCACTGTATGTGCTCACAACGCTGTTCTCCATCCTCACCATGCCGCTGATGGTATGGGTGTTCGAGGCGCTCATTTAACAAAAAACCGTGTATTTCAAATGAAATACACGGTTTTCTTTTTGTCAGAAGCCCAGTTTTTCGCCGATGAGCACGACCTCACAGCTTTCAAATCCGCTCGGCACGCCCATATGAATGACCATGGCGCGGCAGATACGCTCCGGACTTTTACAGTTGTGACACCTGCCGTCAACCGCACACGGTGTTTTTTTATTCAGCCGCTTGGCATTGAGCGGAGCGGCAATATTTCTTGCCCGCTCGATGGCGCTCTGCAGGTCGGGACGCAGCTTGTTCACGCCGCACACGAAAATGCAGCGCTTCGGTCCGAACAGCGTGGCCGCCACGCGATTGCACTTGCCGTCTATGTTGACGATCTCACCGGTCTCGCTCAGTCCGTTCGCTGAAGAAAGGTAAATGTCCGGCGTCTGGCAGTACACGCCCTTGTCGATCCAATGCCAGTGCGCGTCCGTGCTGTCCGCAAAGTTCTCCGGAAAACCAAGCTGCTTCATCGTCATTGAGCCGCCCATTGACACGGATTTGCCTGCACAGGTGTCTCTCAGATAGGAAACTGCCTCATCTTTCGTTTCAAAGTAGCGGAAACCAAAGCCGTAATCGGTCAGAGCCTTTTCCGCTTTGCTCACATCGGGCACGCCGTACGCGAACAGCGGCAGCAGATCGCTCGGCTCATATGCGAGCGCGTCCGCACCGGATGCACGCAGTTCCTCCGCCGAGCGGAATCCCCAGGCAACACCGATGGCGGTCAGTCCTGCGTTTACTGCGGTCTGCATATCGGTCGCGCTGTCTCCGATGTAGAGGGTCGTTTCCTTGTCGCCGCCCAGTTCGTCCAGCAGCTGCAGCACGCTCGTCGGATCCGGCTTGCGCGGGATATTCGGCCGTTCGCCATAGGTAATGTGCACCAGATTGCCGAAATAGTGCTCAATCAGCGCTTTCGCAGCGGAATCGTACTTATTCGACAGCACGCCGACCGTCACGCCGTTCTCCTTGAGCGTTTCGAGCACCGAAACAATGCCCTCATACGGATGCGTGCGATTCATCATATGCTCGCCGTAGAACGCGCGGAAATCCGCCAGACAGGTGTCGATCATCTCGTCCGTGCGGCTCTCCTCGGGAATGCTGCGCTCGACCAGCTTGCGCACGCCGTTGCCGATACGGATGCGCGTCTGCTCCATGCTCACCGGCGGAAAGCCATGCTTCTCGACGGCATAGGTCACGCTGTCGCACAGATCACCGAGCGTGTTGAGCAGCGTACCGTCCAAATCAAAAATGGCCGTTGTAATTTTCATACATATTCGTCCTTTTCTTGTCCGTGAAAATAGAATACCGCACCACAGAATCCCGTGATACGGTATCATTATAGCACATTTTCTTACCCGCGCATATACGTCTTGGTAATTTCACCGAGCATGGACGAAACCGTCGGGTTGAGCGCTTCCGCGCGCACGCGCCAGCGCCAGTTCTTGCCGCCGATAGTGGCAGGCGTATTCATGCGGGAATCCGCACCGAGCGAGAGCAGATCCTGCAGGGTCGTCATAGCGATGTTCGCCGAGGACGCCCATACGCACTTGATGGCACTCCAGCCCATGGCCTCGGCGTGCGAGGTACGCAGATACCGGTATGCAAACTGCTTTTCCGGCTCGGAGCAGATGTCCATGATCTGCTCGCACACGGTCTGCGAGTCATGGGTCGAGGTGTAGACGATGCTGTTCGGCTTATAGTTGTGCGGCAGATGCTCGTTGTCGTAATCCGGCGTAAAGCCGAAAATCAGCACGCGCATGCCCGGAAAACCGCTTTCTTCGAGCAGCTTCTTGACCTCATCGGTCTGCACGCCGAGGTCCTCCGCGATGAGCGGCACCGGACCGAGTGCCTTCTCGATGGCGTTAAACAGTTCCATGCCCGGACCCTTGCGCCACTTTCCGTTGATGGCGGTCTCCTCGTCCGCGCCGACCTCCCAGTAAGCGGCAAAACCGCGGAAATGGTCGAGACGCACCACGTCGAACAGCGCCATGTTGCTCTTCATGCGCCAGATCCACCACGCGTAGTTTTCCGCCTTATGCGCCGTCCAGTTGTACACGGGGTTGCCCCACAGCTGACCGGTTGCAGAATAGTAATCAGGCGGTACGCCTGCTACCAACTTGGGGCTGCGGTCAGGCTTCAACTTGAACAGCTTGGGGTGCGTCCATACATCGGACGAGTCGGCGGAAACGTAAATCGGGATGTCACCGATGATCTGAATGCCCTTTTCGTTGGCATACTCGCGCAGTGCCGTCCACTGCTTGAAGAAGATATACTGCAGAAAAATCCGGAAATCCACCTCGTCACGCAGCTCTGCGGTCACTTTTTCGAGTGCTGCAGGCTTGCGGTCGCGCACATCCTTATCCGGCCACATGTAGACCGGCATGTGATGGTATTTCTCCTCCTTGAGCGCCATGAACAGCGCGTAATCCGGCAGCCATTCGCTGTTCTTCTCGATGAAGGCGGCGATTTTCTCGCGCATTTCCGGTGTCACGCGGCTGTATGCCTTGCGGAACAGCGGCCAGCGGGTATCGGCCAGCTGCTCGAAATCCGCGATATCCGCCGAAGCGTTGAAGTCGCCCTGACGAATCTCATCCGCGGTGAGCAGACCGTCCTCAACGAGCAGATCCATGTCGATCAGATACGGATTGCCTGCCGCTGCCGAAAAGCACTGGTACGGCGAATCGCCGAAGCCGGTATGACCGAGCGGAAGCACCTGCCAGTAGGTCTGGTGCGCCGCCGCCAGAAAATCTACAAAATCACGGGCGGTTTTGCCCATGGTGCCCACGCCGTGCGGCGAAGGCAGTGAAGTGACGTGCGCAAGCACGCCGCTGGAACGCTTAAACATATCCTTCTCTCCCTCTGTCAGTGGATCTGTTGTTATTATAGCACAGATGTAGTATTTAACCAAGAACTATCTGCAAATTTGCATATTTTTTGTGAAAGTTGTGGTCTTTCTGTAAATTTAGCTGAGATAACGGTTGTGCCCGACTATCTCTCTGTGGTATAATATTATGTCTATTATTGCAGAAGATGTGCCGCAGACCGGAGTATTCTGCGGCAGCTTACTCTTTTTTCGTCTCGTTTGAGGACAGTTTTCCATACTATAACACTGATGTAAGGGGTTTATCACGCATGAGAATGCGCAAAAAGAAAAACTTGGACGTTCGATTTGCCGCCTGTGCGGACGTTATGGCGTTCGAGCCGAAGGAAAAACGCGGCAAGTGGCGCGCCCTGTTCGGCAACGACAATCCGATCCATCTGGAGATCGGCTGCGGCAAGGGCCGTTTTGCCATCGGCATGGCTGAGCAGCACCCGGATGTGAACTTTATCGCGGTCGAGCGCGAGGAAGGCGCGCTCATTATGGCAGCCGAGCGCTGCCAGCAGCAGCCGCTGCCCAATCTGCGGTTCGTATCCTTCGACGCGGCTGAGCTGCGCGAGGTGTTCGCGCCCGGTGAGGTGGACCGCATTTACCTGAATTTTTCCGATCCGTGGCCGCCCAACCGTCAGCGCAAGCGCCGCCTGACGTGGCGTGCATATCTGGAAGTATATGACGAAATCCTGCGTCAGCAGGGTGATCTGTGCTTTAAGACGGATAATCAGCGCTTTTTCGAGTGGAGTCTGCAGGAGATCTGCCAGTTTGGCTGGCTGATTCAGAATATCTCGCTCGATCTGCATAACTCGGACTTTGAGGGCAATGTCATGACCGAGTATGAGGAGAAGTTCTCCGCGGAGGGCTACCGGATTTATCGTCTGGAGGCGCGCCGCCGTCTGCCGGAATTTCTGAAAAAGTAAACGAAAGAGGAAGGTTTTTACCTTCCTCTTTTGCTTTTTCAAAGTTCCGGTTATCAGTATTGTTTGTTAGTCTCTGCCAGACGGTGGTTGAGCGCTTGCGAAGCGAACGAAATCTTGCCTGCCCGGCAGGGGCACAAGAGGGTAGACACCAAGGTTTCCACCCTCTTGTGAATCACCCCTTTCCTAAGATAGTCTGGCGCAGACCAGAGACCGGCGACCGCTTCGAAAATGGGGAACGGCAGAGGATTTTTTCTTCCGTAGGGGCGCACAGAGTGCGCCCATTTCTCTACCTATTCGCAGTGTCAGATTCCATACTGCTACACATACCATTTCATCTCTGCAAGCGCGACACAAGGTGAATTGCCCGAAGGGCGAGAGAAACCATCGCGTTCATTTTCCATTCTCAATTTTCAATTTTCCATTCTATACGCATAAAAAAGAGGAAAGCACACGCTTTCCTCTTGCCTGTTACAGCTTATTGTATCCTCTCGGGGTGACGATTGCATCCAGCGGAGTGCCTGCGGCACAATCCGGGCAGGCTTTGCCGCGCACAAAGTTCTGGTAATGCGGGAAATCCGCGCCGGAGAACAGGCTGACAACCTTTTTTCCGCTCAGCTCGCTGATATTGGAGAACAACGCCGCAAAGCCGGAAACGCGGCCGCCGTAATACTCAACGCACTCCTTCGCCTGCGAGAAGGTCTGACCGGTGGATGCGGAATTGACCAGCACAAGCACATTACGGTGCTCGATCATATGGCGCAGGTTATCCGAGAACACAAACTGACCGTTGACGTTGCTGTCCGGCTCGACAAGATAAATATCCTTGCCGCTGTTGACATTGCCCATGCCCACGCTCGACAGCTCACCGGCGAGATACGCGCCGATGTACTCCGTGCCTTCCATGCACAGCAGTGTATCAATGCTGGTGGACGATAACTGGTATGCAATGCTGCGCGCGGCTTCTCTGGACATTGCCATGCTGTGCTTGATCTCGGACATATCAATATAGTAGTTGATGTGCGAATGATTCGTGGCAAAATGCCCCGGTATCGCGTCCGCGTAAAGTCGCTTGTTCACACGGGAGGTAATGCGGATCGACTGCTTCATACAAAAACCACCTTTCTTACAGCGCACCCCTATCGGGGAATATCTGAGAATCTATCTATATTATACCTCAGTCCGGTTCTCGTGGCAAGAAAAAAGGCGCGGCAGCAGCTTCTCAAATTGCACGCCATGCATAGGGTCGGTATGCTGCGCGGCAGTGTAGGCGATGCAGTCCTTGACGAACTCGCCGGCAAGTGCACAGGCATCGGCAAGCCCCCTGCCGTTCAGCAGCGCGCCGAGCACGACCGCCGCAAACAGGTCTCCGGTGCCGGGGTAATACTGCGCGATCCTCTCGTGCAGACTGATGATGCCGCCATCCGCAGACAGACAGCCGGAACCGACCTTCCCCGGCTCGTAATCCAGACCGGTCAGCACAACCTGTGCGCCGTAGCGGCTGTGAAGTGCATGCAGCCACTCCTGCGCTTCCGTTTCGTTCTGCGGTGCGGAGGCCGGGTCGCGGTCGAGCAGGATAGCCGCTTCGGTCGTATTCGGCGTGATGATATCCGCAATTTCGCACAACTCGCGCATACGCGTGCACATTTCAGGTGTATAGGTGGCGTAGACCTCGCCGTTATCGCCCATCACCGGGTCGATGAACGCCGTGCCGTTTTCGGATTTCAGCCGCAGCACAGCATCCCGCACACAGTCGATTTGATCCGCTGAGCCGAGAAAGCCCGCGTACACCGACTCAAACCGTAACCCTAACCGGTCGTACTGGTCGATAACACGCGGCATAACGCCGGTCAGATCGACCGTTTCCCAGCCGGGAATGGCCATGTGCGTAGAAAAATATGCGGTCGGCAGCGGCACACACTGGTGTCCTGCCGCCGAAATCGCTGCAATGATCGGCACAAGCGACGAACGTCCGAAACCCGACAGATCGTGCAGCGCTAAAACCTTTTTCTGCATGGATTTGCTCTCCTTCTTACTTTAGGGCAACACCGCACAATTAAAGCTGCGGCTTCTTGCGCAGGCTCCGGTCGCGCTGCCGCGGCGCTTTGCGGAAATTTTACACCCTGTCTGTATTTCAGCATACAATGAAAAACCTTTTCTGTCAACGCACCTGTCTGCCAGAATTCACATTATGTACTTAAATTTCCCGATCGGTTGTGGTATAATATAGGGTAACAAATTGGCGAAGTTGCTTTCACAAGCAGGGTATGCAATGGTTATGAAAGCAGCTTCCGGATAAAAGGAGCTTCTTCATGCTGAAAAAACGCATTCTATCCATCGTGCTGGCGCTGACCATGCTGATGGTACCGGGCGCTTACGCCGCTCAGCCCGCAAAGGACAATATGCGCGGTGTCTGGGTCGCGTCCGTACATAATATTGATTTTCCCTCCGAGCAGGGCATGACCGCCGACCAGCTCAAGGCAGAGGCCGATACCGAGCTGGACAACATTGCCGCAATGGGCCTGAACACGGTCTTCCTGCAGGTGCGGCCTTCCGCAGATGCGCTGTACCCGTCCGGGCTGTTCCCGTGGAGCCGCTACATCAGCGGCACGGCCGGTCAGGCACCGGACGGCAGCTTTGACGTCCTCGGCTACTGGGTAACCGCAGCGCACGAGCGCGGTCTGCAGCTGCACGCGTGGATCAACCCATACCGCATTACGATTGACGGCGAGAACGAATGGAACGCCATCCCGGATTCCAGTCCGGCCAAGCAGCACCCGGAGTGGGTGATCAAGTACAACGACAACTACTACTTCAATCCCGGTATTCCGGCGGTGCAGCAGCTTGTCGTAGACGGTGCGGCTGAGATCGTCAAGAATTACGACGTGGACGGCATTCATCTGGACGACTATTTCTATCCGGGTACGGATTTTGCCGATGAGGCGACTTACGAGCGCTACGGTCAGGATTTCAGCAGGATCGGTGACTGGAGACGCGACAACGTCAACACACTCATCGCTGCTCTGGATGAGACACTGCATACGCTGGATAAGAACCTCTCGTTCGGTGTCAGTCCCGCCGGTATCTGGGAAAACAAGAGCGCAAACTCCAAGGGCAGCGACACGCAGGGTCAGTCCTCGTTCAGCGAACTGTACTGTGATTCCCTGCAGTGGATCAACGCCGGCACAGTAGACTATATCTGTCCGCAGCTGTACTGGTCGATCGGCTTTGAGCCTGCTGACTTCCAGACGCTCGTCAAGTGGTGGCAGAAGGCGGTTTCCACCAGCGATGTGGCGCTGTACATCGGCATCGGCGCATACCGCTCGGTGGAAGCGCAGCCCGGTGATACCTGGTACGGCACGGATGAAATCGAGCGTCAGCTTACTCTGCTCGATGACAGCATAGATATTCAGGGCGAGGTATTTTTCAGCTATGCCTCCCTTGAGTCCATCGACGGCTGTCCGGCCTTCCTGACCGCGCACTACGCGGCGGATAAGCCGGTCACCAAGCCGGATGCCGACAATTCCGGCACCATCACCCAGGAGGAAGCACAGCGGCAGGCTACCCTGCTGGATATGCTTTCCCGCTTTATCGTTTCCCTGTTCCGCTGACCGCACATTTTTCGGAGGTGCATTCCCATGGTCGATCTACTCACCCGTGAATATGAGGTGAATTACAGCCACATTGACAACCGCGGCATTGCCAAGCCGTCCTTCCTGTGGAATATCATGCAGGACGCAGCGACCGTCCACGCAGAAGCGCTGCACATCGGTCCGCTCGATCTGCGGATCGTGTGGGTGCTCTCGCGCATGAAAGCGCGGCTGACGCGTCCGCTGCTGCCGTATGAGCGGCTGCGGTGCGAAACGTGGTGTCCGGGCATCAAGGGTGCAAGCTGGTACCGCAGTTTCTCGTTCTTTGTGGATAACAAGCCGGTTGGCGACGCACAGTCTATGTGGGTAACGCTCGACCCGGAGACTCACCGCATTGTGCGTCCGAGCGCATTTCCCGAAGCCGAGCAGTATCTGCACACCTCCCGCGGAGAGCTGTTTGCGCCGCTGCCCAAGCTGTCGTGCGACAATGTGCGCCTGCATCATGTTCACGAGGTCCGTTATTCAGATCTGGATGTCAACAATCATGTCAACAACGTGCGTGCGGTCGAGCTGATCTCGGACGCGCTCGATCTGCACAGGCAGCCGGGGTTCGTCTCCGAACTGCAGGTCAACTACACCGCCGAAACCGCCTGTGGCGAATCGCTTTCGCTGCTGACCGGCACGGCGGACAGCGCACGTTACATTCGCGGTGAAGCCGACGGCAAAACCCGCTTCGAGGCGCTTGCCACGCTTTCGCCGCTGCCCGACCCGAAGGAGGGATTGGTATGACGCAAGCGATCGAGCAGGCTGTATGCGATATTTTGGGCGCATGCCAGCCGGTCAAAATCATCCTGTATGCGGAAAAACGTACGATGGCAACCGACAAGCTCAAGGCATTCAGCCTTTGCATTATCGTGCCGGAGAGCGCCAACTGCCGCACACTGCGCACACACCTGCACCTGGCGATCACGGTTTCCGTACCCGTCAGTCTGAGCGTTTACACCACCGAGGAATGGGCGGAGCTTTGCACGGACAGTACCTCGTATGCCGCATGGATCGCCCGGAAAGGCAAGGTGATTTATGACCAGGCGACGTAAAGGTGCATCCGACAGCTGTTTTTACTACAAATGGCTGGACAAGGCACTGTGCGACCTGCAGGCCGCACGTCTGCTGCTGACCTACGGCGGCGATCATTACAACATCGCGTTCCACTGCCAGCAGGCGATTGAAAAGGCGCTGAAAGGCTATCTGCTGTTCCGCACCGGACGGCATTTTGACGGACACAACCTGACGTACCTGTGCCGTCAGGCGATTCAGCTGGACTCGAAGGCGTTCTCCGAATATCTGGACGAGAGCGCGGCGCTCAATGATTTATATATTGAGACGCGGTATCCAACCGACCTGCCGTTTGAGATTGATGAGCTGGAGGTCCGCCGGTATCTGGATATGGCGGAGCGGATGTTCGCCGCGATTCGGCAGCAGCTGTATGAGGGCGGGAGACCGCATGAGATTGTTCAAAGACGATAACTCGTCTTAAATCGTGAAATTTTCGCTTGCGAAGCGAACGGAACTCGCCTACGCGGCGGAGCGCACAAGAGGGTAGACACCTGCGGTTTCCACCCTCTTGCGAATCTCCCCTTTCCCTTAGAAAACACGGCGAAATTTTCAGAACTGAGACTATAAAGGACCGGCAGAGAAGTTTTTCTACCGTAGGGGCGGACCAATGTGTCCGCCCATTTCTTTACCTCTACGCAATGCCAGATTCCTTACTGCTACACATATCGGCTACTCTCCGCAGGCGCGGCACAAGGTGAATTGCCCGAAGGGCAAGAGAGGGTCCCCTGGGGGATGACTGTGCCGCGCAACTCGTTTGTCTGATGGCTACGGACAGCACCTACGAATTACAATTATTAACCAATTTTACCATAGGGTGCGGCAAGGTGAATTGCCCGAAGGGCAAGAGAAGGTGCCCTGGGGTGCGACCTCGGCGCACCGTTTGTCAACCATCTGCACATTGCCTAACCGTAGGGGCGGCCAGTGGCCGCCCACGCAACGCCCAATCATTGCAAAACTCCTATCTCCTCACTCCTACCTCCTACCTTACGTAATCTCTCACATCTTGACACTTGCATACTCCGTCAACTTTTGCTATCATATAAGGATGTAAGGAGTGACTAACCATGAACGCTGCGGAACGACGCACTAAAATCACCCACCTGCTTGCACAGGCGAACGGGCCGTTATCGGCGACCGCGCTGGCCGCGCAATGCGGTGTCAGCCGCCAGATTATTGTAGGCGATGTTGCGCTGCTGCGTGCAGGCGGATTGGCCGTGCTCGCTACGCCGCGCGGATATATTCTGGAGAACACCTCGGCGCCGACCTGTGCGGAGCGGCACATTGTCAGCCACCACGACAACAGCCGCATGCTTGAGGAGCTATACACGGTCGTCGATCTCGGCGGAGCCGTAATTGATGTGACGGTCGAGCACGCTGTATACGGCCAAATCTGTGCACCGCTGCACATTTTCTCGCGGTATGACGCCGACGCGTTTAACGAGAAGATTCAGCAGTCCGGCTCCCGGCCGCTGTCCAACCTGACCGGCGGCATCCACCTGCACACCATCCGCGCCACAGATGAGAAAACGCTCGAACGCGTAATTCAGGGACTCAAGGACAAAGGCTTTCTGCTTCTCGAGGATAACTAAAAACCACCCGAACGACAAATTTCGTTCGGGTGGTTCAGTCTATCAATAAAGTCCGTTTTCGCGCTGCTGACGCTGACGCGCGGCAGCGCGCATGAAATAGAATTTGCTGTGCAAATTCGTAAAAAGCCGGAGCATGTATCTGGCTTTTTACACTTCTGGAGGAAGAAAGTTTCGACCATCGGGAGGAACTTTCGTACGACTTTGGAACGGCCTACGGTCCGTTCCTGCTTGTCGGCGAAACTGTAGTTTCGCGACAGCCTCAACCACCCGAACGATAAATTTCGTTCGGGTGGTTTTCTTTTACTCGTTATCTGCCTGCTGCTCCTTATACATAGCGATCTGCTCCGCGTCCCATACCTCCAGATCACGCACACCGGCGCGTCCCTCCACGTGATGACGGAATTCATGCCGCAGAACTTTTCGCATTTCTTCGGTCAGCTCATCCTCATCCATATGGCGGTACGCCCGCTTGAACGAGCCGTAGTACATTACAATATATTTGCCCATCGCCGGATCAATGCGGTACTGCCCCATCACATACAGGGTGCCGTTGCGGTCCTCCGGGTGCAGAAGATACCCGGGTTCAACGACGATACCACCGTTCAGTTCCTCGTAAAACGACTGCGGAATCTCCTCCGCGAGATCGGATAATATTTCTTCAAATCGGTCGATCGAGATCATGCCTGTCTTCCTTTCTGACCTTACTGCTTGTCTGCCCTTACTATAGCACAACCTGTTTTTACAGGCAACCAAACTTTTTGTGAACAATGTGTCTTGACAGGTGTTGTTTTATGTTGTATACTTCTATCTGTTCACAACTCAAATATTGGAAAGGACCTGTTCCCATGGTTAAGAGTAAAAGTTTGTATCATTTGGCGCTGGCCGGCGTACTGTGTGCGATCGGCATCATCATCCCGATTTTTTCTCCTGTAAAGATTCGACTCGACCCGATGAGCTTCACGCTGGCAAGCCACGTTGCTATTTTTCTGGCGATGTTCATTTCTCCGGCTGTCGGCGTGGCCGTTTCAGTCGGCACGACGCTTGGCTTTCTGGTCGGCGGCTTCACCATGCCGGTCGTCCTACGTGCGCTGACCCACGTTGTCTGGGTTGCGCTCGGTGCATACTATCTGCAGAAGCACCCGGAGCTGATTGACTTCCGTCAGCAGGTTGAAAACCGCAACGCAAAGCTGTTTGGTCTTGGTGCGGTACTCAGCATCATCCACGCGGCACTGGAAACCCTAGTCTGCGTACCGGTTTACTTCGGTCAGGGCCTGTCCGGCGCGGAAACCGTTCGCATTCTGCTCGGTCTGGTGCTGCTCGGCTCGTTCATTCATTCGATGATCGACTATGCGCTGTCTCTGCTGATCTGGCGTCCGGTCAGCGGCACGATGCGCACTAGCAGAGTTTCGTAAACTGCAAAAACACCCGTCAATGACGGGTGTTTTTCTTTTCTTATTTCACCTCGCAGCCGCCCCATTCTACCACGGTGAAGCCGTCTCTTGCAAACGGCGTGAACGTCTGCGGCTCGATGGTCTGCGGCTTGCTCAGCGGCTTCCATGCCATGAATACGCGGAGCACGCTGTCCGGTGTCGGGTCAATGTCCAGCTTGGCGGCATCTGTGTACGCCTCGGACTGGAACGAAATAAGGTTGTACGGGTTATCCTGCATTTTCGGCAGCCAGTACACGATGAACTCGTTGTACTCGCGCGGTGTCAAGCCGATCTCGGCCAGTTTTTCGCGGAGAAAATCCGCCATGTCCGCTCCGGCGACGCAGAAGCCCTTGGAGAAGTCGTAGTCGGTGTTGTCCTCGCCCTCCCAGAACAGGTAGGAGTATTCGTCGCCGTTTTCGTCGTACAGTGTGCCGTCCGGCTCGGCGGTGACGCGCCAGCCGTTCTCGTAGGCCGGATACGTCGCGGTGAGCGTGCCCGCGTAATCCAGCGATACGGAAACCGTCGTTTCCTGCTCAGGATAGAGGTAGATGACGGGTTTTTCAGTTAACGGCTCATCTGCCGGCTCAGCGCATCCTGTCAATCCAAGCGCCAGAGCCGCCGTAAGTGTTCCTGCAAGCAATCTCTTCATAGCAATTCCTCCTTTGTCCGGTTAGACGAAATCGGGGGCTATTGGGTTCCCTGTTCTGCGGAAATTTACGGTCGTACCCACTCACCGGTCAGCGCATTCTTCTGCAGAACCAGATGGAATCCGTCGGCATCATTAAAATAAACCGCCTTATCCATATCCTCAATCGGCAGGACAACGGTGTATCCCGCACTCATCGTGTTTGCACTGCCGAATGCGTTGTAAAACGTGAGATAATGTTCGCCGTTCTTCGGCTCGTCCTTATAATCCCGGATATCCTCAATCGGCGGAAAGACAGCTGCATGGAGTGTCAGCGTTTTCCTATCCTCGGAAACCGTATAATCGCGCAGTGTGACATTCTGCTGCTCGGTCAATCCCGATCCCACACAAAATAGCAGAAACGGTACAAAAACCGCTGCGAATACAGCAATAATTCTTCGTATTTTCATCGTTTTTCTCCTATCCTTTTATCTGTAAAAATGCGAAAGGCCGTCCGCAAGGGACGACCTTTCCGCACTCTCTCTTTTCTCTTTTCCCTATACAGCAGTTACTTCTTCAGGCGATTGATGTACTCCAGAATGATATCGGTGGAATATTCAACACCCAGACGGCCTGCATTAATGCAGAGGTCGTAATGGTCGCACTTGCCCCATACCTTGCCGGTATAGTAATTGTAATAGGTAGAACGCTGCTTATCCATCTTCTCGAGAGCAGCCTCGGGCGTCTTGCCCTCGATGACGTAATCACCGCAGGTCTGAACGCGCTTTACACGGTCCTCAATCGAGCCATGGATGAAGAAATCGAACTTATTCGGGAAGTCACGCAGTACATGGTCTGCACAGCGGCCAACGATAACACACGAGGAATCCTCTGCCATCTCGCGGATGATATTGGACTGAGCCAGATACAGCTGATCGGTCAGGCTCATGCCGTTCAGACCAACCGAACCGAACATCGTCAGCGAGTACAGGAAGCTGTTGGTCGCACGCTTGTCGAGCTGCTCAAACAGTTTTTCGTCAAATCCGGTCTTTTTAGCCGCACGGGTAATAAGTTCCCGGTCATAGAACGGAACGCCCAGACGGAGCGCCAGCTTCTGACCGATCTCACGACCACCGGTACCATATTCACGACCAATAGTAATAATCAAGTTGTTATTCATAACGCACCCTCCTTACCAACCGGAATTATACAAATTGTACAATTCTCTATATCTGTAGTATGAACCATTTATGCGTTTTTGTCAAGTAGGATTCAAAATTTTTTTCATTCTGTAAATTTGATTGGTTTTCGCTTCAAAGCGAACGCGCCTTGCCTGCCCGGCAAGGGCGCAAGGTGAATTGCCCGAAGGGCAAGAGAAGGCGCCCCGGGGTACGACTCGGCACACCGTATCTATTTTGACAAAAGAAAACCCGCTCGAAAGCGGGTTTTCTCGTTATCTCTTTACTTATTCTTGATCAGCATCGGTCCGACTTCATTGATATTGCCGGCGCCCATGGTGAGCACCAGATCATTCGGGCCTGCCTCCTTACGGAGATAATCCGCAATCTCGTCAAAGCTGTCAAACGATACCGCGCCCGGCACCTCCCTGGCGATATCCGAGGAATAAATGCCGATGGTATTCTTCTCGCGGGCGGCGTAGATCGGAGCAAGAACCGCCTGATCGCACAGCTTGAGCGCGTCCACAAACTCGTGGAACAGCGCCTTGGTGCGGGTATAGGTGTGCGGCTGGAATGCGCACAGGATACGGTCGAAGTGCATTTCCTTCGCGGTGTTCAGCGTGGCTTTCATCTCGCTCGGATGATGCGCGTAATCGTCTACGACGGTTGCGCCGTTCGGCATTTTGCCGACCAGCTGGAAACGGCGGGACGAACCGGTGAACTTGTTCAGACCGCACTCGGCAGCGTCACCCGGCACACCGAGAAACTCGGCAGCGGCGCAGCACGCCAGAGCGTTCAGCATGTTATGACGACCCGGAACGGACAGCGCCACCTTAGCGTACTCCTTCCCCTCTACCATAACGGTAAAGCGGTAGTAGCCGTTCTCATCGCGCACGTCGGTCGGGTAAACGTCCGAGGTTGCGCTCGTGCCGAAGGTACGGACCTTGCGGTTGATGCCTGCCACACTGCGCATTGCATGCGGGTCATCGCCGTTGACGACAACAAGACCGTTCATCGGGGTCAGCTCGGCAAACTCATGGAACGAGTGGATGATATCGTTGATATCCTTGAAGAAATCGAGATGATCCTCCTCCACATTGAGGATAACCGCAACGGTCGGTGCAAAGCGCAGGAACGAATTGCAGTATTCGCAGCTTTCAGCCACAAAACAGCCCTTGCCGCCGATACGGAGCGTACCGCCGATGGCAGGCAGGTTGCTGCCGACCATAACGGTCGGGTCCATCTGCGCTTCCATGGTCATGAGCGTCATCATCGAGGTGGAAGTTGTCTTGCCGTGCGTGCCTGCCAGACAAACCACGTTGTCATAATCGCGCATGAGGTGTCCCCATGCCTCGGCACGCTCCATGACCGGAATGCCCAGCTCATGGGCGCGGACAATCTCCGGATTTTCGTCATGCACAGCAGCGGTGCGCACGATGAGCGACGCACCCTCGACGTTCTCCGGCTTGTGCTCGTAGGTAATCTTTGCACCCAGAGCCTCCAACCGTGCGGTAACATCCGTACGCAGACGGTCGGAGCCGGAAATCGGCACACCGCGGCTGAGCAGCAGCTCGCCAAGCGAATTCATGGATACGCCGCCGATGCCGATCAGGTGGATGCGTTCCTTATTTTCAATGTAGGGCTTAATAGACAGAGCCATTTCCCTAAGCCTCCTGTATTTTTGTTTATTAGATTTATTATAGTACAAAATCGCCCGGAATAAAATAGCTAACCGAGAAAAACTCCTGCCGGACCTGAAAAAAAGGAATATATGATACCGGAAATACCGCTGCATATCGCTTATCCGCATACATTTAACTAAAGTGTAGTTTGATTTTTTCGCATGTTTACGATAAAATATCCTTAGGCATGCTGTCCTGTCCGGTCAGCACAAATGCCGCAATATAAGGAGAGGCATTGTATGAGAGTACTGATTTTATCCGTCACCGCCGGTTTCGGTCACCATGCCACCGCAAAGGCCATCGGCGACATGCTGGAATCCAAGGGCGCGGAAGTTCACACGCTGGATGTTTACGCCTATATCAGCAACCTGATCAAAACCACCATCGACAAGGGCTATCTGTTCTCCTCCAAGCACATGCAGACGCTGTACCGTCTGGTCTACCAGCTGGCCGAGAACAACGGCGCAAGCTATTTTAACTCTGCGCCGAGCATTATCAATATCATCAACGCACTCGGTGCGTCCAAGTTTGCCAAGGTCATTGCGAACCATGTGCCCGATGTTATCATCTGTACGCACGTTTTTGCGGCGCAGATGGTCGATGAACTGAAAAAACGCAAAAAACTCGCCGATATCGAGACCATCGGCATTGTTACCGACTACACGCTCCACCCGTACTGGGAGGATGTGCCGCGCGTGCAGTACATCGTCACCGCGAGTGAACTGCTCACCTACCGCTGTGTACAGCGCGGCATTCCGGAGGACCGCATCCTGCCGTTCGGCATTCCGGTGCACCCGAAATTCAACGAAAAGCTGTCCCGCGAGGACGCGGCGGCACAGCTCGGCATTGATCCGAAAATGAAAACCATCCTGCTGATGGGCGGCAGCATGGGCCACGCCGACCATGTGAAGAACATCGAAAGCCTGTCGCAGATCGGCACGCCGTTCCAGTTTCTTGTGGTATGCGGCAACAACAAAAAGATGCTCTACCATGTAGAGCAGTTTGCCGCGCATTATCAGGGCAGCTGCAGGATCTATCCCTACGGCTTTGTACACAACGTAGAGGTGATGATGAGCGCGTCCGACTGCATTGTATCCAAGCCGGGCGGTCTTACCGTGTCCGAGGCTCTGGCGAAAAACCTGCCGATGCTGCTGTTCGATCCGATCCCTGGTCACGAGGAGCGCAATGTTGATTTTCTGGTCAACAACGGCATGGCGGCGCTCATTACCAAGCACTTCCCGATCGACGAGGCGGTGTACGAGCTGTTCTGCAATCCGGTGCGGCTGGAGACCGTGCGGAGAACCATGAGCGAGATTGCCCATCCGGATGCCACCGAACGGCTGGCTGAATTTGTCCTGCGTAAACGATAATACCGTGAAGGGGAGTACCCGCCTGCGGGTACTCCCTTTCGTGCCGTTAAATTCCTACTGATTTACTCAGTTCTGCGCTACATCTGACTGCGGCACCAGCGGTGTCAGCGGTGTCAGCAGCTTAGTGATCAGGCTGACCATCTCGGTCTTCGGGATGGGCTGCGACTCGGTGATCCACTTTTCGGTCATGCCGATGACGCCGGTCGCAAGAAAGCGTGCAGCATACGCATCCTCGACACTGCGGTACGGCAGCAGCTCCATGCGGCATTCCTCGATAACGCCGATCATCTTTTTGCCGAAACCATCCGGTGCATTGACCTTGATGAGTGCGGTAACGATCTCACGATTCTCCTCCAGATAATCCATCAGACGGCTGAGCACCAGCTTGAGCGTTACCGTCTCGCTCGGGCGGATGGCTGCGATCATCCCGCGGAAATCCTCGATCATCCCTGTCTCGATCTTATCGCGCAGGTCATACACGTCCCGATAATGCGCATAAAATGTGCCGCGGTTGATATCCGCTTCGCGCACTACGTCGGTCACGGTGATGCTCTGGAAGTCCTTCTGCTGCATCAGCCGCGTCAGTGCCTGCCGCAGCAGCTTTTTCGTTCGTCGGATGCGCTTATCCTCCACTTCTGCCATGGTATTTCACTCCATTCATATTGCTTTTTCCGTTCCATTTCCGTAATTCGCATTTTAACGAACACATATAATATTTTTGTGCGTTATCATTCACTCTTATCATATTTGATTATTGCGTTCGTTATCCTTATGTACTATACTATAACACGAAAAGAAATCCTACACAATATCTATTTCTGAGAAAGATGGTGTTTTCTTTGTGAAACTTAAAGGACATAGCCCTGTTGACCTGATCATTAACAATCGAAAACTGATTGAAAAGATCTATATCGTACTGATCATCTTCAGTTTAATCTGTGTGCCGATGGTTGGGATCAACTACGATTTAACAAAATACCTGCCGGATTCGTCTCCGTCCGCACAGGCGCTGGACATCATGGAGGACGAATTTACCTATCCCGGCATGGGACGCGTCATGCTCGAGGATGTGACGCTGTACGAAGCCAAAAACATAAAGGACCGTATCGCGGACGTTGACGGTGTGGACATGGTCATGTGGTGCGATATGGCCACCAATATCTACGGCTCGAGCGAATTCATCAACTACGACAATATCGACGACTACTACAAGGATAACACCGCCTACATGGATGTTATCTTCACCGACAAGGACTCGTCCAACCAGACCCACAAGGCGGTGCATGAGATTGAAAACATCGTCGGTGACAGAGGTTTGGTAGCAGGCTCCGCTGTATCGGATACCAACCTCGGCCCGACCATTAACAAAGAGGTCGCCCGTGTTATGGCACTGGCCGTTGTCATTATTTACATCATTCTGACAATCACGACCACCTCGTGGTTTGAGCCGGTGCTGTTCCTGTCCGTGCTCGGCATTGCAATCCTCATCAACATGGGCACGAACATCATCTTCGGCGAGATTTCGTTCCTGTCCAACGCCGTTGGTGCGGTGCTACAGCTGGCCTGCTCGATGGACTACTCCATCTTCCTGCTGCACGCCTTCACGCAGGAGCGCGCAACCGGTGCAGAACCCGAACAGGCGATGGCGAACGCCTGGCGAACCGCCTTTTCATCCATCGGTGCTTCCGGCATGACGACCATCGTCGGCTTTGCCGCCATGGCACTGATGAACTTCGGCATCGGCCCGGATATGGGCTTCGTATTGGCCAAGGGCATCGCGCTCAGCCTGCTGACCGTGCTGCTGCTCATGCCGGCGCTCATCCTGCGTTCGCAGAACATCATTGCCAAGACGCAGCACCGTCCGTTTATCCCCAAACAGGGCCGCGGCATCGGTGAATTTGCGTACAAAATCCGTCATATCGTATTTCTTGTGGTTCTTATCATCATCATTCCGTGCTATATTGCACAGGGTATGGCGAATTTCTCTTACGGCAACGAGGCCGTTGCAAACTCACCCGGTACACCGGTTTACGAGGCCGAGCAGCAGATGAATGCCAAGTTCGGCAAGAGCAACATGATGATCGCGCTTGTCCCGCCCGACAGCAACATCACCGAGAAAAAGATGACCGAGGAGATCGACGACCTGTCCTACGTCAAGTACGCGCTCAGCCTGTCGTCCGTTCTGCCGGAAGGCATTCCCGAGGATTTCCTGCCGGAGAACATCACCAGCCTGATGCACTCGAAAAACTGGGCACGCGTGATTATCAACGTGCGTTCCGCCGGTGAAAGTGACGATGCCTTCAAATTCTCGGACAATATCCGCGCGATTATTGATAAGTATTACCCGAACGAAACGACCTACCTTGTCGGCGTAACGCCGTCCACGCAGGATATTAAGGATATTATTGTACCGGACTACAACCGCGTCAACATCGTTTCCCTGCTGGGTGTAGCACTCGTTATCGCGATAACCTACAAGGCACTGATCCTGCCGATCGTCGTACTCATCCCGATCGAGTGCGCGATCTTCATCAACACCGCTCTGCCGTACATTTACGGTCAGCGAACCATGTACCTTGGCTTTATCATCGTCGGCTGTATCCAGTTAGGTGCTACGGTTGACTATTCAATATTGATGACCGGCAACTATCTGGATGCCCGCTCACAAGGGGATAAAAAGGAAGCCGCAATACGGGCGGTATCGGTCAGCGCCGAATCGGTTATGACCTCCGGTCTGATCGTTATGACGGTTGCCTACGGCCTGTACTTCATGACCTCGGTCGAAGCGATTTCCGGTCTGGGCCAGCTGATCGGCCGCGGTGCGCTGATCTCGGTCATTCTCGTACTGTTCTTCCTGCCGATGTGCCTGATGCTGTTCGACCACTGGATCGTCAAGTCGGATTACGCAGAAAAGAAGCACGCCAAGATGAACAAGATCCGCGCGACAAAGATCAAGCTGCCGATCCTGAGCGAGCTGCACCAGCAGCGCGTCAACCTGCAGAACCAGATCCGCGAAAACCGCAAGGCACGCAACAAGGAGCTGCGCCTCAAGCTCAAGAACCTGATGAACGGCGATGGCTTCAAGTTGCCGCAGAACTACACGCCGCCGACGCAGGAGCCGTCCAAACAGCAGCAGACCGAAGAATCCGCACACAAGCGCATGATCGGCAAAAAGCTGCGTATGCGTATCCATAACCGCATTGAGATGCGTAAGGAGCAGCTTGAACAGCTGGCCCAGCGTCTCGGCAGCGACAAGAATAAGCCGAACGACAGCCAGAATGACAACCAGAACGATAATACGGAGGAGAACGACCATGAAAACAGATAAGCTGCGCCGACTGACCGCAGCCTCGCTTGTTCTTGCGTTCACGCTGCCGCAGGCGGCACAGGCCGCCGAGCCCACGGTAGAAACCGACGAATCGGTATATATCAACATGGATTACTACGGTGCGCCGACCAATACGCGCATCGTAAAGGGTGTCAGCCTGAACGGCCACACCGAGTTCACCGATTTCGGCAGCTACGCAGATGTGTACAACATGAGCACCTATGACGAGCCGGTCATCAAGGACAATTCGGTGTACTGGAAGCTGTCCGACACCAGCAAGCAACGCTTCTACTACGAGTGCATCCCGACCGACAAGGTCAATATCCAGATGCCGTGGAACTTTGATGTTTCCTACAAGCTGAACGGTGTTTCGGTCAAGGCGGAGGACTGTGCAGGCGCAAACGGTCTGGTGGAGATCACCATTCACGCGGTGCCGAACAGCTACGCAAGCGACTACTACAAAAACAATATGATGCTCGTCTGCGGCACCGGTATCGACATGAGCAAGGCACTTTCCATTGATGCACCGGGTGCACAGGTTCAGTCTGTGGGAACCTACAAGCTGGTCGTATTCATGGGTATGCCGGGCGAGGAAAGCACGTTCACCGTGCGTATCGGCTCGGATAACTTTGAGAACATGGGTATGTTCATGTTTATGACGCCGGCTACTCTGTCCTCGCTGGATATCATCTCCGACCTGAAGGACGTCAAGGACCGCCTGAGCGATTCCGGCGACAGCCTGTACTCCGGCATGAGCAGCATGCTTGACACCATGCAGTCCATGCAGAACGGCATGGGTACGATGTCGAGCGGTATTTCGGGCATCAATGCCGTGCGCCAGCAGCTGATCAAGGACCGCGGCACGATTGATCCCAAAACGGATGCCGCGCTGACTGCTCTGGAAAAGCTGACCGGCGAAAGCGATTCGCTGATCCCGGAACTGAACAACACCAAGGACACGCTCGTTAAGCTGAACGCGACCACGAACAGCATTCTCGATACGCTCGAGGAGTCCGGTGCAGATATCACCGAGTACCAGACGCTGCTGCAGAATATCCGTACCTCGCTGAATAATTTGGAGAATCTCATGGATGATCTGGATGATAAGACCGGTTCGGAGTGGCTGTATATCAGTGAGCTGCAGAGTGATATTAAGAATCTGAAGGATGACCTGAGCGATATTCAAGGAGATATGAAAAACCTGAATGATCGTATCAAAGCCCTTGAAAACATGAATGACAGCATTGGTTCTGCGCTGACTAACATCCTGCAATTACTGGTAAAGAATCACGTCATCGATGAAACAACCGCAGCAACCTTTGGCAAACTTATATCGGACATTTCTGAGAAGTGCAGTGACCTGACCACTTCGATGAGAAATCTGACTTCTACCATCTCCGGTACTGCGGATTCCCTCTCCGGCTTCCTCGACACCTCGGATTCCATCCTCGACAATCTCGACGATATCTGCGATGTACTCGACGATTACAAGGGTCTGGGTCAGGACTTCACCGCCGAGGGCAAAAAGCTGACCGAGCTCGCCAATACCACGCTTGGCCGCGTCAACCAGCAGCTGACCGAGATTCCAGCACTGACCGAGTCGCTCAACCAGCTGACCTCGATCACCTCGTCCTCCATCGACAAGGGCACCGAGTTGCTCGACACCACCACCAAAACGCTCACCGCGTCCTACCAGCTGCTCAACACGGTCAACAGCACACTGCGTTCGGTTCGCAGCGACGCGGATGCCAGCACACAGACCACCATCGACGGCCTGCTCGATGTGCTCGATAAGGCTTCCCGCTCGAACAGCTCGAATAAGCTGCAGAACGCGACCGACGACATCCACAATGCGATTGACGACGCTAAGACCGACCTTGAGGACGATACTAACATCCTCAATATCGACTCCTCGGCCGACCTGCAGTCTGTCACGAGCAGTATGAACCCGACACCGAGCAGTCTGCAGTTCATCCTGCGCACGCAGGAGATTTCGACCGATGATGACGATGATGCTATCACCTCGGATCAGGATGCTGCCGACGAAGGCGTTCTCGCGCGTATCGTGAATATCTTCAAGAAGCTCGCAAGCGCGATTTACGGCGTATTTGTTTCGGAAGAGTAACCGCATATAGACCAAAAGGACAGGAAAATTTCCTGTCCTTTTTCCTTATCCACAGGTTGGGGATAATTGCGAACCGTATGGTGTGAAACCGTTTGTCAAATCCATTTATATCATCGACGTTGATTGGTGCAATTCAAGTAGAAACAGCGGGGTGAGGTCACCCGCCGTTCCACCGAGAATCACACGATAACAAATCAAAATTCGCATAAAAAAACGGTTCCGTCTCCGGAACCGTTTTTCCTATCCATTTATCATGCGCGAATCTTCTCGCCCATCTCCGCGCTTGCGTGACTGAGTACCGGAAGCAGCACCGCACCAACGATGATACCCGCAATGCCCTGCACGATATTCATCGGCACGCCGAGAACAACCGCGGCTGCCGCAGCGCCCATGCTGCTGCCCATCACGACCTCCATGCCGACCTCGTACACAAAGTAGCCCAGAACCATGACGATCTCTGCCGGAATACCGCACAGAACCACACGGGTAATTGTATTCATGCCCTTGCCTGCCATGCGGTGGTACAGCCAGCCGCCGAGCAGAGCGGTCAGCGCCTTGATGGCAAACGTGCCGGGCACCCATGCCATGTAGCCGCCGATAAGGTCCGCCATCATCGAGCCGATACCGGCTGCCAGTGCGCCCAGACCGGGACCGAGCAAAATGCCGCAGATCAGCACCATGCCGTCACCGAGGTGAATGTAACCCTGTGTTGGTGTCGGAATGCGGATGATCATCGTAGCAACTGCCGTCAGTGCCGCCAGCAGTGCTGCCAGCACAAGCTTTCTGATGTTTTTTCCTGTCATATCGCATACCCTCTTTTCCAGTAATTCTGTCTGTAAGCCTATTGTATGCGATATTGTGGCTTTAGGAAAGTGTCAGTTCACGCAAGTTTCACAAGGTCAGTTTCAGGCATTCGCCTTGAAATTATTGATGTAGTAATCGCCGTTTTCGTCGTCCATCACAACGCAGACCAGCTTGCCCTTGGAGACAACCTTGGCCTCATCAACGCCTACGCAGATCCACTTGCGCGGGTCGACCGTGGTCTTGAGCTTAGCCGCCGCGTCTGCCGCCTGCTTTTCATCCGCAAAGCGCAGAACAACGATGGAATGTGCCTGCGAGGTAATCATAGACTCGGAGGCTACGCCTGCCTCAAACTTGATGTCATCCGTACCAAGGTACCAGAACAGGCCGCGGCTCATGCCGTCCTCACCCATGCCGTTGTAGAGTGCCTCCTCGGCAACACCCATGCCGCCGAACGGATGCGCACCGTAAATCTTGCTCACCAACGCAGAAAGCTTCTCGTCCACCTTGACGGTCTCCGGCTGCTCCGGCTCGCTCACCTCCGGCTTTTTATAGCCCCAGACAGCCTCGCCGTACTTCTTCATGAACAGGTCGTAATTCTCGTTGTAGCGCTTCTTATACACGCTTTCAATCTGCGGGTCAAAGGTGTAAGCCGTACCGTCAATGGTGATCTCGGTCCATGCGTGAACCGATTCACTGCCCTTAGGCGAAACGCCGGTTCCAGGAATCGCCTGTGCGTCAAAGCCGACCTGACGAGCGAGGTAAGTAAAGCCTGCCGCCCACGAGTAACAGTTGCCCTTGTGGGTCTTAAGCATATCGGTCGCGGAGGTCAGCGCCCAGTCGCTCTTCGAAGTGTCAGCCGCGCCGATGCCGAGATAGCCGAACGTATTCTTCGCGTAATCATACACCGCACGCAGCTTCTGCTGCTGGGTCATGCTGTCCTTGACAACGCTCTTTACTGCCGAAGCCAGCAGCGCGTCCAGTTCAGTCGAGCCGGTGATGTAGTAGCCGTTGTGGTCAAGCTCGAGCGAGCCGATGAACTTGTCATGGTCAAACTGCTTGTCCTCATTGACATGGAACAGCTTGCCGTCAATGTTATGCCAGCCCGGCGTCAAATCGGTGGTCTCCTTATCGAACGAGGTCCACTTTTCGGAGCCGCTCGACTTGTCAAACTTATGGTCGGTGGTTGCCTCAAGCATATCCCAGTATGCCCAGTGCGTGTTCGGCACATCCGGCATAATACGGATGCCCTCACTCGTATTGATCGTAAACTCATCCGCCTGACGGCCGAGCACACGGTTGAGGATGGTTACCGTCTCCGCACGGGTAATCGGCGCATTCGGGCGGAAATTCGTGCCTGCCGAAATCCAGCCCTGCGCCAGAGCAGTCTGCACCGCATTGTACGCCCAGCTGGTCTTGGGTACATCGGCGAACGACTTGTCCGTGCCGATATCGGTGTGCGGGAAGCGCGACAGAATCGCTACAAACTCTGCACGGGTAATCTTAGCGTTCGGCTTAAACGTGCCGTCCGTGTAACCGTTCACCAGACCGAAACCGGTCATTTGACGAACAGCATCCGCATACCACGCGGAAACCGAAACGTCATTAAACAAATGGTCCTCATTCTTGACCTTGTTCACCAGCAGAGAGGCCAGCAGCTTGCTCGCCTCTGCACGGGTAATGGATGCATCCGGACGAAAGGTGCCGTCCGTGTAGCCGTTCATATACTGCATGTGCTCTGCGGTATTCAGCTGCGGCTGCGGTGCCGAATTCTGAGCCGCGCACGCGGAAATCGGCAGGGCTGCCGCCATCAAAGCCGCAAGCGCACCTGCGGTCATTCGTTTTTTCATCATACTTCCATACTCTCCTTCAAATCGTTTTCGGGGATAGTATTGAATTAGACGGAATCACTCGTCATTTGGTTCCCTGTTTTGCTCATCTTTTTTACTTTTTTCTTTTTCGGGATCGAGCACGACCGGAATGAGCGCTGCCGCCAGCTTTCCCTTGCCGCGGTGCTTGACGTAGAAGAAGCCGATGATGGAAAACGCGATCGCACCGATGCAGTTGACCTGCAGATCCTTCATCGTGTCGATCAGGCCAATATCCAGATAGCCGCCAAGCTGCTCCGTCCAGTCCTCACCGTTAACGCTGACCGACTCAATCTGCACATGCACCGGCACATTTAGGCCGTCCGGGTTGAGCGACACCGAGTTGACCTCGTGCACGACATAGTCCTTCTGCATGTCCGTGTGCATCACCTGATCAGCGGTGAACTCGAAAAATTCCCACAGCACGCCGACCGTCATGGAGAAGCAAAACGCCACGATAGCCAGGAACAGCGGCGACAGCTTGAAGGTAAACCGTTCGCTTCGGTTAAACAGGTCAACCAGGCAGAAGCCGACCGCCGCGACCAGAAATCCGTTTATCGTGTGCAGCATGGTGTCCCATCCGGGAATGATGGTGTAGAACGAGTTGATCTCACCCAGGATCTCGGCGGCATAGATAAAGCAGTAGATGATAGCTTCCATCATCGGCGGGATGTCGATGGCAAGCTGTTTTTCAATCAGCGTCGGCATCGCCAGCAGCACAAGCGACAGCACGCACACGAACATATTCTCATACCGCTGCATGAACGCACAGCGGATGAATGTCAGCACGACCAGAAGCGACAGTACGCCGCGAATGGTCAGTCTGCGGCGTACGCGGCGGCGCTGCTCCGTGACGCGCTGCTGTAATTGTTTTTTATCCATATTTGTTAACTCCTTAAAGTAATTGCGAAAAGAGTAAAAGAGAGAACAACGCGCTTCGTTGTTCTCTCCGTAGTGGTTTCTCGCTTACAGAACGTAAACCTGCGTGGTCTCGTACACCTCGTAAACCTTCTTGAGAGAGGCCATCTCGGTGCCGGCCAGACGGGCACATGCACGGCCCATCGCAACAGCGTAGCGTGCCACCTCGTCAAACTTCATGCCCGCGTGCATAGCGTTTGCAATCGCGCCGACCATTGCATCGCCGGTACCGACCGCACCTTCGTCATAGATTTTCGGGTTGGTGGTAACGTACAGCGACTCCGGCTCGTCCTTTGCGGTGAGCAGAGCGCCCTCCTGACCCATGGAAACGCAGACAGCCTTTGCGCCCATATCCAGCATCTTGCGTGCGGAATGTACAACGACCTCGGGATCGGCGGACGGCTTGTCACCGACAGCCTCAGCCAGCTCGAAGATGTTCGGCTTTACAAAGTCCGGCTCACACCCCAGTGCCTCCAGCAGCAGCTCGCCCTGTGCGTCGATGATCAGCTTGCAGCCGTGCTTCTTGATGGTCTTGCACAGCTTACGGTAGTTCTTCAGCGGGAACTCCGGCGGCGTAGAACCCGCCAGAACGAAGATATTGCCCTCGTCCAGATAGTTCTCCATGCGGTCGAGCAAGCGCAGGAAATCCGAATCATCCAGCTTGTTGCCCGGCTCATTTACCTCGGTATGGCCGCCCTGCGCATCAATGATCTGCGTATTGACACGGAGCTGTCCCGCAATATCAACAAAATCGTGGTGAATGTCCGCTGCTGTCAGCATGTCCTTCATAATGCGGCCGTTTGTGCCCGCACTGAAGCCAAGCGCAATACTGCTGCCGCCCAACGCCTTGATCGCGCGCGACACGTTGATGCCCTTGCCGCCCGGTTCCAGATGACTGGACACCGCGCGATTAAGCTTGCCCACCTGCAGCGGGTGCTCGATACGCTGCGTACGGTCCAGTGCAGCGTTAAGCGTTATCGTGATAATCATGGGACGCCCCTCCTGAAATATAATTTCCCTCATCGCGGCTTCGCATTTGTCCCGTGCGAATAACCGCGTTCTCATCTATATTACATTTTACAAAATCTTATGAATAAAGTAAATGGTTTTTCTTGATGTTAGCCACATTTAACCGGGTTGTTTTTGTACCCAAACTTTATTTGATCCAACCGCAGTCTCCACACCACGGACACTCCCACTGTTTGCCCGTGACTTTTGCTTCCGCGCCGCACATCGGACAGCGCATTTTACCGGTTTTCGGCAGCGGCCTCGGCTTTGGCGGCTCTTTCGGCGGTTCCTGCTGCCGACGGTACAGCCGCACAAAAAAGACTACGCCGAGCAGCAGCACCACGGCGATCGCCGCGATCTGTTCTTTTGTCATGCTGTCCCTCTTCTCACTTGTGGTACTTGCCGCCTGCCGCGATATTGAGCGCGCGGTAAATCTGCTCGAGCACCATCACTCTTGCCAAATGATGCGGAAACGTCATCGGTGACATGGACAGCCGCAGCGCCGCCTTCTTTTTCACCCGCTCGGACAGACCGCACGAGCCGCCGATGAGCACGCAGATCTTGCTTGTCCCCGATACGGTCAGCTTGCCGAAATAGTCCGCCAGCTGCTCAGAGGACATCGGCTTGCCTTCGACGCACATCGCAATCACAGACGCGCCGAGCAGCAGCTTGCTCTCGATGAGCGCGGCTTCCTTTTCGAGCGCCTGCGCGATCTCGCCCTCAGAGGGCGTCTGCGGCAAACGCTGCTCGGGCAGCTCGATGATCTCTAATTTACAATATGCACCGAGGCGCTTGGTATATTCCTTTACAGCGTCTGCCCAGAATTTTTCTCCGAGCTTTCCGACGCAGATCAGCCGGACAGAGAGCATAGCCTTTCCTCCCCAAATGATACCGGATGCTCCATGTGCTCCTTCGGCGCAACGAGCACCTCGCACGCGGGCAGTCCGCGCAGCGCCGACAGCGTTTGCTGCCGCGCCAGCTCCGGCATGTTGTTTTTCTCACTCAGATGCGCCAACACAAGCGTTCGCGTGCCGCTTTTCACCAGATCCGCTGCAAATACGGCGCAGTCCGGATTGGACAGGTGCCCGCTCGGTCCGGCAACACGCATCTTGAGCGAATACGGGTACGGACCGGCCTGCAGCATGTGCGGATCATGGTTGCTCTCCAGCACAACCATTTCGCAGCCGCGCATAAGCTCGGCCGCATCGCGCGGCACAAAGCCGAGGTCGGTGGCAAAGCCGAACCGGCTGCCGCCGTGCTCGAATATGTAGCCCGTGCTCTCCGCCGCGTCATGCGGCGTCGGGAACGGCACAACGTCCACATCCCTGACCCAGAAGCGCTCGCCGCTGTCGAATACGTTCAGACGGTCGGCGTACTCCGGATTCTTTTCCTCGAAAGCCTCGGCTGTGCCGCGAGTGGCGAACACCGGCGCCTTCGCTTTTTTAAGAAACATCGGCAGTCCCTTCACATGATCAATGTGCTCATGCGTCAGCACCACCGCCGAAATATCCTCCAGCGTGAGCGACAGTGCCTTCAGCGCAGTCGTAATCCTGCGCAGCGACACACCGAGATCGATCAGGATCGCGGTGCCGTCCGCCATATATAAGCCGCAGTTGCCGCTCGAACCGCTGGCGATACTGTAATAATAATGCTCTGCCATGGTACTCCTTCAGCAGTTGTTTTCATCCGTTTGTGTGCTGCAGAAAGGCAGTTCGCGTTAGAATCATCAGTGTGACGTTTCCGCAGTAGAATGCGAACGGTTCCCCGGCAATCTCTGCACCGAATCCGGTAAGAATGTGCACCGTTGCGTCTCTCGCTTCGAGGAAAATGTTATCCACATCCTGTGCAAAAACATCATCCAGCACACATTTCAGCAGAAAGGTTCCCTTGTGCTGTCCGCGCAGCCCGCGCGCGACCGTGATACGGCCCATGTGACACTGCCCGCCCTCGCGGTAGATGGCCGCTGTGCCGACGAGTTCGCCGTCCTGCTCCATGCACCACCACTGCGGCTGCTTATCCGCCGGAATGAAGTTCAGCTCCTTCGGAATGTCCTGCTCGTCCGCGAAAATCTGCGCGGCAAAAGCGAGAACCGCATCCATGTCCGCATCAGACGCACGCCGAACCATACATTCTGCTTGCATTCTGCTCATCTGCCTTATATTCTGCAAAAAAGGCGAAAGGATGCTCCCTCCGCCTTTTTTCCTCATTACAATTAGAAATTACTTGTTCTCGGTGCTTTCCGGAATCTCGGAGCGATACATATCCGCACCCAAAGCAACAAACTTCTCTACAAGCGTCTCATAGCCGCGCTCGATGTTCTGCACCTGCTCGACCTCGGTAACACCCTTGGCTGCCAGACCGGCGATAACCATCGCCGCACCTGCGCGCAGGTCGTGTGCACGAACCGGAGCACCATTCAGCTCCTTGACGCCCTCAACAACCGCGATCGCGCCGTCCACATGAATGTTTGCGCCCATGCGGGTCAGCTCCTCGGTATAGCGGTAGCGGCTGCCCCAGATCCCCTCGGTGATGATGCTGGTGCCCTCTGCCAGACACAGCGCCGTTGTCATCTGCGGCTGCATATCGGTCGGGAAGCCCGGGTACGGCAGGGTCTTGATGTTGGTCTTGGTCAGCTTGCCCTCGCGGCGAACGAGCACCGCGTCGTCAAACTCGGTGACCTCAACGCTCATCTCGCGCAGCTTTGCGGTGATGCACTCCAGATGGCGCGGAATAACATTCTTCACCAGAACCGAACCGCCGCAGGCTGCAACGGCTGCCATGAAGGTGCCCGCCTCGATCTGATCCGGAATGATGGAGTAATTGCCGCCATGCAGGCTCTCTACACCGCGAATCTTGATCACATCAGTACCGGCGCCCTTAACATCCGCGCCCATTGCATTCAGGAAGTTCGCCAGATCGACAATGTGCGGCTCCTTCGCGCAGTTCTCCATAATCGTCTGACCCTTGGCCAGAACAGCTGCGAGCATGATGTTCATGGTCGCGCCGACCGTAACAACGTCAAAATAAATATGTGCGCCGTGCAGACCGTCCTCGGGTGCCTCGACCCGGATGTAACCGCCCTTGGGCAGCGTTACCTTTGCGCCCAGAGCTTCAAAGCCCTTGATGTGCTGGTCGATCGGACGGACGCCGCCGAAGTTGCAGCCGCCGGGCATTGCTACCTCGGCAAAGCCGTACTTGCCGAGCAGCACGCCGAGCAGATAGTAGGATGCGCGCAGCTTGCGCTCCAGCTCGTGCGGCTTGAGGCTCGGGTTCTGCGCATTCTGGATTTCCACCGTAGTGGCGTTGATCTGGCGGATCTGCGCACCCAACTCGCGCATGATCTCCATCTGCAGCGTTACATCAATGATCTTGGGCACGTTTTCAAGACGAACCGGGCCATCTGCCAGCAGAGCCGCCGGAACGATTGCGACCGCTGCATTCTTCGCGCCGGAGATGGTCACCTCACCATTCAGCGTCTTGCCGCCGTTGATTACATACTTTGTCAATCTACCTACTCCTCACTAAGCCTTGGCGCGGAAATCTCCGCGTTTTTCTCCGAATACTGTATCTTATGTCAGCGAATGACTGTCCGTGCCGATCCTCTTTGCAGGCAGCTCCGACAGCGGCTAAACCCATTCGCGTAAAATCTCACTAATACATTTTACCACAATTTCAGATAAAGAAAAGCAGTTTTTCAGTTTTCTTCACCGATAATCGTCTTTTTGTCACAATCCACCAAATATTCGCCTGTTTCGGTGTCAATCTTCCAAGTAGGTGTAAGACGAATACGGCGGCTGCTGTCGGTTTGCATACGATAACCGGCCGTCATCGACTCAATCTTACCGGTTTCGCCGCTTTCTGCGGCAAACTGCAGCAGAGCATCTGCTGCGCTGCAGGTAATGCTGATGCCGTTCGCGGTGGTGTACGGCGTGCCGAAGCTCCACAGTCCGACGAGCGACACCGAGCCGTCTCCGGCAGAAAAGTCCAGTGTCAGCCGCCGATTGTGCACCGGCAGTCCGGCGACCGAGCCGGTCAGCGTAACTACCGTGTCCTCCGCCGTCCAGCCGGCCTGCTCAGCCTGAAAGCCCCACCGGCTGCACAGTCGGCGCGCCTGCTCGAGCGCTTCCGATGCGGAAGTCGGCGCAGATTCAGTCAGCGTATAGTCCGCCTGCACATTGCCGTCCGCCTGCCACTCGAGCGTTCCCCTGTCGCTCTCAAAGCGCACCGTGCCGTCCTCCTGCTCGGTGCGTTCAGCGTGTTCGCCCAGCATGGCGGCTGCGATTTTTTCCTCATCTGCGCGGCTGCGGTCGAGCGACAGCTCGGGCAGTGTGATGTCCTCCGGAAACGAGAACGCCGTATCCAGCTGCATCCCTCTGGCGCTCACCAGCGTGCGCAGATTGGCCTCAAGCTCACTCGATCTCCGGTGGCTTTGCCAGCCGCGTACCGCCAGATTGCCCAGCAGAAACAGGTTGATCGCAAGCAGTATTGCGATCAGTATATTTTTGACTTTATCCCATTGCAAGCGCTCTCATCTCCCTTCTGCGGTCACTCTGCCGCATTTTTCAGATAGAACCGGCTCGGTACATACTGTCCGTCCTGTGCCCGGTAGGCTGCCATCAGACCGCGTTCCGCGCCGGAGGCTCCGGCTGCCGCCTGTTTTGCGGGCATGACCGTGCGTTTGCCGCCGGTCGGCTGAAATTTCTGCAGCCGAATCGTTGCCGTGCGCAGCGCACTGCCATCGAATACGAAGGTTGCAAAGTCCGCGTCACCGAGCACCGGCACGCCGCTGTACATCTGCAGAAAAATCAGTGTGGTTTGCTCGCCGCTGCGCTCCACCGCGTACAGCGACGCATGCGTATCCGTATCGCCCGCTCGCTGCGCCGCATCGAGAATCAGCCGGGCGCAGTCCAGCTGTGCATCCAGCGCCGCCGCATCCGTGATATCGCTTTCGTCATAAGCGCTCACCGTTGCTGAGCCGTCCGTGGACGCGTACTGCACCAGACCGGACGCATTCAGCCGCAGTGTGCTCGTATCATCGAGGAACACGCGGACAGTTCCGTCCTGCTCATTGTAAAAATCCGTGTAGGCCGTGTAGCCGAATGCACCAAGCAAATCCTCCAGTCCGGTGCCGCTCTGTGCGGCAAACAGGTTGATCTGCGCCGGTTTCAGCACCGGAAGCGACAGCGCCTCGCTGTCGAACAGCAGCGTTTCCGGATAGACCGCGTACGCATCTCCCGCAAAGCTGCATGACAGACCGCGGAAGTTCTTCTGTGCCTCTCCGAGCGCATTCTGCGAGACCGCTGCATCCGCAGCATACAGCCTGCCGTCTGCCATGCGGACAAACAGCCGCTGCACACCGGCGGCATACACCAGTGTTTCGACCTGCAGGCGGTCATTATCCTTCCACGAGCCGCCCAGCCAGCCCGCAATAGACTGCATCGGGATCGCACCGTGGTAGCGCAGCAGCGCACAGCTGCCCGACCGCAGAGCCGTGCACAGCTCACTCTCATCAGCCGGCCGCAGTCCCTCACCTGTGAGCGCCTGCGACCACAGTGAACGCGTTGCCGTGATGCCGGCGTCAATATCGGTCAGATTGTACTGCACGCCGTACAGCTTGCCGTCAACGGTCAGCGCCATCTGTGCCGGATCCGCCGCCGAAACACCGGAGGACCGTATCTCATAGCCCACCGCACCGCCTACAAAGCGGTCGTGCAGACGGCGGAGTGCGCTGTCTGCGGGCATTTGCGCAATGTTCAGACCCATCAGCCAGTTTACCGCGCACAGCACGCCCATCAGTCCGCACAGCACCAAAAGCGAGATATTCTTTGCGGTGTTCTTCGCTGAGCGTTTCGCACCTCTCATACCTTATCCTCCCTGCCGTGCGGCTTGAGGTCGGTCGGAAGCGTGATCGTCACGGTCGTGCCCTTGCCGTATTCACTGGTCAGAGCGATCTTGCCCTCGTGCTGCTCAACGATCTCCTTGGCGATCGCCAGACCCAGTCCGGTGCCGCCAGCGGCACGCGAGCGTGCCTTGTCCACGCGGTAGAATCGCTCAAACAGGCGCGGCACATCGTCCGCCGGAATGCCGACACCGTTGTCCTCAACTGTGATGCGCACATGGTTTGCGCCTGCGCGCTGTGCCGTCAGACGGATCCTGCCGCCCGAAGGCGTGTACTTGACCGCGTTGGACAGAATATTTACCACAACCTGCTCGATGCGTTCTCTGTCGCCGACCATCGGCGGCAGGTTCGGCTCGGTCTCAACGAGGATCATGTGACCGCTGTCCTCGGCGGTCAGCTTCATGGCATTCGTCACCTTTTTCAGCAGATCGGACACCGAGAACCGCGTCATACGCAGCTCCATTCGTCCGTAATCCAGCTTGGAAAGCGTCAGCAGATCGGTGACAATACGCGCCATGCGCTCGCTCTCGCTCGAAATAACGCCCAGAAACTGCTTTTCCGTGTCAAGCGGCAGCTCTCCGGCGGCATCGAGCAGCGTTTCGGTGTACGAGCGGATATTCGTCAGCGGCGTGCGCAGCTCGTGCGACACGTTTGCTACAAACTCGCGGCGTGCGTCATCCAGACGGCGCTGCTCGGTGACATCGTGAATGACCGCGATGACACCGCCCTCGCCGTCCAGTGCGCCATAAGGCGCCAGCGTGACGGACAGCACGCGCCCAAATCGCGTAATCTCGTTCGTAAGGAAGCTGCGCGAGACGGTTTCGTCCGTGTCCGGCATGTCCAGATCAGCGAACATCTCATCAAAGCTCAGCTTCTGCTCTACACGCACACCCAGCAGATTTTCGGTTGCCGGATTCATGTGGATGAGCGTGCCGTCGGTCGTGAAGGCGGCTACGCCGTCGGTCATGTGCAGGAACAGCGTGTTCAGCTTGTCGCGCTCGCCCTGCACCTCGCCGACCGTGTTTTTCAAACGGTGTGCCATGTAATTGAACGAACGGGTCAGCTCGCCGATCTCATCCGACGACTGCACACCGAGGTCCTGATCAAAGTTGCCTTCCGCGATCGACCGCGCACCCTCAGTGATGCGCTCGATCGGCGTGGTGATGGTCTTGCTGAGCAGAAAGGACAGCAGGATAGCCGCCAGCAGGCCGAACATCATCGCCTGCATGACAATCTGGAAGAACCGCCACGACAGATCGGAAATCTCCCGCTTGTTGTCCGCGATATACACGATGTAGTCCACCGCACCGTCGCCGTTCTTGTCGAGCGGCACCGCAATATCCATAATGCTGTCGGATACCGCCGAGCGCGTTCCGGTCTCTCCTGCCATTGCGGCAATGACGTTGCTCGTGCGGGTGACGGATACGTTCGGGTTGGAGCCGTCAAGGAAGCCGCCCTCACTGTCGAGAATGGCATAGTTGCGGTAATCGTCGATGCCGAGTCGGCTCTTGTGGGCATCTATGATGGTTTTCAGACCATCCGTGCCGGGTTCGGCAGCCGCCTCCTGCATGGAGCGGATGGTGTCGGTCGTGAACACCGCCTGCATCTGCTCATAAAAGCTGTTCAGATAGAAGGTGTTGATACTGTTGATCAGAAACGTGCCGACCACCGCCATAACGGATACGATCAGCAGCACCAGAATCAGTACCAGTTTTCTGTGTAGTGAACGGAACATAGCTTACTCCCCGTCAGCAAAGTAATATCCCATGCCTCTTTTTGTGATGATGTATCTGGGACTTGCCGGTTCATCCTCGATCTTCTCGCGCAGACGGCGGATCGCCACGTCCACCGCACGCAGGTCGCCGTAGTAGTCATAGCCCCAGACCTGCTCCATCAGCTCCTCACGGGAGAAAACCCGTCCCGGAGCAGCGGACAGGAAGCACAAAATGTCAAATTCCCGCGCGGAAAGCTCGAGCGGATGGCCGTTTTTGTAGACCATGCCGTTGTCCTTGGATACACGCAGACCGCCGCCGGACGGCGCTTCCGCCTTTTCCCTGTCCTCTCCTGCGTAGGTACGGCGCATGTTCGCCTTGACGCGCGCCATCAGCTCGCGCATAGAGAACGGCTTGGTGATATAATCGTCTGCACCCAGTTCCAGACCCATGACCTTGTCGGTCTCTTCCTCACGGGCGGTCAGCATGATGATCGGTGTGTCCTTTTCCGCGCGCACCCGCCTGCAGACCTCAAAGCCGTCCATCTCGGGCAGCATGACATCCAGCAGAATCAGGTCGGGCGCTTCCTCAAGCGCGCAGCGCAGACCTTCCGCGCCGTCATACGCCGCGAGTGTGTCGTAGCCCTCACGCTGTAAATTGAATACCAGAATGTCTGAAATGGCCTTTTCGTCCTCAACCACAAGGATTTTTTTCTTATCCAAACCCTTTCCTCCTCTGCACTCTCCAATCTCCACTCTTATCTTAGTAAAGATTCTTCAGCTTTGCTCTATACATAGCCGCCACCGTTTTGGCATCGCGGATCTCGTCCCGCTCGATCATTTTCTCTACCTCTGCGATCGGCAGTCGCACGACCTCGACAAATTCGTCCTCATCCGGCTGCATTTCGCCTTCGGTCAGGTCAAGCGCGGCAAACAGATAGGTCACCTCGGTCAGAAAGCCGGGAGACGGATAAATCGCGCCGAGCGGCACGATGCGTCCGGCAGTACAGCCGGTCTCCTCCTTCAGCTCGCGGATGCCGCATTCCTCGGCGTCCTCCGGACCGTGATCCATCTTGCCGGCGGGCATTTCGAGCAGCTCGGTATCGAACGCATAGCGGAACTGCCGCACAAGAATAACGTTGCCGTCCTTGTCGATCGGCAGCACGCCGACACCGCCGACGTGCTCACAGACCTCGCGCGGCGCGGTCTTGCCGTTCGGCAGCGATACCTCGTCCACACGAGCGGTCATGATCCTGCCTCTGAACTTATATTCGCTGGAAAGCTGTTTTTCTGTCATATCCATAGAAAATCCTCCTTAATCGGCTGCATTTACACAGCGCAGGATATAGGCGGTCTCCGGCGGGACGGATACGACCAGACCGTCCGGGTCGGCGTACGCGAAGCCCTCGCCGCTGAGCAGGTCGAGCGCATACAGCGCATCAATTTTTGTTTCCACATACTGGTGTCCGCGGTTGACCGCGATCACCAGACGCGAGTCACCGCTCGTGCGCTCATAGCGCAGCAGTGCACCGGCTGTCGTGTCGCTGAACTGCAGGTCGCCGTCCGCAAGCGTCTGTTCCTCGGCACGGATTTCGCACAGCTTACGGTAGAACGAAAGCAGTTCCTGGTTTTCGTGTCCCCACGGGTAGGTCTGGCGGTTGAACGGGTCCTCGAAGCCCTGCTGACCGGCCTCATCACCGTAGTAAATGGTCGGAGAACCCGGCATGGTGAACTGGATGACCGCCGCCATCCGCAGGCGGCGCAAGGCGATTTCCAGACGGTCCGGCGGCAGCTGATAGTGTGCGCGGCCGTTTCTGTCCATCTTCCACTCGTTCTCGGTTACGCCGAGAAGGGTGAGCGCACGCGCGGTGTCATGCGTACCTACAACGTTCATCAGGTTGTAGAACACGTCCCGCGGGTAGTTTTCGCGGATGCACTCCATGCTCTCCGCGAAATGCTCGGCTGTGCCGCCGTTCAAAAAGCCGAAAATAGCGTCTCGCAGCGGGTAGTTCATAACCGAATCCAGTTCGCCGCCCTGGAAATAGCGTCGGCGCTCGGAGTACGCGATTTTGTTGGACGCATCCTCCCACACCTCACCGATGATGAGCGCATCGGATTTTTCCCTGCGGGCTGCCGCGTTCAGCTTCTGGATGAAGCTGTCCGGCAGCTCGTCAGCAACATCCAGCCGCCAGCCGGACGCGCCCAGCCGCAGCCAGCGGCGGACCACGCTGTCCTCGTCCTCGATGATGTAATTCTGATAGCTGCCGTCGGTCTCATTGACCTGTGGGAGCGTGTAGATGCCCCACCACGAGCCGTACTCGTTCGGCCAGTTGTGAAAGTCAAACCAACTGAAATACGGCGATTCCTTGGACTGGAACGCGCCTACGCTGTCGTAGTGACCGCGTGCGTTGAAGTAACGGCTGTCGTAGCCGGTGTGATTGAATACGCCATCCAGTACAACGCGCATGCCGCGTCTGGCGGCTTCGCTGCACAGCGCACGGAAGTCCTCCTCGCAGCCGAGCAGCGGGTCGATGCGCTTGTAATCGCCGGTATCGTAGCGGTGATTGGAATACGCCTGAAAGATCGGATTGAAATAAATGGTGGTAACGTGCAGGCTCTCCAGATAATCCAGCTTGGCATATACGCCGCGCAGCGTACCGCCGAAAAAGTCGTTATTGAGAATTTCGCCGTGCTCATCCGGCAGGTATACCGGAATATCGTCCCAGTTCTGATGCAGCACACGCGGGATCACGCCTTCGCCCTCCGGCTGCTCGGGCGCCTTGTCGCGGCAGAAGCGGTCCGGAAAAATGTTGTAGGTGATGCCCTCACCGAACCAGCGCGGCGTATGGTACTCGCCGTCGTACACGGTCAGCTGGTACTTATCACCGACCGCCTCGAGCAGCTCCGCCTGACCGCCGTAGCCGCGTGCACAGTAGTGCAGACCATCCGCCAGCTCCACCGAAAAATAATACCAGTACAGACCGGGATGCGGCGGCGTATAGGTTACCGTATACCGATCATGTGAGCCTTGATAGCCGCACCAGTGCAGCGGATAGGATTCGGCCTGACAGCCGTCTTCCTCAATCCAAAGGGTAACGTGCAGCGCGCCCTGTGCCCGCTGCGGATAAACAGAAAACTCGACCGCCTGCCCTGCCGGTACCGCGCCATACGGCTTTTTGCATGCAGTGCTGCGGGAGTGAAACATACTATCAGAAATGCGATTCACGCAAGCTCCTCCAAACATATATCCTCTTGCCAAATCATACCTTACCATTATATCAGCAATATTGGCGGTATTACTTTTAGTATAGCACAAAACCGCAGAACGGTAAACAACAGCTGTCGCACGAAAGAAAAGAAAAACCGGTTCAATACAAACTTTTCAGGCGCAAAGCAAAGAGCTGACTCCAACGGAGTCAGCTCTTTGGATCCGGTTTTGATTTTAGCCGAGCAGGTTCAGGATTTCTTCCTTCGGCATAGCGCCGACAGCCTTATTGGCAACCTCGCCGTTCTTCATCACGATCAGGGTCGGGATGGAGACAATGCGGAACTGCATGGACAGCTCGCCCTGCTCGTCTACATTGATCTTGCCAACCTTGATGTCGTCACGCTCGTTTGCGATCTCGTCCACGATCGGCGAAACCATGCGGCAGGGACCGCACCACGTTGCCCAGAAATCCAGCAGGACCGGCTTGTCCGACTTCAGCACTTCGTTCTCGAAATTTTCCTTCGTAATGGTTATTACTGCCATATTAAACACTCCTTAACCTTTCAGTGATAATTCATAGTAAAATGCATACTGCTGCATGACACCCGCAAAGCCTTTATAGCGTTTCAGCGGAAACCCTTTCGGATAGTGTGCGTCCAGCATTTGACGAATATGCGTATCGACCGGAAACGCGTCGATGTGATGCAGCGCAAACAGACAGATACACTCCGCAACCTTGATGCCGACACCGGTCAGGCGCAGCAGCTCGGCTTTAGCGTGAGCGTAATCCATGTGCCGGACAGCTTCCAGATCGACCGCACCGGACGCGATCTGCCGTGCCGCGGCGCAAATGTATTTGGCGCGGTAGCCGAGGCGCACCGGCGCAAGATCCTCGGGCGTGCACGCCGCCAGACGCTCTGCCGTGGGAATGCTATTGTATACCTGTTCACTCTTATTATAACAGATTTCCCCGAAAAGGGAACACAAATTTTCGACACACTTGGTAATCCGCGCGATATTGTTCTGCTGCGAGATGATAAAGCATAGAATAGTTTCCCACAGATCCTGCCGCAGAATACGCAGTCCGCCGCCGTATGCAACGGCGTTCTGCAGATAGATATCGCGTTTGGCAACTGCGGCTTTGCAGCGGCCGTAGTCCGCATCCAGATCGAAATACGGCCGCCAGATGGCGTTAAACTCGTCTTCATCGCAGTCGAATCGTACGGTCCGGCCGTTCTGCTGAATATTCAGCAGGTGTGTGCCCGCAATTAAGTTGTACGACTTATCCCCAACCCTGTGGAAGCGGAAGCACTGACCGGAGTTTGCGATCTGGTCAATGTCGAAATCGTTCAGTACGCGCTCGATCATTGGTGCATAGCCTCATGCTCGCGCACCAGTTCGGTAAACAGGTCGCTCAGCGTCCAGCCGATGTTGTGCTCGGTGACCATGGCCTTGTACGGCACGGAAACACCATGCGCCTTCATTTCACGGAGCAGAATGTCCAGTCTCTTTTCGGTAAAGCCGTCCAGCACCATCATCGGTGCGGAAGGCGCATCTGCAGTCGCGTCAGTCGGCTCAAAGCCCTTGCGGTTCAGCAGAAAGCCGACGGTCTGACCGGCAGAGACCGCTTCGACATTCTTAATCCGCACGCCCATGCGAACGAGCACGGTCTTAAGTGCCGCAGTCTGTTCGCTCGGCTGCGGCTCGAAATATAACACTTTTTCACGGGATGCCGCCATAGTGGAACCCTCCTGTTTTATTCTCATAAGATTGTATACTAATATTATATCATTTCTGTCAAGTCCCCTATTGACAGAAAGTGTGTTCGGTGCTATGCTCATAGTTAGCAATAACTAACCAATTAAAAAGAGAGGTGCGTATGATACAGCAGACATTGCTTTGGGCGGCCGCAGGCACAGGCTTCACCTTCCTGATGACCACGATCGGCGCCGCCATGGTATTCTTTATGAAACGGCAGTCCAGCGCTCTGATGCAGCAGATTTTCCTCGGATTCGCGTCCGGTGTGATGATCGCCGCGTCCATCTGGAGTCTGCTCATTCCCGCGATCGACGAGGCCGCGCAGAACGGCCAGCCGGGCTGGATACCCGCTGCAGGCGGCTTTATCCTTGGTTTGGTGCTTATGCTTACGCTGGACGGCTTAATGCCGCACCTGCACAGCGGCGCAGAGCAGGCCGAAGGTCTGCCATCCTCCTTTCGGCGAACCACGCTGCTTGTCCTCGCAGTGACGCTGCACAACATTCCGGAGGGCATGGCGGTTGGTCTGTCCTTTGCTCGTGCGGCACAGCATACCGGCAACGCAGGATTGTTTGCAGCGGCAGGCGCGCTTGCCATCGGCATCGGCATTCAAAATTTCCCAGAGGGAGCCGCAGTCGCGCTTCCGCTCCATCAGGAGGGGCTGAGCCGCGCACGCTCATTCGTTTACGGTTCGCTGTCCGGCATCGTTGAGCCGATTTTCGGCGTGCTTGTCGTGCTGTGCGCGTCCGCGCTGACACCGTTCATGCCGTGGCTGCTGTCCGCTGCGGCAGGCGCGATGCTGTACGTTGTGGTCGAGGAGTTGATTCCCGAGGCACATCTCGGTGAGCATTCACATCCGGGCACCCTTGGTGTGATGGCGGGTTTTCTGGTGATGATGGTGCTGGATACAGCTTTGGGATAATTGAAAATGGAGAATTGAGAATAGAAAATGAAGTTTTCTTTCTCCTTCCACAAAAACGAAAAGCGTCCCAATGGGACGCTTTTCGTTTTTCAGATAATCCGTGTTTTAACTTTGCCTAATACAGATTATCCTCAATATCTATTATGAATCTGTTTGCAGTAATCAAAATAGACTTGCCGCAATTCCTTCAGATTTTTCTTGCGAATGAGCACCACATCGTCGTTTGTAAGGATAAAGTCCTTATCCACAGCTTTGACGTAGTTCATATTCACAAGGAAGCTCTGGTGGCACCGCAGAAAACACGGAGCCGTCAGTTCCTGCTCAATCTCGCTGAGTTTTTTATATATTGTGTATGTCTTTTCGCCCGCCTGATGCAGAATGCACTGCGAGTTATGGCTTTCCACATACATAATCTCTTCGCGCGGAATGTGTAGCACCTGCAAACGATTCTTGATCGCGTATGTATTCTCGACGATATCGGACAGTACACGGTGCATGGTTCGCTCGAACGTCTTTGGGGTATATGGCTTGAGCAGATAACCGGATGCACCGACTTCAAAGCTGTCCGGTGCAAAATCCAGCGCAGCGGTACAAAATACGATCGTGCCCTTGTAGCCAATCTCACGCAGACGGCGTGCTACGTCAATGCCGAGCGGCGGGTCCATCAGAATATCCAGCAGAATAATATCAAACCATCCGCCGTCCCCAAGCTCATAATAAAGCGGTTCACCGCTGTCGTACATTTTGCAGGAATAGTCAATCGCATGTGCATTGCAGTAATGACTGAGAAAATCCGCAAGGATATCTCGTTCTAACGCCGAATCATCACAAATTGCGACCCGCAACATGATTATTGACAGTCCTTTCTCGTCAGTTTTTGTCGAATTTCTTAGCGGTTTCTTAACACATTCTGCCGATTTCACAAGATTCTGTTCCAATTTCACAGAATAGCAAAAACCGCATGATTCTTCTGATAAAATAAACATGTTCCCAAATGAAGTGGGAACATCAGCAAATATCGACGGAGGAAGCATCATGTTTGTCTACAAAGTAATCAGAAAAAATCACTATTCGCCTGAGACCGGAGCTTACATATCTTTCGGTATCAGTGCTCACGATCCGCAGCACGGACAAACCTGCTTCGTCCCCGATGTGTTCATCGGCGAGCCGGAAGCACGCGCCTTTACAGAACGCCTGAATACGCTTCAGGTGTCGCCCATCCATTTGATTGATGTGATTGAGGACACATTGGGCGTTTAACACGCAGATTACATAAAAATGCCCAGTTCAGAGGCCAGAGAGCGAATTGCCTGCACAATGCCGATGTATTCGGCCGTGACTTCGTATCGCAGTTCCGTGATTTCCTCATCCCGATTGCCGCGCAGCGCTTGCAACAGTGCTGCGCTCTTCTTTTCCAGCCGTATAAAGCCAAAGCTGCGTGCCTGTCCGGTCAGCGTGTGTACCGCTTTGATTGCCGC
Organism: Butyricicoccus sp. AM05-1; assembly: GCF_003474415.1. Classification (NCBI taxonomy): domain Bacteria; kingdom Bacillati; phylum Bacillota; class Clostridia; order Eubacteriales; family Butyricicoccaceae; genus Butyricicoccus; species Butyricicoccus sp. AM05-1. The sequence continues at coordinate 686 of NZ_QUDG01000007.1, read as the reverse complement.
ATCGCGATCGTGCCGACCCAAGGCATCGTTCAATTCCGCGCAGCAGGGCTCGTCCAAAAATCGGATCAGGAATTTCTGCAGCATATTCTCGTTGTAAAAGCGACGGCAGGCTGCTTCAAAATCTCCATCTATCGCTCGATAAAATTTATACAGAGACATATCGACATCTCCCTACAGATATTCTATCATTTCAAAAATCGACTGGCAAGAGGTGAAAATAGTTTTCTATCGTCATTTCTCGACAAAGATCGCGTTTTACAGTAAAAGAAAAACACCTGATCAAATGATCAGGCGTTTTTATGGAGCTGCTAACCAGATTTGAACTGGTGACCTCATCCTTACCAAGGATGCACTCTACCGACTGAGCTATAGCAGCGAAAGAAAAAACGGCACGATTACGGTACCGTTTTTTGGCGACCCGGATGGGACTTGAACCCACGGCCTCTAGCGTGACAGGCTAGCGCTCTAACCAACTGAGCTACCGGGCCATATTAACTTAATTTGGTGGGCCTTCGGGGACTTGAACCCGGGACCGACCGGTTATGAGCCGGTTGCTCTAACCAACTGAGCTAAAGGCCCATATAGGGAATCGACTTTACCCTGCCGTCACGATGAAGTGACGGCAAAGCATTGTCTGAATGGCTCCTCAAGTTGGACTCGAACCAACGACCCTGCGGTTAACAGCC
>NZ_QUDG01000006.1:0-179725 GCF_003474415.1 Butyricicoccus sp. AM05-1 | reverse complement strand
TTTGCGCCTGTCTCTGAGAGACAGCTTTAATAGAATACCAAATCCGAGAGCATTTGTCAAATACTTTTTTCGTTTTTTGCAAAAAATTTTGCTGCAAACAAAAAACGGCGGCTCATGCCGTCGTTTTCTCTTTCTCCCGATGTTCGGACAAAATCAGACCGCCGAGCGCCAAAACCGTGCCCAGCCACATGATCGGCGTCATGGTTTCGTGCAGAATCAACGCTGAGCTTACTATTGTAATAACCGGCGTTGCATAAATGTACACGCTGGTTTTCACCGGACCGAGCAGGAAAACTGCGCGATTCCACGTCACAAAGCACGTTGCAGACGCACAAAGGCCCAGAAACAGCAGATTTGCCAGATGAACCGGCTGCGTCCACACGCTCAAACCGGACGGAAACCCTTCAATCACCGCAGGAACGAGCAAAAATAGCAAACCGTATCCAAAAATGCGGCAGGTAAGCGGAATGGTACGGTAGCCCATGTGACCAAGCTGGCGCACGAGCACCGAGTACACACCCCAGACCAGAGCCGCGCCTACGCCGAGCAGTGCGCCAATCGGGCTGAAATGCAGCTCACTGACGCCCGCGAGCGACACGAGCGCGACACCCGCCATCGCACAAACAAAGCCGAAAAAGAACCATTTGCTGAGTTTTTCGTGCAGCACGACCGCTGCGATCAGCGCGGTAAACAGCGGCGCTGCCGCTACGATAACACCGACCAGCGACGCGGAAATGTACGTCAGCGCAATATTTTCCATCAAAAAGTACAGCGTAACGCCCGAAAGACCGGCCAGTGCAAACAATCCCTCATGCCACCGTTTCTGCGGGCGCATGAGACCCTTGCCCACGATGAGCAGTGCCAGAAAGCCGAGCGTGAACCGCGCCACCATAATCTCCAGCGGCGTGAAGGCGCGCAGCAGTACTTTCGTTGAGACAAATGTCGTACCCCAGACAAGCACGCTGAACGCGCCGAACAAATGCCCCTGCATTCTGTGATTTTCCTGCATGATATTCTCCTTTTCAGCGAAAACAGACGGTTACGGCTTGACCCAGTTCTCCTGTCCTGCGAATGCGTTATACGGTGCCGGATTGAAATGATTGATCAGACCGCTTCTGAGCACAACCTGCTGCCGCTCAAATGCCAGCGGAATGAGCGGCATTTCGTTCAGAAATGTCGTGTACAGACCCTCCGTATTCTCGCCGCTGCGGTACGCCGTGATGGCATTGCTCATGTCCTCACTCGAGTACGATCCATAGTTCAGTCCGCCCTGCGGAGACAGCAGCGGGCGCAGATCGAAGTCCGGCGTCAGCTGGGTTTCGCCGTAGTACGCGTCGAACGAGCCGCTCTGCAGCATGGAAACATAGGTATCATACGGCTCCTCATCCACCGTGACATTGACGCCGTTCAGCGAATTCCACGAAGCCGCGACCTGTTTTGCCGCCGCTACCTTAAACGCGTTGTCCGAGTTGACGAGCAGACGGAACGAAAGCTGCACGGTCGCCGCGTCTGTCACTATCGTATCGGTTACTGTGGTATCGGTCGAGCCGGAATTGTCCGCAGAGTCGGTCGAATCGCCGGAATCCGTGTTTTCATTGTCCAGAAGCACAACTTCCCCGTCCGAAACCGTCGAATCGGTTCGGTTTTTCGACGTGCGCACGGTCAGAAAATCCACCTTGTAATCGGTATCGCCTGCCCGGCCGCTCGTATAATAGATAAAGTCGCCGTCCTCGTCGTAGTAGCCGTCCTCCTCGGAAGAGTCCGAAGAAGTGTCCGAATCATCATCGGAATTGTCCGTAGAATCCGAATCTCCGTCCGAAGAATCGGTATTGCCGTCGCTGCCGCCTGCCGAAGCCGCACCCTCCTGTGCCGCCTCGCGCAGCAGCTGTGCCGCAGTCATCAAATCCGCCGACAGGCTGTACGACACGCCGGTGTCCGCCGGCTGCGGATTGATCGGCAGCACCGCCGGATCGGCATAATCCTGCAGCTGGGTTGCACACAGACCCTGACGGCTGATCGCCATAGAAAGCGCCTGCCGCACTTTTGCATTTGTGAACTGGCTGTTATTGTAATTCAAACCGATATAATGCAGCATAGCACTGCTCACTGGAACGGTATCGACCTCGCCGGTGAATGCGATATTCTGGTCGTCCGGCGCAATACGGGCGCTGCGCATGATGGATACATCGCCGGTGCGGAAGCTGGTGTCCGCCGCATCCGCGCGCGTCATTTTGACCAGCGTAATGTGCCGAATGGTGCCGAGAAAGCCGCCGTGCCAGTTCTCGTTGGCCTCCAGCGTCCATGCGGCGCCGTTCTGAACCGGCTTGTACGGTCCGGTGCCCTCTGCGAACTCTCCTTCGTCAGTCGTACCCGCCCGATAGATCGGAATATCCAGCAGTTTCGGGAAGTTGACGTTCGGCGACGCAAGCGTAATGCGGACCATGCGCTTGGTCACCTCTTCAATCGAGGAAACCTCGGTCAGTCGGTTGTGATACGGCGAACTTTCGTTTTCCAGCACAGTCTTGAGACTTTCGGCAACATCACTTGCCGTCAGCTCCGCACCCGACCAGAACTTGATGCCCTTTTTTATCGTAAAGCTGAACGTGGTTCCATCGCTCGTATAGTCCTCGCACAGCTCGTTTTCGAGTGTAAAATCGCTTTTTATCTCAAAAAGGCCCTCGTAAAGCGCCTCACGCAGCATGCTGTTGACCTCGGTGCCGTCCATGACCGGATTGAGCGTTGTGCCCGAGCGATACCACGCCAGACCGAAATACGCGTCCGACACATCCACGTTGTCTACCGGTGCGCCGTCGCCGTCGTTTCCCTTTCCAAACGGGAACGTGCAGCCGCTGAGCACGACCAAAGTTGCCATTGTCAGCGCCAGCGCACGTTTTTTCCAACTTTTCATTGCATTTGATCCTTTCGCTTACAGACAGATCATGCCGCCCTGCACGCCGCGCACGCCGTGCGTTACGCGGTGCGACCAGAATTCATCCGAATGACACATGGTGCAGATGCCGCTGTCGATCACGTTTTCCGCCAAAAGTCCGGCATCCTGCAGCAGCTTTACGCCGATGCCCTGCAGGTCCACATGGAATTTCGGACCTTTCTCCATGATGAACGGATGCACCTGTACACCGAGCAGCTCCTCCATCGCTTCCGGCACATCCGCATCGGTCTCGAAGCACTCCTGCCGGATGGACGGACCGAGCACCGCAACAAGGCTTTCTCGCTTAGTGCCGAGCTGCTCCGCCATGACGTCCACGGTTTTGGGCAGAATGCCCGCCGCCATGCCGCGCCAGCCGGAATGACACACGCCTGCGGTGTGCGTCGCCGGATCATATAATAAGGTGACAACGCAGTCCGCGTAAAAGCCGATGATGGGCGTGTCCGCGAGTGCGGTCACGATCGCGTCCGACTGCCACTCCATCGGGCGGTGCAGCCCCATGCCGACCTTGTCCTCGGTCACGACCGACACCTGCGTGTCGTGGATCTGCTTGGTGAGCGTCATGCGCGTCTCATCCACGCCGAGCGTCTCGCCCAGCAGGCGATAGTTTTCGCGCACATTCTCCAACTCATCACCGCGGTTGAAGCCTAAATTCAGACTTTCGCACGCGCCCGTGCTCACACCGCCGAATTTGGTGGTGAAGGCATGCCGCACCGGAATCCGTCGGCAGGTATAATATACGAAAGAACCGCGCTGTACGCGGCACATAGACTCGTTCATAATCGTTCCTCCTCGTCTCTTCCATGAGGGAATACAGAATTATTATAGCAAATCACCCTGCCGTTCACAAGAGCGCATACCGGCCGTTTTCAAAAAACACCAAAAACCGCGTATGTCAGCTTGTCTTTTTCTTGACAGTTTGACGAATAGGCTTTACAATTAAACATAGTATAATACCTGCTGTAACAGAGCCGGTGCCAATGGTGAGCACGGCTTTTTTCAAAGGCATTATCTGATTGAACCGATAGCTTTATTTCTATCGGAACCGCATTTTTCTTTTGACAGCGCAAAACTCTGATTTTTTCGAGCGAAGCTTCGCTTTTTCGGCGTATTCCGCCTTTATTCTTCGTGCAGTGCTCATGCGTGCTGCGCGTGTTTCACCGCGGAATCAGCCTGTTTTCTGCCGAACCGTCGCTCTATTGAGAAACAGCACCGCAGATCTGCGGTATTGTCTTGGTTTTGTGCCGTCTCCCAAAATTCGTAAATAGGAGGACACACCAACAGACATGAGCAACATCATCATACCGATCATCACCGGTATCGTGTGTCTCGCAGTAGGCGTAATCATCGGATTCCTGTATCGCAAGAGCGTTGCGGAAAAAGAGATCGGCTCTGCCGAGACCGAGGCCACCCGCATCATCAACGAAGCGATCAAGGCCGGCGAGACCAAAAAACGCGAATCCATACTCGAGGCAAAGGACGAAATCCACAAGCAGCGTGTCGAAGCCGACCGCGAGCTGAAGGAACGCCGTAATGAGACCCAGCAGCTTGAGCGCCGCCTGATTCAGCGCGAGGAAGCACTGGACAAGAAGAGCGACATGCTCGACCGCAAAAATGATGACCTTAACCGCCAGCTGGACGCAAGCCAGAAGGAAAAGGAAGAACTCGAGCGCATCAAGCTCGAGCAGGTAGAAAAGCTGGAGCAGATTGCCAGCATGACCCGCGACGAAGCACGCGAGATGCTCGTCCAGTCCATTGAAAACGAAGCAACCCACGATGCAGCCGTCAAGCTGCGCGAGATCAATCAGCGCCTGAAGGACGAGAGCGAGCAGACTGCCCGTGAGATCATCTCGACCGCAATCCAGCGCTGTGCCGCCGATCAGGTATCCGAGGCGACCGTTTCGGTTGTTCCGCTGCCGAACGACGAGATGAAGGGCCGCATTATCGGCCGAGAGGGACGCAATATCCGCACGCTGGAAACCCTTACCGGCGTAGACCTCATCATTGACGATACGCCTGAGGCCATCACCCTGTCCTCGTTCGATCCGGTTCGCCGTGAAATCGCACGTCTGGCCCTTGAAAAGCTGATCGTTGACGGTCGTATCCATCCGGCCCGCATTGAGGAAATGGTTGACAAGGCTCGCCGCGAGGTGGAGCAGATCATCAAAAGCGAAGGCGAGCGCGCTACCTTCGAGACCGGCATTCACGGCATTCACCCCGAGCTGGTCAAGATCCTCGGCCGCCTGCGCTACCGCACCAGCTACGGTCAGAACGTCCTGCAGCACTCCATCGAGGTGGCTCACATTGCCGGCATGATGGCCAGCGAACTGGGTCTCGATCCGGTTCCGGCACGCCGCGCAGGCCTGCTGCATGATATCGGCAAGGCCATCGACCACGAGGTTGAGGGCAGCCACGTTCAGATCGGCGTAGACCTTGCCAAGAAGTACAAGGAATCCCAGCCGATCATCCACGCCATCGAGGCACACCACGGCGATGTAGAGGCTAAGACCATCGTAGCATGTCTGGTTCAGGCAGCCGATGCCATCTCCGCTGCACGTCCGGGCGCTCGCCGCGAGAACCTGGAGAACTATATCAAGCGTCTGGAGAAGCTCGAGAGCATCGCCAATGAGACGCCCGGCGTTTCCGGTTCGTTTGCCATTCAGGCAGGCCGCGAGATTCGCATTATCGTCAATCCGGAGAAGGTTTCGGACGACAAGATGGTGCTTCTCGCCCGCGAAATCGCCAAGAAGATCGAGAACGAGCTGGATTATCCCGGCCAGATCAAGGTCAACATGGTACGCGAAACGCGTGCGATCGATTACGCAAAGTAAGCAAAATCATACCCCGCAAGAGAATCTCTTGCGGGGTATTTTATGCCCTTTTTCAGCTTTTAATCTTTATTGCAGACGATGAACCGCACGCCGCCCTTTATATTTTCCGCTTTGCAGGTCAGGCCGTGCAGCGCAAGGATTTTCTGCAGAATGGCCAGTCCCAGTCCGTGTCCGCCTGCGCGGTCGCGCGCCTTATCGCCGCGATAGAACATCTCGAACAGGCGCGGTAGCTCGGTCTCCGGAATGGGTTCGCAGTCGTTTTCGACGGTCAGCAGGTGATTGCGGCTGTTCGTCAGCCGAACGGACACGCGCCCGTTTTCCGGCGAATACTTGGCGGCATTCTCCAGCAGACAGCCGACGGCACGCCGCAGCAGCGTTTCGTCGCCGCGGATACGCACGCCGTCCGCAATATCGGCGGTCAGGCGGCGTTTTTCGAACAGCGGCGCGTACTCGGTCAGTACATCGCGCACCAGCGCGGTCAGATTGAGCGTTTTGCGGTTTTTCAGCTCGTCCGTGCGGTCCAGACGGGTGTAATCCAGCATTTCACGCACAAGGCCGTTCATCCGCGCCGTTTCCTGCTCGATAGCGGCAAGGTAGCGCGCGTTTTCCTCGGGCGAAATGTCCTGCGCGATGGCCTCGGCGTACCCGCCGATGAGCGCCAGCGGCGTTTTCAGGTCGTGGCTTGCCGCCGACACAAACTGCTGGCGTTTGTCCTCGAGGTCGCGTTCGCTGTCCCAGCGGGTGTGCAGAGTCGCCGCCATTTCGCTCAGCGCACGGTTGAGTTCACCGATTTCATCTCCGCGCTTCAGGTCGGGTTTGAATTCGTCGAATGCAAGAATGGATACCCTATTGGCTTCTCTTGCCGTATCAACCAGTGGGTCGGACACCATTCGACGCACAATTTTATAAAAGAGGAACAGGAAAATCAAGTACAGCGCAATCGTGATAGGCAGCATAAGGTGAAAACAAGTACCGTATGCGTTTTCTCGATTGACCAGCGCCGCCGTAGCAAGAAGCACCTCGTCATCATACGGCATCCCCTGAAACGTGCCGACATATCGTTGCGATGCCCGTACCTCCGCCCACTCCTCGTCCGGTATGTTTTCGCCGTCTATCGCCCGCAGTTCGGTATCCAGATAGCGCAGTGCATCAAAGTAGCCTTCCATTACTTCGTCCGTGCGAAATATCCATTTTCCCCGTATGTAATCGTCTTCGTAGGAGCAGAACTGATTGGTTTCCTCAACCGGCATCTGCGCCGTCCATTCCTCATAAGCAATCTGAATTCGATTCGGGAAAAAGACAAATTGTGTATCTGTCTTGACTTGTCGGCCATAGACTGTAATTATAGGCTCAAGGTCGTGATCGTGATTGAATGCCTCGTTCATTTCACGCAGCGATTGCTCGGAGAAACCGCTCAAATCAATACCATAGTACATTGCCGAAGACGCATAATAGTACAGCATCAGCGGCGATCTAATCAGAACCCGCTTATGATTTTCATCATAATACTGTATGATATAGGGCGTATCTACATTATAATAGGGCGTATCTATACCATCTCTCCACAGATTGACGCGCAGCAGATCGTATTCCGCTGTGCCTTCTGCCGGGTAGTGCGCTGCATCACCTTTCAGGATTTTAAGGTCACTCATCAGCAATCCCGTACTCGCTCTCATGCTGGCATTAGCTTCCTCTCGAGCTTTATCCTGCGCAAGCTTTGCCACTTGCCACACCCACGGCACCAGAAACACCGCCAGAATCACCGCCACAACCGCGGTCAGCCTGGCCGCGATGCCGATTTTGTGAATTCGCTTTTTCATGTCGATCCCCCCAATCGATAGCCCTTGCCGTACACCGCACGGATATGCTGCGAGGCTGTTCCAAGCGCTTTACGCAGACTGGCAATGTGCCGGTCGATCATGCGCTCGTCCCCGTCGAAATCCGTGCCCCATACCCGCTCGATGAGCAGGTCGCGCGACACCGTGCGTCCCTGTTCGCGCAGCAGCAGCTCGAGTATCTTCGCCTCCTTGGGACGCAGATTTATTGGGTTTCCGTCCACCGTTACCGTGCCTGTGCTGGTGTCCATCAGGATATTCGCGTAGCCGAGCTCACTCGCGCCCAGCCGCAGCCCGCGGGCCCGCCGCATGAGTGCCTGCGCCTTTGCCACCAGCACCGGAAACGAAAACGGCTTGGTGATATAATCGTCCGCGCCCGCGCGGAACCCTGCCAGCGTGTCACCCTCCTGCCCAAGTGCCGTGACGAAAATAACCGGAACGTCGCTCTCCTGCCGCACCGCTTCGCATACTTCGAGACCGTTCAGGTGCGGCATCATCACGTCCAGCACCAGCAGGTCGAACGGCTGCTCCTGTGCCAGCACGAGCGCCTGTTCGCCGTCATACGCCGGTGTCACCGCCACGCCTGCCGCCCGAAAGAAATCCTGCATCAGCGCGGATAACGCCTTGTCGTCCTCCGCCAAAAGGATGTGTCCTGCCATGGGAATGCCCCCTCTCTATCTGTCATTGGTCTATCCTTTTCCTGTATTTAGTATAGCATAGAATTGTCCATTCTTTATCCAATAAAAAAGCCTTTCCGAATTTTTCGGAAAGGCTTTTGTGCTATTCAATTTAGACAGCAATTTTATGCCTGCGGCGGAATACAGCCGACACCATCCAGAATAAAGTGCGGACGGTATGCGTAGTTCTCCACATCCTTGCGGGTAGTGCAGCCGGAGAGCACCAGAACGGTGTCCAGACCGGTTTCGATGCCGGCAACAATATCGGTATCCATGCGGTCGCCGATCATAGCCGCCTCGTGCGAATGCACGCCCAGCAGACGCAGACCGGTACGCATCATCAGCGGGTTCGGCTTGCCGACATAGTATGCCGTCTTGCCGGTGGCCAGCTCAATCGGAGAAACCAGTGCGCGGCACGCCGGAATGATGCCCTGCTCGGACGGACCGGTCAAATCGGAGTTGGTAGCAATCAGGCGCGCGCCCTTGTTGATCAGATCAACGGCCTTGAGGATGGTCTGATAGTTGTAGGTGTTGGTCTCGCCCGCAATAACGTAATCCGGGTCCACGTCGTTCATCACGATGCCCGCCTCGTACAGCGCACCGACCAGACCGGGCGCACCGATCACATACGCGGATGCGTGCGGCTTCTGGCTGGCGATGAACTTCGCGGTAGCCAGCGCGGAAGTGTAGAAATGCTCCTCACCGATCTCCAGACCCATGCGGGCCAGCTTCTGCTGCAGCTCAAGCGGCGAACGCTCGGAGGAGTTGGTCAGGAAAAGGAAGCTCTTGTTTTCACGCTGCAGCCAGTCTACAAATTCAGGTACACCGGGCAGCAGACGGTTGCCGTGATAGATAACACCGTCCATATCGCAAATGAAGCCCTTCTTGTCGCGAAGCAGCTCTAATTCTTCGTTCATTATGCTGATCTCCTTTCGGTAGGCGACCCATGCTGAAACAGCATAGCCGGAAATCTTTTTGTCCATTCTTATTATGCGTAAAATTTCCGCGAACGTCAAGAGCCAACCGAGGAAAAAATGTTAAATCCTCGTAAAGAGCTGAAAAGAGAGTGAGGAGTGAAGATTTTCTTCTCCGGGCGCATACCAAGGGACACAGGCGGCTCTGCCGCCGTGTCATTTTTAGCAAACACCAAAAAGGACCCGGAATCGATAATTCCGAGTCCTTTTTGGTGCAATAGCCCTTACAGGCGCAAGCCTGTCAAGGGTGTCCCCTCGTTCCAAAGGGCACAGCCCTTTGGAACGAAGCCTCGAGCCTTACGGCTCGAGGCGGTTCATATCACGCGGGAACATAGAAGCCTCGCGGATGTTATTCAGCCCCAGCAGCTGCATGGTCAGGCGCTCCAGACCAATGCCCAGACCGCCGTGCGGCGGCATGCCGTACTTGTGCAGCATGGTGAAGGACTCAAACAGCTCAGCGTTCATCTTGCGGGCCGCCAGCTTGTCCATCTGCTCCTGATAATCGTGGATACGCTGACCGCCGGTGGTGATCTCCAGGCCGCGGAACAGCAGGTCGAACGACAGCGCCAGCTTCGGGTCCTCCGGATCATCCTTCGCGTAGAACGGACGCTTTGCAGACGGGAAGTGCGTTACAAATACGAAATCAGAGTCGTGCTCCTCCTTTGCCCACTGGCACAGCAGCACTTCTTCGTCCGGGTTGAGGTCGTAACGGTTCTTGGACTTATGACCGAACTTCTCCTCCATGATCTGCTTGGCCTCGTGGAAGCGGATGGTCGGGATTTCCTTGATCTCCGGAACCTCAGCGTTCAGCATAGCGAGTTCCTCAGCGCAGTGCTCCTTAACGTAAGCCATAACGGACTTCAGCATGCCGGTCTCCATTGCCATTACATCGTACATGGAATCAATGTAGGCCATCTCGAAGTCCAGACCCATATACTCGTTCAGATGACGGGAGGTATTATGACGCTCTGCACGGTAAACCGAGCCGATCTCGTATACACGGCCGAATGCACCGGCGAGGTACTGCTTGTGGAACTGCGGGGACTGTGCCAGATAAGCCGGAGTGCCAAAGTAATCCAGCTTGAACAGGTTTGCGCCGCCCTCAGCGCCTGCAACTACAATCTTCGGGGTGTGGATGTGGGTGAAGCCCTGCGACTGCATGTACTGTGCAAAGCCGTCAGCGATCGCACCCTGTACGCGGAAGATCGCCTGCTTGCGCGGATGACGCAGCGTGATCGGACGCAGCGGCAGATCAACATCGAGGGACAGACCCATATACTTCTTGCCGAGCGGTACCGGCAGCTGGTCGTACGGCTTGCCGAGGATGGACAGTGCGCTCAGAACGACCTCAACGCCGTGCTCTGCACGCGGCTCCTCACGAACGGTACCGGTAACCTCGAGTACCATTGCGTCCTTAATGTCCGAACGCTTGATGCCGCCGATCTCGTCACCCTGGAAGGTGCACTGGATCAAACCGCGCTCAACGCGCATTACAACAAAAGAAAAGTCAGACATATCGCGTACACGGTGAACCGTGCCGCGGAACGTGACCTCGCTGCCGACTGCTTCGCAGACGCGCTTTACGGTGTCAACGTACTGACCCGCTTCATGAATCATTTCCATAATATTACGCCTCTCTGTTTACAATTTTCAGATAGAGTTATTGTAGCATGGATTTACTGCCGTGACAAGGTTTTACCAGTGAAATCCACGCTGTTTTGACAATTTTTCTTATCGTTTCAGCCTGCGGAGCACCGCCTGTACTTCCTCGCGGCCCTCACCGCTGACGATAATGCACACCGCATAAACGCCTGCGCCGACCACGACAGCCGCGCCAAGGCGCATGAGATTGCCGACCGGCAGCAGCGTGCACGCGAAGGCCGCCGCGCCGCACAGCAGCGCCGAAACGATGATGCGCACCAGATTGATCGGTGCCACACGGAACAGGAATCGGCTGCGCACGCGCACACAGGTAATGATAAAGTAGGACGCAAATGCGACCACCGAACCGAGCGCACCGCCGGTAAATCCAAGCGTTTTGAGCAGAATGACACTCGAAACCACCTTGATAACCGCTGCAATCGCACTGTTCTGCAGAACGTGTACGGTGGACTGCTCCAACTCATACGCCTTGTTGGCGTACTCGGTCAGGCCCATGAACAGCATGGCAAGCGCAGTATACGCGATGACCGGTGCACCGGCGGCATACTTCGCGGGGAACAGAAACCGGCTGAGCGGCAGCGCCACCGCAGTCAGACCCGCAACAGCAGGCACAGCGATCAGCAGATACAGCCGCACGCCCTGATCGAGCAGCGGCTTTGCCGCGGCTTTGCCGCCCTCACGCCAGCCGCGCAGCACGGCAGGATACACGCCGCGCATAATGCCGACCGAGATCATCGTGAACAGACCGCTCGCGATCGAGTTGTTATTCGAGTAGTATGCGTACAGAATGTTGCCGTAAAAGCCGACAACGAGGTATTTGTCGATCTGGTTGAGCAGCGCCACCGAAATGGAAACGCCCATCAGCGGTACGCCGTATTTGAGGAACCTGTTCAGCAGCGGCTTGGAGAAATATTTCAGCCGCACAACAACCGGCAGGCTGAGCGCAAACACCGCACCGATGGTGGCTACACCGTCCGCAATGGTATTGGCAAAGATAGCCGGGAACGGCGACGGATAATTCGACTTGCCGCCGACAAGCGCGAATGCAACCGCGAGCTTGAGCACCGCCGAGGTCAGCGACCACAGGATGGACGCTTTGACGCGGCCGAGCTGAATCAGCGCCGCATTGAGCACCTGAAACGCCGTGTAGGTGCAGAACATCAGCGCGCCGCCCAGATAGACCGGACTTTGCGTCACAGCCGCCGTAATGCAGCAGCCGATGGCAACAAGCACGCACAATCCCACATAGATGGTAGAAACCGTGGAGAACAGGCCGCGTCCTTCATCGGCGCGGTACTCCTCACCTACATAACGGGTGGCGGAGTTCGCCATCCAGCCCGCGAGGATGAGGTAGAGCAGCTGTATCGTAGTGTTGGTCAGGTTGAACGCGCTGACCGCACCCTCCACAAAGATGTGAGAATACAGCGAGGAACACCCGATGACGAGCAGTCCCTCGACCACCTTGGCCGGCAGGAACAGCATGGCATCGCGCGTCATGGTATTTTTAGAGGACAAAAGAAAAACCCTCACTTTCCGTCAGATAAAATCAGTATACCATGTTCTGAGCAAAAAAACAAACTTCGTTTGCCAAAATACTGCCGAAAAAGACGACATTTACCGCGTCCGAGTTTTGCAATCCCCCTGTTTTCATGGTATACTGATTATACTTGTCAAGTGGAGGTATTTGACTTTGCGAATCATGCATGTAATGGGCGGCGGCGATGTAGGCGGCGCCAAGACCCAGATTATGAATACCGTGACCGGACTCAACCGCAATAACGATGTGATGCTCATCTCGTTCCGCGCAGGTCCGTTTGCGGATGAAGCGCGCGAACGCGGCATTGATGTGCGCGTGATCGAGCGGCACAACCCATTCCGCGCGGCACGGACCATGCGCGACCTGGTAGATGCGTTCAAGCCCGATATAATTCACTGCCACGGCGGCCGTGCCAACCTGATGGGAGCCATGGTGCGCCGCAGCCGTCAGGTGCCGATTGTCACGACCGTGCACTCGGATTATCGGCTGGACTACCTCGGCAGTCCGCTCAAGCAGTACACGCTCGGCACGGCGAATGCCATTGCCCTGCGCTTTCTCGACTTCTATCAGCCGGTCGCGGACCGTATGGCACGCACGCTCATCGAGCGCGGCTTTGACCCGGAGCGCATTGTAAAAATCTACAACGGCATGGATTTTGATCGTCCGAAGGGCGAATTTGACCGTGTTGCCTATCTGCGAGACACCTACGGAGCCGAGATCGAGGACGGCGACGTGCTGTGCGGCATTGCCGCGCGTCTGACCGCCGTCAAGGATATTGCGACCACCATCCGCGGCTTTGCCGAGGCGCTGAAATCCGCGCCGCAGCTGCGCCTGTTCATCGCCGGTGACGGCGAGGACGAGGATATGCTCAAAAAGCTGTGCGACCAGCTCGGCGTGCGCGAGCGCGTGACATTCTGCGGCTGGGTATCGCCGGTCATGCCGTTCTTCCGCGCGATGGACATCAACCTGCTGTCCTCGGTGTCCGAAACTTTCCCGTACTCTATTCTCGAGGGCGTTTGTGCCGGCTGCGCGACCATCTGCTCGGATGTCGGCGGCATGCCCGAGCTCATCGACACCGGCGAAAACGGCTATATCTTCCCGGTCGGGGACGATAAGCGGCTGGCGGAATATATGGTCCGTCTGGGCAACGATGCCGAACTGCGGCAGAAATTCGCGGACGCGCTGTACGAAAAAGCCTCCCGCGATTTCTCGCGCGACAAAATGTGCGAACGTCAGATGGAAAACTACCGTCACCTTCTGGCACGGTTCCACCGTCCGAAAAACGAGCGCGAGAGCATTGTCATCTGCGGTGCTTACGGACGCGGCAACGCCGGTGACGATGCCATCCTCGAGGCCATCGTGCAGGAGATGCGCCAGCTCGATCCCGAACGCACCATCTGCGTTATGTCGCGCAGGCCGAAGGAAACGCGCCTGATCTACCGCACGAACGCCATCTATACCTTTAATGTGTTCTCCGTCCTGCGCAAGTTCCGTCATGCCGCGCTGTATATCAACGGCGGCGGCTCGCTCATGCAGGATGTTACGTCCACCCGCTCGATCTGGTACTACTGCTACACGCTGTACGCCGCCAAAAAGCGCGGCTGCAAGGTAATGATGTACGGCTGCGGCATCGGTCCGATCAACCGTCCGGGCAACCGCCGGATGGCCGCCAGAACCATTGATACATCGGTTGACCGCATCACGCTGCGCGATGACAATTCCCGCGCACTGCTTGCCGAAATGGGCGTTACCCGGCCGGATATCCGTGTTTCCGCCGACCCGACCATCATTCTGACGCCGGCGCCGCGTGAAATCGTCAATATCGCCCTCGAGCAGAGCGGCATTGACCCGAACGGAAAGTATATCGGCTTCGGTCTGCGCAACTGGAAGGGTCTGGACACGGCTCTGCCCGAAATCGCGGCTGCAGCCAACTATGCCTACGAAAAGCACGGTCTGACGCCGGTTTTCGTACCCATCGAGTTCCCGAGCGACCTCATGCCCGCAGAACGCGTCGGCGCGCTGCTGCACTGCCCGTGGCACGCCGTGCGTACCCGACAGCCCATCGAAGTCACCATCGGCATCCTCTCCCGCATGAAAACCGTGGTCGGCATCCGACTGCATTCGCTGATGTTCTCCGCCGGTCAGGGCGTTCCGGTCGTCGGCATGAGCTACGACATCAAGGTGGACGGCTTCCTGAAATATATCGGCAGCCGCACCTGCCTGCAGCTTTCGTCCGTCAAGGCAGAGCCGCTGTGCCGCCTCATCGACGAGTGCGTCTCCGGTGCGCTCGATAACGAGGTGCACCGCACAGCCGAAATGCTGAGAGAAAGAGAGTCCGAGAATGTGAAGGGTGCAGCGAAGCTGCTGAACATTTCCGAAAACTAAACCGTAGAGCGGGGTGCCTTCACCCCGCCGTCTTTACCATCTGCATACCGCTAACCACGGCGGGCTGAGGTCAGCCCGCCCTACGATATATGATAAAACAATCCACTAAAGGGGTTATATAGATATGAAGAACCACATCGTCTGTCTTTCGACAACGAACTACCATCCTCTGCCGACGCGCAAGCAGAACGTGATGAGCCGTCTGCGCAACAGCGAAATCCTGTATTTTGATCCTCCGGTGTCGCTCATCGCACCGCTCAAGGACAAAAAAGCCTCCGCATATATCGAAAAATACAAGCAGCCCGGCGAAAAAGTCGAGGGACACGAAAATATCACTGTGTACGCACTGCCGCCGGTACTGCCGTTTTTCAACAAATTCCGCTGGATCAACAAAATTAACCAGAAGCGGCAGGCGGCGTTCATCCGCGAAAAGATGCGCGAGCACGGCTTCGGTGACGAGACCGTGCTGTGGTGCTACTCGCCGTCCTCGTGCGATATTGTGGAGCACCTGCCGCATTCCAAGCTGGTATATGACTGTGTAGACCGTCATTCCGCATACAAGGGCCACATCAATCCCAAGGTTGTGGACAAGATGGAGCACGATCTGGCCAAGCCTGCCGATCAGGTATTCGCAACTGCGGTCGGTCTGGCAGAGACACTGGAAAAGATCAACCCGACCACCCAGATGATCCCGAACGGCGCGGCTTACGAGATCTTCTCGCGCGTACAGACCGAGAAGGACATCCTTCCCTGCCCGGAGGACATGAAGGATCTGCCGCATCCGATCTACGGCTTTGTCGGTATGCTGCAGGAGTGCATCGACTATGCACTGATCGAAAAGCTGGCGAAGAGCCGTCCGAACGCGACGATTTTCCTGATCGGACGCACGCTGCCGGGTGTTGACCTGACAAATCTCAAGCAGTACCCGAACATCGTATTCCACGGTCTGGTGCCGCAGCCCGAGCTGCCCGCATATCTGGCGCAGATGGACGTCTGCCTGAACGTATTCCGTGCCGGTGCGCTCTCCAAAGACGTTTCGCCGCTCAAGTTCTACGAATATCTGGCAACCGGCAAGCCGATCGTTTCCACGCGCGAGCCGCTGCAGGTCGAGGATTTCAAGGATGTGGTCTACATTGCCCGCAATCCCGAGATGTTCCTGCCGCTGTGCGATGCCGCTGCCAAGGAAAAACGTCCGGCATGGACGGAAAAACGCCTTGCCTACGGCGCGCAGTGCTCGTGGACCGAGCGCGTGCACCAGATGGAAGAGGTGCTTTACAAAAAGGGCGTTCTGCACGAAAGTGCAGAGGAGTAAAATTTATCTTTGGGCATTTACACGAATCCCGAAAAAAGCGGGTAAAATACTTGCATTAACAAGTTAAATTGGCTAAAATAAATATGTATCGTCACCGTTGGTTTTAAGAAAGAGGTGTACTCATGACCGGCAGCGTATTTTTGAACCAGACTGCAGCTGAACAGTTTTTTGTTCTCGGGCATTCGTGCATTCTCTCGGGCATCGGTGCACATAAATGAGCGATTATAGGGCACGGGTATACCCGTGCCCTCATTTGTTTTTGTAGGAGGAATAACAAATGAAAAAAGTTCTCGTTGTCATGGGATCCGACAGTGATCTCAAGGTAATGGAAAAGTGTGTTGACCGTCTGAAATCGTTCGATATTCCGACTGAGGTCCGCATCTGCTCCGCGCACCGCACCCCGGCAGCTGCCGAGCAGCTGGCGAAGAACGCGGCAGCCGAAGGCTTCGGCGTTATCATCGCGGCGGCAGGCAAGGCCGCACACCTCGGCGGTGTACTGGCGGCTTACACCACGCTTCCGGTAATCGGCGTGCCGATGGCCACCAGCGTGATGGGCGGCATGGACAGCCTGCTCTCCATCGTGCAGATGCCCAAGGGTATTCCGGTGGCAACCGTTGCGATCGACGGCGCAGACAACGCCGCCATCCTCGCAGCACAGATGATCGCCCTGTCGGATGACGCGCTGGCACAGAAGCTCGCGCAGTTCAAGGCCGATATGGCAGCGGAAGTTACCGCAAAGGACGAAAAGGTTCGCGCTCAGTTCGCGTAATCTATATAGGTATCTCTGATACCGCATCCCCGCAAGGTAAAGGCATTGGTGCTGCTCCCATTGGCAGCTTCGATGTACAACCTGCAAACAACATTGTTTCAAATTAACACTACTTATACAAATGGAGGAATTGGACATGGAAAAGAAAGAACAGCTGTACGAAGGCAAGGCTAAGAAGGTATTTGCTACCGACGATGCAAATCTCGTAATCGTTGACTACAAGGACGATGCAACCGCATTCAACGGTGAGAAGAAGGGCACCATCACCGGCAAGGGCGTTATCAACAACGTAATGAGCAATCACATGTTCCAGCTGCTCGAGCAGCAGGGCGTGCCGACCCACTTTGTTGAGCAGCTCTCCGAGCGCGAGACCCTGGTAAAGAAGGTCTCCATTGTACCGCTGGAGGTCATCATCCGCAACATTTCCGCCGGTTCCTTTGCGAAGCGTTTCGGCGTGGAAGAGGGCATCGTATTCGACGAGCCGACCATCGAGTTCTCCTACAAAAACGATGAGCTTGGCGACCCGCTCATGAACGCTTACCACGCGATCGCACTGAAGGCTGCTACCCGTGAGGAGATCGAGACCATCAAGGCAATGGCCTTCAAGGTAAACGAGGTTATGAAGCAGTACTTCGATACCCTGAACGTCATCCTCGTTGATTTTAAGCTCGAGTTCGGCAAGACTGCGGACGGCAAGATCGTTCTCGCGGACGAAATCTCTCCGGATACCTGCCGCCTGTGGGACAAGACCACCAAGGAGAAGCTGGATAAGGACCGCTTCCGTCGTGACATGGGCGGTGTCGAGGAGGCATATCAGGAGATCATGAAGCGCGTTATGGGCAAGTAAGCCCATCCGCAAGGCAAGATTCGGACAAGAAAAGGCTGAAGAATGAAATATCGTATTTTAAGAAAAAGCAGCACTCCGTTTGACAAGGTGCATGAGGAGTGCGGTGTATTCGGTATCGCAGCGCCGGAAGGCAAGGAGATTTCCGCCGCGCACGACGCGTATACCGCACTGTTTGCTCTCCAGCACCGCGGTCAGGAGGCTGCCGGTATCGCCGTAAACAAAAACGGCGTGATCCACTGCCATAAGGACACCGGTCTGGTCAGCGCCGTGTTCAATCAGGACATCCTGGACAACATGCCCGGCTCGATGGCCATCGGTCATGTGCGCTACTCCACCACCGGCGATACCCGCCGCGAGAACGCGCAGCCGATCTCCATCACCCATGTAAAGGGCAATCTCGCGGTTGCACACAACGGCAACCTCGTAAACGCAGGCGAGCTGCGCCGCGAGATCGAGCTGGACGGCGGCATTTTCCGCTCCTCGAACGACACCGAGGTTCTGGTATACACCATTGTTAAGGAACGCCTCAAGTGCGGCTCTATTGAAGAAGCCGTTATGAACACCATGCACCGCATTGAGGGTGCCTACTCTCTGGTCGTTATGTCTCCGCGCAAGCTGATCGCGGCACGCGACCCGCACGGCTTCCGTCCGCTGTGTATCGGCCTACTGGACAACGACTGCTACATTTTCGCTTCCGAGACCTGCGCTCTGGACGCGCTCGGCGCAAAGTTCATCCGCGATGTAGAGCCCGGTGAGGTCTGCGTTGTCGAAAACGGTGAGCTGCGCTCCATGCACTGCGGTATCGAGTGCAAGTCCTCCGCGTGCGTATTCGAGTACATTTACTTTGCCCGTCCGGACTCCATCATCGACGGTGCATCGGTTGAACTGGCCCGTCAGGAGGCCGGCAAGTATCTGTCCATCGAGCATCCGGTCGGCGCTGATGTGGTTATCGGCGTACCGGATTCCGGTATTCCGGCAGCGATCGGCTACGCAAAGTTCTCCGGCATTCCGTACGGCGTGGGTCTCATCAAGAACCGCTATATCGCCCGCACCTTTATCCAGCCGGGTCAGGACAAGCGCGAGCGCTCGGTGCGTCTCAAGCTGAACGCCCTGCGCACCGCCATTGAGGGCAAGCGCGTGATCATGGTCGATGACTCCATCGTCCGCGGTACGACCTGCGGCCGTCTGGTAAAGCTGCTGCGCGATGCAGGCGCGGCTGAGGTTCACATGAGAATTTCGGCGCCACCGTTCCGTCATCCCTGCTTCTTCGGCACAGATATTCCGGAGCGCAACCAGCTTCTCGCCCACAACCGCACGGTTGAGGAAATGCGCGAGATCATCGGCGTGGATTCGCTCGGTTTCCTGTCGCTCGAGGCCTGCCGCAAGATCGCAGTCGGCTGCAAGCTGGGCTTCTGCGATGCATGCTTCTCCGGAGAGTACCCGATTCCGGTACCCGAGCAGGTGGATAAGAACATGTTCGAGATCGAGATTCCGCTCCCCTCTAACAAAGACTAACTTTTGAATTGAGAATGGAAAATGGAGAATGGAGAATTGCGGTACGGCGCACCGCGCCGCATAAAACAATCGCGCATTGCGCGAATCCGCAATTTTCCATTTTCAATTCTCAATTTTCCATTTTTTCCGTTCATACGATAAATGAAAGTGAGATGTAAAACATGAGTGTAAGCCGTTCTGAAAGCTACAAGGCTGCCGGCGTTGACGTTACCGCAGGCTATGAAGCGGTCAAGCTGATGAAGCCGATGGTAGAAAGCACCTTTACCAAGGGCGTTATGGGCACGCTCGGCGGCTTCGGCGGCCTGTTCCGTCCGGAGTTCAAGGGCATGAAGGATCCGATCCTCGTTTCCGGTACGGATGGCGTCGGCACCAAGCTCAAGCTGGCGTTCCTGATGGACAAGCATGACACCGTTGGCATCGACTGCGTTGCCATGTGCGTAAACGATATCGCCTGCTGCGGTGCACAGCCGCTGTTCTTCCTCGACTATGTTGCAGTCGGCAAGAACCATCCGGAGAAGATCGCACAGATGGTTTCCGGTATCGCAGAGGGCTGCCGTCAGGCAGGCTGCGCGCTGATCGGCGGCGAAACCGCTGAAATGCCGGGCTTCTATCCGGAAAACGAGTACGATATGGCCGGCTTCTCTGTCGGCATGGTCGATAAGGAAAAGATGATCGACGGCACCGGCATCAAGGCCGGCGACGCGCTGATCGGTGTAGCGTCCTCCGGCGTACACTCCAACGGCTATTCTCTGGTTCGCAAGACGCTCGGCATCAACGAGAAGTCGGTTCGCCGCTACATCGACGAGTTCGGCAAGACCCTCGGCGAAGAGCTGCTGACCCCGACCAAGATCTACGTTAAGGCGATCCAGTCCCTGATGGGCAAGGTTGAGGTTAAGGGCATCAGCCATATCACCGGCGGCGGCTTCTATGAGAATGTACCGCGCATGCTGCCGGCAGGCATCGTTGCCAAGATCGAGAAGGCTGCTATGCCGGTTCCGCCGGTATTCGACCTGATCGCAAAGACCGGCAAGATTCCGGAGCGCGACATGTACAACACCTTCAACATGGGCGCCGGTCTGGTTCTGGCCGTTGCCGCTGAGGACGCTTCCCGCGCGGTTGCAGCAATTTCCGCTGCAGGCGAGCAGGCTTATGTTATCGGCGAGTGCGTAAACAGCGCCGAAAAGGGCGTAGAACTCGTTTAAGTAAATTGAAAATGGAGAATTGAGAATTGGCGCTATCCTTGCGCGGGTTTCGTCCGCGCTGCGTGGTTCAGTGCAAAGCGATGTGTTGAATAATCGCGTTCTGCACGAATCCACAATTCTCCATTTCATTTGTTTTTTGGAGAAAAATAAATGACAAAAATTGCAGTTTTGGTTTCGGGCGGCGGCACAAACCTGCAGGCGCTCATTGACGCACAGCAGGCGGGCAAGATCGAAAACGGACAGATTTCGCTCGTGGTTTCGTCCAACCCGAAGGCGTATGCACTCGAGCGTGCCGCAAAAGCGGCTATTCCCTCCGAGGTGCTGCGCCGCAGGGACTTTTCCGACGCGGAAGAGTACGGCAAGGCGCTTACCGCTCTGCTGGAGAACGCAGACATCGGTCTGATCGTGCTCGCAGGCTTCATGACCGTCCTGCCGGACAGCTTCTGCCGCCATTTCGAAAACCGCATTATCAACGTACATCCCTCGCTCATCCCCTCCTTCTGCGGAGAGGGCTTCTACGGTCTGCGCGTGCATGAAGCCGCGTTGGCAAAAGGGGTAAAGGTTACCGGTGCGACCGTGCATTTTGTATCCGAAGTGGTAGACGGCGGCGCAATCATCGCGCAGAAGGCCGTTGAAGTGGAAGATGGCGACACACCGGAGACCTTGCAGAAACGCGTCATGCAGAACGCGGAGTGGATTCTTCTGCCGCAGGCAGTATCCGACTTCTGCGCAGGCAGACTGCGCGTGGACGGCGCTATCGTCCATAAAAACTGAACAGGAGTGACAGCATTATGAGCAAGAATGTTTTTGACATCAGCCAGGAGCTGATGAGCAACGCATATCCCGGCCGCGGCATTATTCTCGGCCGCACCCCGGATAATAAAAAGAATGTTATCGCCTACTTCATCATGGGCCGCTCGGAGAACAGCCGCAACCGCGTGTTCACCGAAACCGAGGACGGTATCCGCACGGAGGCATTTGACCCGTCCAAGATGGTCGATCCCTCGCTGATCATCTATCATCCGGTGCGCCTGTACAACGGCACCCTGGTCGTTACCAACGGCGACCAGACCGATACCATCGTGGACTATCTCAAGCAGGGCAAGAGCTACTTTGAGGCGCTCCGCACCCGCCAGTTTGAGCCGGACGCCCCCAACTACACCTCCCGCATTTCGGGCGTTGTCAATCCGGACGGCTCCTACAGCCTGTCCATCCTCAAGAACTTCACCTCGGACCGCACCGCCAACAAGCGTTTTTTCTATGAGTACGATAAGCCGGTTGCCGGTCTGGGCCATTTCATCCATACCTATCAGTGCGACGGCGATCCGCTGCCGCCGTTCCGCGGCGAGCCGAAGTGCATCCGCATCGAGCTGCCCATTCACGAGTTCACCAACCTGCTCTGGAACAGCCTGAACGAGCAGAACAAGGTTTCGCTGTTCGTGCGCTACGTCGATCTGGAGACCGGCGAAGTTGAGCAGGAAATCCGCAACAAGAACGCAGAATAACTGCGGCCTGATGAGCAGAAAGGACTATTTATGAAAGAATTAGCCTTAAAGTACGGCTGCAACCCCAACCAGAAGCCGGCCCGCATTTTTATGACCGAGGGCGAGCTTCCGATTGAGGTACTCAACGGCAAGCCGGGTTATATCAACTTCTGTGACGCATTCAACTCTTGGCAGCTCGTCCGTGCGCTGAAAAAGGCGACCGGCCTGCCCGCAGCTGCGTCCTTCAAGCACGTTTCTCCGGCCGGTGCCGCGCTCGGCAAGCCGCTGACCGATGTTGAGCGTCAGATGTACTTTGTTGACACCGACAAGGAGCTGTCCCCGATTGCATGCGCTTACATCCGTGCACGCGGCGCTGACCGTCTGTGCTCCTACGGTGACTGGGCGGCGCTGTCCGATACCTGCGACGCAGACACCGCTTCCTACCTCGCACACGAGGTTTCCGACGGCATCATCGCACCGGACTTCACCGCTGAGGCCCTCGAGATCCTCAAGACCAAGCGCAAGGGCGGCTACAACGTTGTCAAGATCGACCCGAACTACGAGCCAAAGCCGATCGAGCAGCGCGACATTTTCGGCATCCGCTTTGAGCAGGGCTACAACAACTACGAGATTAACGAGAGCCTGCTCACCAACATCGTTACCGAGAACAAGAATCTGCCGGAGAGCGCAAAGCACGACATGATCCTTGCACTCATCACCCTGAAGTACACCCAGTCCAACTCGGTCTGCTACGTCAAGGACGGCATGACCATCGGTGTCGGCGCAGGTCAGCAGAGCCGCATCCACTGCACGCGCCTCGCGGGCAACAAGGCCGACAACTGGTTCGTTCGTCAGCATCCGAAGGTTCTCGGTCTGCAGTTTGTTGACGGCATCCGCCGCCCGGATCGCGACAACGCGATCGACGTTTACACCTCGGACGAGTACGAGGACGTACTGGCTGAAGGCGTATGGCAGAAGACCTTCAAGGTAAAGCCGGAGGTGCTCACCGCTGAGGAAAAGAAGGCGTGGATTGCAAAGAACACCGGCGTAACCGTTGGTTCGGACGCATTCTTCCCGTTCGGCGACAATGTAGAGCGCGCACGCAAGTCCGGCGTGGAGTACATTGTACAGCCGGGCGGCTCCATCCGTGACGACAACGTAATCGAGACCGCGAACAAATACGGCATCACGATGGCGTTCACCGGCATGCGTCTGTTCCATCACTAATGAAACTGCTGAAAGGCTATTATGCCTACTTAGCCGTATCCGGCGGACTGCTGCTCAGTCTGGCCGCGCAGCACAACTGGGCACTGCAGATACTGGCGTTCGCGCTGGTGTCTGCCGGTGCGCTGTCCGTGCAGAATGCGTCCCGCTGGTATATGCGCGCGAGCATTGCCGCGGACGTGACGATGGCGTTCAAGCTCATCCTCGGTCCGGCAGTCATCCCGCCCTGTCTGCTGCGGATTGTGCTGCAGTATGCGGCGCTCGTGCCGCTGCTGCTCACCGGCTGCATGCTGCTGATGGGTGTCAAAGACCAGATGCACAAGATCGAGCACAGCACGCTGCCCGAATGGGTTTTGCTGGTGATCTGGAGCGCGGGCTACATTCTTGTGCTCGTGAGCGCACCCGGCTGGCTGAACGACTATCTGTTTAACACCGTCTGGACGCTGGCCAATACCTGCATCTCCATCGGCACAGTAGCACTGATCGTAGAAATGTTCCGCGCACAGCGCATATACCTACAAACGGAGGAACAATAAATGAAAGTTTTGGTTATCGGCGGCGGCGGCCGTGAGCACGCCATCGTCCATACATTGAAGAAGAGCCCCAAGGTTGACCACATCTGGTGTGCGCCGGGCAACGGCGGCATTGCCGCTGAGGCAGAGTGCGTACCGATTAAGGCAACCGACATCGACGGCATGGTTGCTTTCGCCAAGGAGCACAAGCCGGATCTCGTTATGGTCGCACCGGACGACCCGCTTGCACTCGGCATGGTAGACGCGCTCGAGGCCGCAGGCATCCGTGCCTTCGGTCCGCGCAAGAACGCCGCTATTATTGAGGGCAGCAAGTCCTTTGCCAAGGATCTGATGCAGAAATACAGCATTCCGACCGCTGGCTACGCCGTTTTTGAGAACTCGGCGGATGCCATCGCGTACATCAAGAAGAACGGCGCGCCAATCGTTGTCAAGGCGGACGGCCTTGCGCTCGGCAAGGGTGTTACCGTTGCCATGACCGAGGAAGAAGCCATCGAGGCGGTCAAGGACGCGATCGACGGCGGCGCATTCGGCGGCGCCGGTGCGCGTGTCGTTATCGAGGAGTTCCTCACCGGCCCTGAGGTTTCCGTGCTCGCCTTCGTAGACGGCAAACACCTCAAGACCATGCCGTCCGCACAGGATCACAAGCGTGCCTACGATCATGACGAAGGCCCGAACACCGGCGGTATGGGCGCATTCTCGCCGTCCCGCTTCTACACCGACGACATTGCTGCCGAGTGCATGGAGACCATCTTCAAGCCGACTGTTGCAGCCATGGAGAAGGAAGGCCGTCCGTTCAAGGGCGTGCTGTACTTCGGTCTGATGCTGACCCCGAAGGGCCCGCGTGTTATCGAGTACAACGCTCGTTTCGGCGACCCGGAGACGCAGGCTGTTCTGTCCCGACTGGACACCGACCTGTTCGACATCTTCAATGCCGTTATCGACGAAAAGCTCGAGGATATCGACATCAAGTGGGCGGACAATGCCGCCTGCTGCGTCTGCATGGCGTCCGGCGGCTATCCGAAGTCCTACGAAAAGGGCAAGGAGATCACCGGTCTGGACGATGTGACGGATTCGTTCGTATTCCACGCAGGCACCGCCGTCAAGGACGGCAAGCTGGTAACGAACGGCGGCCGCGTGCTCGGCGTAACGGCTACCGCACCGACCCTTGACGAAGCCATCCAGAAGGCTTATGCCGATGTCAAAAAGATTCACTTTGACAAGGTGCATTACCGCACGGATATTGGCGTAAAGTAAAAAATTGAAAATGTAAAATGGAGAATGGAGAATGGCGGTATCCGGCTGTGCCGGATTATTCAATACGCGCAATGCGCGTTCCGCAATTTTCCATTTTCCATTCTCAATTCTCAATTATTCATGAAAGAATGAGGAAAAGAAAGAATGAAAATCGAACAGCAAAATCAGATTTTAGGCTGCATGAACGATGTTCTCAACCAGAACGGCTTCCGTGCGGAAATCATGCAGAAGGACGGCGCACCGACCATTCTGCGCTGCGAGGCAATGCGTCAGGGCAAGGTTGCCAAGGACGTTGTGATTGAAGCCTGCTTCATCCCGATGCAGTTGCCCGCAGAGGACATGGGTCTGCTGCAGTTCTTCGTTACGCTGTTTCAGGGTGCCCCGGAAAACAACAAGGTGCAGCTTCGTCATGCGTGCGATTACTGCAACAACTTCTGTGCGCTCGGCTCGTTCGGCTTCTTTGAGGAGGCCGGTCAGATTTACCTCAAGCACAACACTCTGGTGGACGGCTCCCTCGAGCTCGAGAAAATCATTCCGTTTGTGGCGGATAACATTTCCGTGCTGATTGCGGCAGTCTCCCGCTTCATCGACGGTCTGGCGCAGATTGCCTATGCAGGCATGACGCTCGACGCTGTTATCGAGCAGGACTTGTTCCCGAAGCTCGGCTGAAAAGCATAAAAACACCGCAGAGTAAGGCTTAACCGTCGTAAGGAACGATAAGTCCTGCGGTTAGGGCAGAGAACGGCGTGACCGTTAAGGTCACGCCGTTTTTTGCGTCCAAGGGTAGATTCTGCAATCATGGGTTCTGCCAGTGCGGGGATTTCCACATGGTCCCTTTCAAGAATCCGCGAAATCTGCTCTGGGCCTTTGCCGTCAATGCAGAGGTCAAAGACGCGCTTGACAATCTAGGCAGCATCCTCATCCAGAATCCACTTGTCCTTGCCGCTGCTCGTTGCCCTATCTGCCGTGTTCGTCCAAAGGGCGAATGGGACACAATGACATGAAAGTGCGGATTGGAAATGCCGACGTCCTCCTTGTCGAGAGAATGAACGGCAAAGTCCACTACCATACCCCGGCTCACAAAGTTCTCCAACAAAAATTGCCTTGCCAGAGCGATGTTCTCCTGCATGGAAAACTCGTTCTGCAAGGCAATGTCAAAGCTGTACGCAAGCTGCGCTTTCTTTTCGCATTCGGCTTTCTCCACCGCGTTCCAGAGGGTTTCACGGTCTGCATACTCCGATGGCGCATGCGATGGCAACAGGATTTCAGAGCAGCGGACGCACAGTCTGTGTCGATTTACTCCGGCTCATCCTCATCGAGCAGCGTGAGTACATCAATCGGCGCGTCATTCTGCGTCACCTGCACATGCACATGGGTGCCGAGTGCGGATTCTGCGGGAATGCTGTCCGCGCACACGCCGAGCGCCTCACCGGCGGAGACAACCTGTCCTTCCTGCACGCGTACATCGTCCATGCCGCAGTACGACGAGGTCAGACCGTTAGTATGCGTCAGCGTCACGCAGGTGCCGTACAGGCCATCCTCGGCAATCTGCTGCACAGTGCCGTCGGTCAGTGCGAGCACGGTTTCGCCGGCTTCGGCAGAGAAGTCCGTGCCGGCATGAACACGCCAGTCGCCCATAGTCGGCTGGAACAGCAGCGTGTCACCCGAAAACGGCGTCAGCACGGCTCCGGACACCGGCCGCACATACACAGGGGCGCTGACCGTCACCGCCGGTTCCGGCTCTGCCGCCGCGACCGGCTGTTCCTCGATCACCGGCTCGGGTTCCTGCTCCTGCTGCGGAACAGTAGCCGGTTCGGTCGGTGCTTCTGCGGTCGAGTCGGCCGGTGCGATGATAGGCATGCCGGTGTCCGGCTCGACCGCGTTCTGCCGGTGTGCATTGCCCCAGATCACCCATGCGGATGCGGCGATGATGAGCGCACACAGCGAAAGAATGGTGTAGAATCCGCGGGTAGAGAGCGCCGCGGTGTGTTTGGATTGATATTGCTTCATGTCCCTTTACCTCCGTTGCTGACAGTATGGTCGGCTGCCGCGGAAAATATACGCGTCAATGAAAATTTGCCGCACAGCGAACACTTCATCGGCAGATACCGGATAGCCCACAAAAGGGGAGACGTCTGCGGATTGTACCCAATCGCCGAATGTGGTATACTATAGCAGTTCAGACAAATACTGCAACAAGTGCGCGCATACAGCACGCAAATACCATCGTCAATTTCACTTGACATGCGACAGCATGCCTGCGTAAAATTTTCTTGCTCTTTACGCGCTGTACACGCTGCTTTTGCTGCATTATTTATCTGAACTGCTATAAACAAAGAAAAGAGAAACGCAAGGAGGGTAAAGACTATGGAACTGGCTGACTTTTTTGCGATTGATCGGCTGTCGCAGCACGATGAGGAACTGCTGATCGAATCCGCGATGCAAATGCAGCAGATGATGCTGCTGTACGAATCCGGCATCCGTGAGATCAAGACCAAGCTGGATATTCTAAGCGATGAGTCGCGTATTTCGGGCAAGCCAAGCCCGATTGATTCGATCAAAAGCCGCATCAAAAGCCCGCGCAGCATTATCAGCAAGCTCAAGCGGCGCGGATTCCCGATCACGCTGCAGTCCATGATAGACAATCTGAACGATATTGGCGGTATCCGCGTGATCTGTCCGTTTATCGAGGATATTTACACAGTAGCGGACATGCTCATGCGGCAGGATGACTTGACGCTGATCGAGAAGAAGGACTACATTGCCAATCCCAAGCCGAACGGCTACCGCAGCCTGCATCTGATCCTCGAGGTGCCGATTTTCCTCGCGGAACGCACGCAACCGGTACGCATAGAACTGCAGATTCGCACGATGGCGATGGATTTCTGGGCCAGCCTGGAGCACCAGCTGCGCTATAAATCCGATGTGGAGATTCCGGAGCATGTATCCGATGATTTGAAGAAGTGTGCGGATGTTATTGCGGAGACCGATCAGGAGATGCAGCGCATCGCAAAAGAACTGAAAGTGCTGTAAAAGGAGAAATTATGCAATACATACCCATTATAACCATGGTTCTGGTTGTTATTCTGCTGGGACTGGTCATCGTTCTGCTGACCCGCAAGCCGGAAAAGCCGGAACTTCCGCAGCAGATTGACCCAACCGCATCCATTACTGCGCTCGGTACGCTCGTGACACAAAACCTGCGCGAAGGCCGGGAAGCACAAAGCAATCAGCTTTCCGCGATGGACAAGAGCCTTGGCGACAAAATGAGCGGTCTGACCGATCAGCTCGGTCGGTTTGAGACGCGTCTGCAGGGCTTTACGGCGGAAACAACGCAGAATCTGACCAATATCCGCGAAACCGTGGACAAAAACCTGCACACCTTCACGGGTGAGACAAAACAGAATCTGGAAACTATCCGCAGCACGATGGACAAGAATCTGCACACCTTCACCGGCGAAACCAAACAGGATTTGGAAACTATCCGCGAAACGGTAGATAAAAATCTGCACACCTTCACGGGTGAGACCAAGCAGGATTTGGAGAACATCCGCGTTACAGTGGATAAAAACCTGCGTGCCATGCAGGAGGACAACAACAAAAAGCTGGACGATATGCGTCAAATTGTAGACGAAAAGCTGCAGAAAACGCTGTCTGAGCGCATGAATGAGTCATTCAAGCTGGTCAACGAGCGTTTGGAGCAGGTTTACAAGGGCCTCGGTGAGATGCAGACGCTGGCACAGGGTGTCGGTGATTTGAAGAAGGTGCTCACCAATGTCAAGACCCGCGGCATTGTGGGTGAGATTCAGCTGGGCGCGATCCTCGAGGATATTCTCGCGCCCGAGCAGTACGAAACCAACGTGGCGACCGTGCCGAACAGCCGCAATGTGGTCGAGTATGCGGTCAAGCTGCCCGTTGAGGACGGCAGCTTTGTCTGGCTGCCGATCGACTCCAAGTTCCCGGGAGACACCTACGGGGCGCTCCGTGATGCGTACGAGGAAGGCTCGCGCGAGCAGATTGACGCATGCGTCAAGCAGCTGATCGCCACTCTGAAATCCGAGGCGAAGGACATTCACGACAAGTATCTTGCACCGCCGCATACGACCGAGTTCGGCATCATGTTCCTGCCCTTCGAGGGACTGTATGCCGAAGCTGTCAGCCGCGGCATGGTGGAGATTCTGCAGCGGGACTACCATGTCAATCTGGCCGGTCCGAGCACGATGGCAGCGCTGCTGAACAGCCTGCAGATGTCGTTCCGCACGATTGCGATTCAGAAGCGCTCGGGTGAGGTCTGGAGCGTTCTGGGTGCGGTCAAGACCGAGTTTGACAAGTTTGAAGCCTGCCTGACGCAGACGCAGAACCGACTCGATCAGGCGAGCCGCGAGCTGGATAAGCTGGTCGGTACGCGCACGCGCGCTATCCGCCGCAAGCTGAAGGGCGTTACCGAACTCAGCGAGAGCGAAACGCAGAAGGTTCTGGATATCGGCACCGATTCGGAAGAAGAGTGAAGCGCTGAGCGGAAAGAGATTCTCAACCGCTTTCTCGGCAAAAGAAAACACCGCAGAGCAAGGCTTAATAGTGATAAAGTACTATTTAGCTTTGCGAGGGGCAGAGAACGGTGTGACCACAATGGTCACGCCGTTTTTCTGCGTCCAGGGGTAGATTTCGCAACGACTCCATCCCAAACTTTGTGTGTCTACAATCTCTACTACGCCGCAATCTAATTTCCCTCGCTCTATCATTTTGCATCACCTATTTCATTTACCTCATATACGAGAAAAAGCCCAGCTTTTGCTGAGCTTTTCGACTCTCGTACTTCGTGCGGCGCACGCATAAAATAGAATTTGCGGAGCAAATTCATAAATTCCGAGAGCATGTATCTCGGAATTTATACAAGGGAAGAAAAAATGTGCCTGCAAGGCGCGATTTTTCTTCGAAATTCGATCGAAAGCGTGGTTTCGATCGAGAGGCTGCTCGGAAAACGTTAGTTTTTCGACAGCCTCCGGTTATTTCGTTTGAAATAACCGGTTTTTCTTATTTTCTGATTCTGTTAAAAGTTTTTGTTCCGATTTGCGAGGGGCAATATACAGATACTGCCGCCGTATCGGCGTATGAGCCGAATATCTGACTTTAACCCCAAAAGAAACCCTATCTGTTCCAACAACAGACAGGGTTTTCTCACTGTTACAGCACCTTTTTTGCCGCCCGGAATCTTTGGCAGATTGAGCGTAGTCGCGGCCGAGCACGGCGCTGCACAGCTCTACCACGGCTGCGACCGGTGCATAGCAGAATACATCGTCGAAGCCGGTGCCGCCCTTTTTAATACCCATTTCGTGGTGATAAACACCTATCTTGGTGTGATAAGCGGCGTTAAGCACCGACCGAGCAGCTCATCGTCTCCGCAAAAGACGCCTCGCAGTAAGCGCGGGCTGCAGCGTGAACTTCATGCCCGGCTTGAATTTATCCTGATGCCTCGCGCCAACCTTGACGATATCGCCCGCGAACTCGTGGCCCATGACGGCCGGATGCTCAGCTACATCGGGATGCACGCGCTTGTGCTCGGTGCCGAGGATGGCACACTTGTAGGTGGACATACAGATGCTGTCGGATACGACCTTGACCAGAATCTCATCATCGCGGATTTCCGGCAGTTCAAAGGTGTCCAGACGCAGGATCATTCGCAGCATGCAGACGTACAGCCCTTGCTTTCATA
Source organism: Butyricicoccus sp. AM05-1 (assembly GCF_003474415.1). Taxonomy (NCBI): domain Bacteria; kingdom Bacillati; phylum Bacillota; class Clostridia; order Eubacteriales; family Butyricicoccaceae; genus Butyricicoccus; species Butyricicoccus sp. AM05-1. The sequence goes on along the minus strand of NZ_QUDG01000006.1, from coordinate 149,024 downwards.
ATAAAACTCTCCTTCACCATATCTTAAAACACGATAGATTTCAACAATTACAGCTTGGAAAAGCGTACTTTCGGAAGCAGCGCCTCGATAACCGAGCGCTCGGCGGCCTGTGTGCCGCTGCACATGACATTAGCGGCTCCGGTTGCAGTCGAGAGACGGACCGCATTCTCCTCGCTCATATCCTGCGACTCGGCATACGCCAGCGCGGCCACCACGCTGTCACCCGCACCGACCGTACTGCCGACCGGAACCGTGAGTCCCTCAGCGTAAATCGTGCTGCCCTTGCGCAGATACAGCGCACCGCGGTCGCCCAGCGAGATAACCACCCGTTCGATACCGCTCTCCAGCAGCTTTTGACCTTCTGCGGTCAGTTCTTCGATGGTTTCCAGTTTTCTGCCCGCCAGACGCGACAGTTCATCATCATTCGGCTTGATGAGGTACGGCGCGGCCTTTAAGCCTTCCGCCAGTAAAGCGCCGTCCGCATCGAGGAACACCCGCGCACCTGCGTTTTTGCATGCGCTCGTCCACACGCGATAGGTTTCCTGCGGTGCGCCCTTCGGCAAGCTGCCCGCCAGCACCACAATGTCGCCTGCGTGCACCTCAGCCAGAAGGTCGTTCAGCAGCGCATCTAAATCTGCATTCGTAACGGTCAGACCCGGCTCGTTGATGTCGGTATTCGTGTGGCCGACCCGGTCGATGATTTTGATATTCGTGCGGGTCTGCCCCTCAACGAACCGGAACTGCGTGGTGAAATTCTCGTTTTCGAGCAGCTTTTCAAGCGTTCTGCCGCTCTCACCGCCCAGAATGCCGACGGCGCGGCTCTCGCCGCCCAGCTTGGCAATCACTTTGCTCACGTTAATGCCCTTGCCGCCGGGATCCGTGCGCATTTCCGTGATGCGGTTGACCGTGTCAAGCGCAATACCCGGAATTTCTACCGTTTTATCCAATGCGGGGTTGAGTGTTACCGTATAGATCATGGAATGACCCCTTCCATATATTTGAAACTGTTGAAACAAAAGCTATAATCAAAATAGCAACAGTCCGTATAAGCGTCAATCTGTTATTTCAACAAATAATCCCTTTCGTTTTTGTAAGGAATCACAAGAGCACATTCTCCCTGTAAATTCTGTTCTGCGTGCAAAAGGAGCGGCAATGCAGATGAAGTGCCCCAAAAAGTTAGACAATCTTTTGAAGTAAAAATTGTTCAAGCTGCCGAAAGGGCTTGTTGGCTGTGAACCGCAGGCGACAAGCCCTTTAATTTTGCCTTGATTCTGCGGTTGTTGTAGTAGTCCGGATAGTCAATGAGTTCTTGCTTGAAGTGCTCCATGGACTGAATTTTTTGCAGATACAGCAGTTCACTCTTGAGCAGTCCGAAAAAATTCTCAATCACAGCGTTGTCTAAACAGTTGCCCTTCCGGCTCATGCTTGGACGGATACCCTTTTTCACGAAGTATCCACTGGTATTGCTTGTGCTGGTACTGCCAACCCTGATCCGAGTGCAGGATTAGATTTGTGTTGTCCGGAATTTTTGCAAATGCCTTGTCCAACATCGTTGTCACCATGCTTAACACAGGTCGATCCGAAATCGTATAACTAACCAAATCACTGCTGTGCAAGTCAAGAATGGGCGACAAATACAGCTTTTCCCCGAACAGTCTGAACGCCGTCACATCCGTTACCCATTTCAGATTTGGCTTCCGCTGTGATACAGCGATAGCCGTACCTCGAGCATCGTTTCGACCACCAGTTTCTTGAATTCTGGTGTGTATCGTTTGTTCAGTACTCCTTTTGGCATTAAAATCACCCCATCTGTTAGATAGTATATCACACTGTCTAACAAATGAGGTGCTGTTCAATAACCTCTCCTGGCTTTTCCTGTTCTGAACGCAAAGGGTCTCCCGCCATTCGGCGGGAGACCCTTTCTCATTTTACCGGCTTATTTACCGGTCTTTTCACACAGATTCTGCATGATAACAGCTACCTGTGCACGGGTGGCCGTGCCCTGCGGGTCAAAACGGTTGCCCGATTTGCCGCTCAGCAGACCAGCCTTCTGCATTCTGGTTACAGCGTCCTTCGCGTAAGCGCGGATGCTTGCGCTGTCGGCAAATGCAGCTGCACTGCCGGTTTCCTCTACCTTAGTGCCGGTGGCGGTCAGATAATTATCCATGATAACCGCAGCCTGCTCACGGGTGATGAGCGCATTCGGATTGAAATGCGAAGCGTCCACGCCGGAAACAATCTTGTTGGCTGCTGCCCAGTTGACGTATGCGTTGTAGTACATTTTGCTGTCTACGTCGGCAAACTGGCTCTGGGTGTTGTACGCGGAGATATCTGCGCCTGCCATACGGCCAAGCACGGTGACAAACATGCCGCGGGTCATGCCCTCGTTCGGGGAGAAGGTGGTTGCGGTCGTGCCGTTGAACAGCGCCTTATCGGTCACATATTCGATGGCATCCTTTGCCCAGTGGCCCGCGATGTCGGTAAAGGTGCTTACCGTACCCTCAATGACCTTAACATTCTTGCCCACGGTGCCGTAGTCGTCGTAATCCACAGAGTAATCGTTGAATACATCCTCGGATTCGTAGCCTACTGCATCGGTGAAGGTGCCCTCGTTCCAGTCTGCCAGCGTTGCCCAGGTATTGGTATTGCCGGCCTTGACGGTGTACGCGTTGATAACCGGAATATCGGTGGACTTCTCTGCAACAGAGGAGTTCAGTACGGTAGTAACGCGAACATACTTTGCACTGCCCAGTGCGGAAATATCAACCGTGTTCTTGCCGTTCTTCAGCTCTGCGGACTGGGAAGCCTTTACGGTCTTGCCGTCGTCCGAGGTCTCAACGGTTGCGGTTGCAGAAGCCGCGCCGGTAATCTCTGCGTTATAGGTAAACTGTGCTGCACTGCCGGTCATTGCGCGCCACTTGGTGGTGTGCGTGCCCTTGGTGACGATATTCTCCGGTGCGTAATCCAGCCATACGACCAGCTTGTCGCTTTCCGGACCCTTTGCAGTCGGATTTGCGTAAATCTGCTTGTTCTCCTCTGCGGTCAGCTTGGTGGTATAGAAGCGGAGCTGACCGATGTCACCTGTCAGCATGGTGTGCGTCTTGCCGCGGCCGCGGTCTGTCAGCAGATGACGGTGGAATGCAAAGCCGGAGTACATGGACTTGCCTTCCCAGTTGCGGATCTCAGAATCAAAATCCGGTGCATCGATGTGGCCGCTTGCCTTGGTATCCTCGTAGCTGTCGCCGCCGGTTGCACGATCAAAGCCGCCGGTGTACTGTACCCACTTGCCGAGGGTAACGCCGCCGCCCATATTCTCGTCGTCGTTCCAGAAGTACTCGCCGTTATCGTTGTTAAAGCCAATGCCATAGGTAACCATGCCGGTCTTGCGGACTGCCATGCGGAACAGGTAGTTGGTGCCGTAGCTGATGGAAGCGCCCTTCATCAGCAGCGGGTTGTGGTCCCACTCATCGCCCGTTGCCAGACGGTCGATGTTTGCCCAAACCATGCCGGTAACGCCGTTGTCTACCACATAGTTCTTGTTATCCGGAATTTCCACATAATCGTCCACACCGTCCAGAGACAGACCCCAGCCGCCGTTGTACTTAACGAGCGTCGGATTGCCGCGGATGATGCCGTCGTTGCCCTTGCCGGACTTATCCTTTACGATCGGGGTGCCCTGCATGGAGCCGAGCACGGCAACGGTCTTCTCTGCCGAGTTGCCGACCTTGACGGCATAGCTGCCGCCTGCCGGTGCCTTGTAGGCAAACTCAACCGTGCGGGTTTCGCCTGCCTTGAGCGCAGTCTTCTGCGAGGTAACGGCTGCGCCGTTGATGTACAGCACTGCCTCTGCGGTGCCGTCCTCATTGCCGATGTTCTGCACATCCGCCTTGGTGTAGATGACATCGCTGGTCGGCTCGCTTACTGTGCCGCCGCCGAGCTGCAGGCGCAGGTTGCTGTAGGTGTAGGTTGCCTTGCGGAAGGTAACATTGACAGTCTTGGTGTAGCTGTCCAGCTTGAGGGTATGCGTGCCGAGTGCAGAAAGCGTCAGCGGTGCGCTCAGCGTTGCGGACTCGCCGGGATTCAGACCGACAACACGCTCCTTGCCGCTCTTGCCGAACTCATACAGCCAACGGTCGGTGCCGTTGTCCTTGACACACATGGAGGCGGTCGCCAGACCCTTGCCGACATTGGTCACCTTTGCGGATACCGTAACAGTGCCGTTGGACTGAACGGTGTCCGGGGTGATGGAAATATCGCTGTACGCCAGCTTGGCGCCGTCCTTGGACAGCGTAACCGTCTCAAATACCTTCTCGCCGTCGCTGCTCAGACCCAGGTTCTTATAGGTCAGCAGACCGTCCTTGACGGTTACTTCGAGCATATCGCCCTTGCCGGTTGCAAGCAGGTTGGGATAGTTGTCGTTTAGGCGCTGATCCGGCTTGCCGGTGTCGATCTTGCCGTCACCGATGCGGGCATCGCCCTGGGTTACATACAGGGTATCCGCGCCGCGCTTCGGGTCAGCAGAAGCATAGCGGGAATACAGATGGGTATGGCCGCTGAACATGATATTCACGTTGCCGTTCTCCACGATGGAGGGAACGTACTTGCGGGTCAGATCATCCTCGAACGGATGGTGCATGGTAACAACGCGGAAGTCAGCCTTCTTGGCATTGTCGGTTGCAAGATCAGCCTTGAGCCAGTCGAGCGACTCGTTTACAACGGCCTTGGTTGCCGCATCTGCCTCGCCGCCGCCCGCAGTGGAGTTCAGCTCGAACAGCGACCACGGGTTGCTGTCCAGCATATCGAAATGCACCGGACCGCAGTCAAACGCTACGTTGCGTCCGGTCTCGTTGGACTTATACTGCTCCTTCTGCACCTTGGTGACATACTCATCAAAGTAGGCACCGTAATCGTGGTTGCCGCTGTTGTAGATGACCGGCACATTGTGCAGGAACGAGCCGACATTCTGGAACCAGTACGGGAACTGATCCTTCTGAGAGCCGGTGCCCTCTACCATATCGCCGGTATGCAGGATAAAGTCCGGATCGAACTGTGCGATCACGTCGGAAACCTTGGTTGCCGTTTCAAAGCGATGGCTGTCGCTGACAACCACAAAGCGGATCTCATTCGAATTTTCGGGCAGCGTGCGGAAGTGACCTTCCACAGTCTGTCCGTCCTCGGTCTCAACCTTGTAGGTATAGGTCGTACCCGGAGTCAGATCGGTCAGGCGGGCACGATACATGTGCATGCTCTCACCCTTAAACTTTTCGCCCTCCTCTACCGGAACCTCGAGCGTTTTCTTGTCCGCATCGCTCGTACCGTAGGTAATGGTGGACTTCATCGGTTTATCCAGTTCCCAAACGACAACCATGCCGTTTGTTTTCGGGGTCATCAGGTACGGACCCGTCAGGAAGGAGCCGGTATCCGTCCTTCCGATTGCGAAAGCAGTGCTCGGCACCAGTGTTGCCAGCATCACGGCCGACAGCACACCGCTGAGCAGCCGCCGCATACGCGAAGATTTTTTAGCCATTTTCTTTTCTCCTTTCTCTTCACGGTACGGCTGCCGCCATACCGCCGCGTCTATGTTAAACCTTTTAAGTTAAGGCAATACCGCATAATTGAACAAGAGTGATTTGCGAGTAAATTTTGCGTACTGACGAGGCCCAGTTTTGCGGTAATACTTGATGTATTACCGTGAAACTGCAACAAAGTCAGGACACAAAATTTCCGCAAAGCACCGCCGCTTTAATTGTGCGGTGTTGCCTTAAGGTTCGCGCGCTGTAAATATGCGTGTCGAAGTACGAAATCAGCCGCGTTCGGTTCTCGCCTGCCCACTCCAAATCGTAGGTGATGAGCTTGACCTCGTCCAGCGGCGGCAGTCCGTCCGCTGCGCGGGCGGTGCTGTTTGCCGGAAGACGGCAGCTTTTCGCTTCGATGTAGCATTCCTCTCCGCGGGAAGAGGTCAGCCAGTCGATAAAGATGCGGGCGTTTTCGCGCTCCTGCTCCGGTGCACCACGCACAAGCGCGCACGCGCCGATCTCATAGCCGGTGCCGTCTGCCGGACTGCGCACCGCAATGGGATAGCCATCCAGCGCCGCGCGGAAGGCGTCATGCGAGAACACGATACCGACGGCGTATTCGCCGTTTTTTACCCGCTCTGCCGGCTCCACACCCGAACGGGTGTACAAACCGACGTTTTGGTCTAATTTTTGAAGATACTCCCATGCCTTGTCCTCGCCGCACATCTGCACAAGCGTTGCCAGCGTGGTATACGAGGTACCCGAGCTTTTCGGAGTTGCCATCACAATCTGCCCTGCCAGTGCAGGCGACAGCAGATCGTCCCAGCAGGTCGGCATCGGCGTTCCCGTCCGTGCAAACCAGTCGGTGTTGCAGGCGAAGCACAGCGTACCGATGTAGATCGGATTCCACACGCCCTGCTCATCCAGATAGGCTTCGGGCACATCGGTCAGCTCGGGACTTTGATACGCCTCCAGCAGACCGGCCTCTCGCAGCTGAATATAGTTATCCGCCGATCCGCCCAGCAGCACAGAAGCCTGCGGGTTGTCCCGCTCCTGCTCGAGCCGCGCGGTCATTTCTCCGGCAGGAAGATGAATACAGTCCACGGTGATGCCGGTATCCTTGCGGAAGGCACTGCAGTACAGCAGCGTTTCCGACTCCGGCAGCGGACTGTAAACGGTAAGATGGTCATATTTCGGTGTTTCTGTCCCCTCCTCCATCGCATGATTGTGCTCCTGCGGTGAGGGATCGTTCTGCTGCTGACCCGTACAGCCGCAGAGCAGTCCGGTCAGCAGCAGAACAACAGGAAGAAAACATATTCTTTTCATAGCTTCCACCTCGATACAAAAGGCGGGCAGCTTTTCTCTGCCCCTATACTATAACAGTTTAAGCGGCTTCGCTCTACCGTCCATCATCCGATAAAATTTTACCATTCAAGAAGGCCGTTCCTGAACGGTGAATTTCTTACGATATTATTTTAGGCAGTACCGCATAATTAAGCAAGAGCGATTTGCGAGTAAATTTTACGGACTGACGAGGCGTGGTTTTGCGGTAATACTTGATGTATTACCGCAAAATCACAACAAAGTCAGGGCACAAAATTTCCGCAAAGCGCCGCAGCTTTAATTGTGCGGTATTGCCTCATCTCTCTTCCGACCGGCTGCGGTACTCGCGCGGCGAAACGCCGACGTGCTTTTTGAACAGATAGCTGAAATAGTGCGAATCCTGATAACCGACGTCGAACGCAATATCGCTCATACGGCTGTTGCCCTCGGTCAGCAGATGCTTTGCCGCCTCGATGCGGACAGCGGTCAGATATTCGACAAAGGTCTGACCGGTCTCCTGCGAAAACACGGTAGAAAAATGGTTCGGACTGAACCCGACCTCTGCCGCCACCATGTGCAGTGAAATACCGCTGTCCGCATAATTTTCGCGGATAAACTCCTTTGCACGGCTGATCTCCGCGCTGTATCGCACATTCTGATGGCGATAACACAGACGAGTCATGCGGCCGAGCACCTCGGCGGCACAGGCCTTTGTGCCCTCGAGCGTCGCCGCCTGACCGAGCACCGCCTGCGGGTCCTCCGGAGGCGGAATGCTGCCTGCCTGCACCTCATCAGCCAGCTGAGAGGCTGTGACGAGCAGATTCATCAGCAGATAATACCGGTACAGCACGCTCTGCATGTCCTGCGCCGCAGAGTCGCCGAAATAACCCTCGACAATACGCGGCACGTCCTCGGGGGCGGCATGCCGCAGCTTGTCCGCCAGTGAGCCGCCTGCCGAGAAATCGAACTCGTGCTGCACACCGGCAAAGTCCGTGCTGCCGAATACGCCGTTGTCCGCACACGCGGAGGCCTGCAGCAGTGTATCCTTCGCTGTGCGGTAGCTTTCCGGCAGGGCGCTGACACGGGAGACCGGTGCGCCGATCGCGCACAGCGCGTTCCAGCCCAGCACCTGACAAAGCTCATGCCGCAGGTTCTGACAGAACTCGTAGGCGGTTTCGCGCACAGCTTCCTCGGTCTCTCCGCGCAGCAGGAGCACCAGCCGGCGGCTGCCGCGGAAAAAGGCGCAGACCTCGCTTTCCTCGCCGCACAAACGCTCGGTCAGCGCGCGCACCTGCTCCTGCACGGCATTTTCCGGCAGACGCACGATGCACACCAGATACTGCTTTGCTGTCAGCAGCAGCCCCCAGCGTTCTCCCTGTACAGCCGCCTCTGCAGTCGGCACGCTGCCCGAGAGCAGGTCGTTGAGAAAATGCTCACGCAGTACGTCCTCCTCGCGCTCACTGCGGCTGTTTGCGCCCGTCGAGCGAAGCTGCTGCTGCTCCTGCTCAATCTGCTCGGCAACCTGTCCGAGCGTTTCGAGCAGCTGCGCCGAGCTGACCGGCTTGAGCAGATACGCATCCGCGTGCAGCGAAACCGCCTTCTGTGCATACTCAAATTCATCGTGTCCGCTGAGGAACACAATACGCAGCCATGGCATGGTGCGCCGTACAACCTTTGCCAGCTCCAGACCATCCATAAACGGCATGCGGATGTCCGTAATGAGCACATCCGGCTTCATTTCCATCAGCATAGGCAGTGCCATTTCGCCGTCCGGCGCTTCACCTGCAAATAGAAAGCGTCCCTGCTCCTTTTCAATGCAGTTGCGGATGCCGTCCCGGATGATCTCCTCATCATCCGCAATGAATACACGCATCATAGCGTTTTCCCCTCCTGTTCGTCCGGTACGGTGAAGCTGATGCGTGTGCCGTGCCGGTATTCACTCTCAATCGTCAGTCCGCAGCCGTAATACAGCCGCAGGCGCTGTTCTACATTGCGCAGACCGTAGCCGCCCTTGCCGTCCGGGTCAAGCGGTGCGCCGTTCTGCAGCGAGGTCCGTACCTCGGCAAGACGCTCCGGTGTCATGCCCATGCCGTTGTCCTCCACGGCGAAGTACATGCCTCCTGCCTGCCTGCGGCCGGTCACGGTAATCTGTCCTCTGCCGCGCCTGCGCTTAATGCCGTGATAAATCGCGTTTTCAACCAGCGGCTGCAGCACGATTTTCAGCATATACCGCTCGTGCAGCGCGGGATCAATATCAATCGTATACCGCATGATGCTGCCGTACCGCACCGACTGAATCTGCAGATAGTTTGCAACGTGCTGTTCCTCGCGCTCGACCGTGATGTAATCCGCGCCGCGGCTGAGCGAGATGCGCAGAAAGCCGGTGAACGCCATCGTCATCTCGACAACCTCGCTGTTTCGGCCCTCTTCAGCCAGCCAGACGATGGTTTCCAGCGTATTGTACATGAAATGCGGCGTGATCTGCGCCTGTAGCGCCCGCAGTTCGGCTTTTTTGATGGTCTTTTCCTGCTCGACCCGCTCATGAATGAGCGCACCCAGCTGCTCCGCCATTGTATTGAGATCGCGTGTCAGCAGATGCAGCTCGTCGATCTCAGTCGGCGGGACGCGCTCGGTCAGCTCACCGGCGGCAATGCGGTTGGCAAACTGCTCCAGCTGCCGCAACGACGCGCCGATCGCGCCTTCCAGATTGTCGGATGCCCGAATAGTCAGCCAGACCATCACGCCGACCAGCACAATGAGTGCAAGCGCTGCCGCACCCAGTCCGTGCTGAATGCAGGCGTTGAAACGACCCATGCGGGCGATCTCATTCTCGATATAGCGGTCAAGCATGCTGCCCGCCAGATGGCCGACGCTGTGAATCTCGCGGTACAGCGATTCGTTGCGGCTGACCGCGGCACCGGCGTCCATCTGCGTTTCCAGCTGATCAACGTAGCTGTCGATCGTGCGGATGGCGCGCAGCGCCGCGTTGAGGTACTGTGCCTCGTCCTCTCCGGCACTGTCCAGCATATCGTTCAGTTCCCACAAAGCGCTGTCGATCAGCATCCGCTGCCGTCCATCCTCGAAGGAAATACGGCCGGAAACCACGTTCCACACCTCATCCGGCAGATCCTGCACCAGCACAGTGCGCACCTCGGAGGCACGGGTCGTCAATGCAATATCCGCGCCATAGCGCTGTGTCAGCACAACCAGCAGACCTGCCAGCACGCACACCGGTAAAATCATGCAGATCACACTGCGCAGCAGCGACTGCCGCAGCAAGCCGTGCAGGCTGTGATGGTTTTTACGCATCGGCCGTTCCCTCCTCCGTCAGCACGGCGGTATCCGCCAGAGCGATATAGGGCTTCCACGGTGCCTTCGCAATCCGCTGGGCTGCGTCTGCGGTCAGTTCAGCCAGCTGCGTATCATCCAGTGCGCCGATTACGGCAACCTCCCCTTTTTTCTGCAGCGCGCGCAGCTCCGCACCGCCGCCAAACGCACAAATCAGCACATCCTTTCCCGGTTTACGGCCGTGGCTGTGCAGATAATCCACCGCACCGAGCGCCATGGCGTCATTCTGGGCGAAAATGTAGCCGATTTCGTCCAGATGGTCCTCCATCTCCTCCAGTATTTCGCAGCCGCGCGAGCGCATGCCGTCGCCGCACAGGCTGTAGGTTACGGTCAATCCGTGTTCCTCCAGAGCCTCGCGGCAGCCGCGTGCAATCTCTCTTGCGTCCGAAGCATTTACCGTGCCGTAAAGCTCCAGTACACCGTCCCGCGGCATGCGCTGCTGCAGAAGCGCATCCGCCGCCTGCCCGGCGAGCGACACATAATCAAATCCAATATGCTGCAGCGGCACATCATCCACGCCGCGTATCGCGCGGTCTATCGACAGCAGCGGCACGGAGGCGGATTTTGCTTCGCGCAGCACGTTGTCCCAGCCGCTTTCCACCAGCGGCGTAAATGCGATTGCGTCCACCTGATACACGATCAGCGCACGCACGGCTTCAATCTGTGCCTCCTGCGTGCGCTCGACCGGCATTTCCAGCACTTTGAAGCCATGTTCCTCCGCCGCATGTACAAGCGCTTCGGACTGCGCTTCGCGCCGGTCATCCTCTGCCGCCGTGGTGACAATGCCGAGCACCGGCACATGGGCATTCTCTTTTTCCGGCTGTGCCAATCCCTGCAGCAACCGCAGCATCACAACTGTGCAGAGCAGCAGCAATGCCGCCCCTTTCCATCGTTTCATGGTTTTCTCTCCGTTTCTCTTTCTCTCCTGAATGATTTAATCATATCATACTTTGGAGGAATGAGCCAAATGTATTTAACCATAGTATAAAAACTATCCAAATAAGCGCCTATGATATTGTGCATATTCCCTCACTTAGACAGAGAAATATCTTCCGGCGCAGTCGGATCTACTTGCATTGGCTGTTGATATGCGGTATAATATGATTACATAAGGAAAGACAAAAGTGCACATCGTGCACGCGAAAAGCCCCGGTGTTCCAGCACCGGGGCTTTTCTATGCCGTTTGGTATGAGGCGGCTTATTCCTCAGGCTGACTACCGGTTACTGTTTCTGTCCAGCCATTTGCAAATGTAATATGCAACTACACTCGCCACAACAGAAATAAGGAAAGACAAAGTGATAGACATCGTGCACACCCCCTTTCTCTACCTTTATGGGGGGCGGTAGCACTATCAGTATATCATAGCCGCAGTAAATCGACAAGTATCGACAAAAGGAGCGCAGATTGCAAACATCTGCGCTCCTTTTGCACCTGTATTACCGATCATCTTTTTTTGTCGGAATCTCCGTCTGCTCGGCTTCGCGCGCCTTCCTGCGCCGACGGCGCAGGACCGCAACAGCGCCGCCTCCGGCAGCAGCCAGCAGGAGCACCGGCCAGAACATCACCGCACCGACAATGAGCGCGCGAACCGCGTCAACCAGACCACGTGTTCCGGTCTTAGCCGCCTGCGCGAGCTGTGCGCCGAAGCCGCTGCCTTCAGGCGTTGCGGTCAGCGTCTGAACCTCTTTCAGATCCACATAGAAGGTCGAAAATCCGACCAGATCATCGTAATGGCGCTTAGAGCCGGTCAGCGAGTCGATCTCGTATTCGCAGTCGGCCAGCGCGTTCTCGAGAGAGATAATATCCTCCATCTTATCCGCCTGATCGAGCAGCGCCAGCAGCCGCTCGTGCTTGGTGGTCAGCGTTGCCAGACGGGTTTCGATATCGGTATACTGCTCGGTCACGTCCTCGCTCGAACGCGAGCTGTACACCACATGCACGCTGCTGCCGAGCTGCTCGTAAAACGCCTCAAACTTCTCCTGTGGAATGCGCAGGACATAGCTCGCATGTCGGCTGCCCGCATCGCCGGAAAGACTGCTCGATTCAAGATAGCCGCCTGCATCCGCTGCCATTTTCTCAATATCTGCAGAGGCTTTGTCGAAATCCTGCGTTTCGAGCGTCAGATTAGCGTTCAAAATCAGCTTGGCATTCTTTCTCACCGCAGAAAAGTCCGCACCGCTCTCAGCGGTATCTGCCGACGCTTCCTCGGTCCAGCCATTCATGTCACCCGGCATACTGCCGCTGTCACCGGCTGCCGCCGATGCCGAATTGCCGACGCTTGCTCCGCAGGCGGAAAGCAGCAGCAAAAGTGCAAGGAACAGGGGAAATAATCGTTTTTTCATAACAGACACCTCGTTTCTTGAGAGGTACGGCGCACGGCCGCTGTATTTTCTCTTGTTACTTAATTAGACGAGATGCCGTGCGATTTGGTTCCCTCTGTTCTGTATATCAATCAAACGATTTTTAATACCGCATTCTATTGAAATCACGGTCGATTTTGCGTCTTTCTCTTGCAACCCTGTCGTTCTTCACCTATAATAGAATATAATAACCGAATAAATATTCAGCAAACCAGGCGAAAGCCTGCGGCGCAAAGCTAAGAAGCCGCTTTCGCAATGACTGCGAAACCGACTTCACAGGGCCTGTAAAATGGCAGCCAGCTGCCTCGTTTGAGATGCACAGATGCATTACCGATGCAGCAGTGCATCTTTTTTCTTTTACAGAGAAATGCCGGACGCATTCCGGCTTACGGAGGGGTATATGAACAGAATTACAACCAGACTGAAACGGTACAGCTGTCTGCTGCTGTGCCTCTGCCTGCTTATGCCGCTGCTACAGGGCACAGCCGCTGCTGTGCAGGATTCCTCTGTCGTGCGAGTTGCATGGTATCCGGATTCCGCCTACAACATCACCTGCGAAAACGGCGAACGCAGCGGCTATGGCTACGAATATCAGCAGTCCGTCGCCGCATATACCGGCTGGACCTATCATTATATCGAAGCAAACTGGCCGGATTCACTGAACATGCTGCAAAAGGGCGAAATCGACCTGATGGCCGGCGTATCCTACGCCGAGGGCCGTGCCCAGACCATGCTGTTTTCCGATCTGCCGATGGGCGAGGAAAAATATTACCTGTATGCAAATCTCGCCGCTGCCAACATTTCCGTATCCGATTTGACCACCCTGAACGGCAAGCGCATCGGCATGCTGTCCGAAAGTATCGCGACCACGCAGTTCTGCGAATGGGAGACGCGCCACGGTCTGCACACCGAGCATGTGACCATCACCAGCGACGAGGACGCAGCCGCCAAGATCGCCAGCCGCGAAATCGACGGTTTTATCTCGGTCGAGAGTCCCCAGTGGCAGGAATACGGCCTGTCCGCGATCACCTCGTTCGGCAGCTCGGATGTTTACTTCGTGATCAGCAAAAGCCGTCCCGACCTCAAGGAAGCGCTCGATAATACCATGCGCCGTATTGCACACGACAAGCCGTTCTATCAGGATGATCTGTATCAGCGCTATCTGTCTGCCCAGTCGGTCGAGCTCCTCTCGACTGAGGAGCAGGACTGGCTCCGGCAGCATGGCGCCATCCGCATCGGTTTTCTGAATCATGACACCGGCATCAGCAACTTTGATATCCGAACCGGTGATGTTACCGGTATTCTCACGGATTATGTCGTATATGCGACGAATTGTCTGGGTGATAACGCCTTGCATTTCGACCTGCACGGCTTTGACACGCAGCTTGAGCAGCTGCAGGCACTGCAGAACGGTGAGATCGACCTGATTTTTCACACCAGCCAGAACCCGCGTGCCGCCGAAGAGAACGGTCTTGCTCTGTCGAACACCGTCTTGAGCTTCAGTCAGGCGGCGCTTACCACGAAGAACTATTTTAATGAGCTTGAGCCAAACACCGCTGCCATCCCCAAGAACGATTTTTCGCTCAAGCAGTACCTTTCCTATAATTATCCCAATTGGACGATCCTCGAATACCCTTCGACGAATGACGCGATCAAAGCCATGCGTACCGGCAGTGCGGACTGCTATGTAATGCGTGCCGGTCAGCTGCCGCGCTATATGAAGGGCAAAACGCTGTACCGCGTGTTCCTCACACAGACGAGCAAGACCTCGTTCGCCGTACGGCAGGGCGATACGGCTTTGCTGTCCATCCTGAACAAAACGCTCAAAACCATGCCTTCTTCTCTGCTGACCGGTGCACTCGCCATGTACGACAGTGCGCCCGAAAAGGTCACCGCTGCATACTTTATCAAGGACAATCTGACCACTGCCTCTGCTGTGTTCATCCTGCTCTCTCTGCTGCTGTTCGGTCTGTTCCGCAAGGCCCGGCAGTCCGCCAAACAGGCGCAGGAGCTGAACCTCAAGCTGCAGCAGAGCCAGACAGAGCTGCAGGAGGCGCTCACGCAGGCCAAGGCTGCCAATGCCGCCAAAACAACGTTCCTGAACAACATGTCGCACGATATCCGCACACCCATCAACGGCATCATCGGCATGCTGACTATCATTCGCAAAAATAAGGACGACCACGCGCGCATACGCGATTGTCTGCATAAAATCGAGCTGTCCTCTCAGCTGCTTCTGTCTCTGGTGAACGATGTTCTGGATATGGCTCAGCTGGAAAACGGCACCGTCGTTCTGCGGAGCGAATCCATGAATCTGGATGAAGTCTGCGGCAGCATTACCAATTCGTTGCTGTTTCAGGCGGAAGCCGCCGGTCTTACCGTCACCGGTGAGCATGACGATTTTTCCGGTATTTACGTCCGCAGCAGTGCGCTGCATCTGAAAAAAATCCTGATGAATCTGTTCACCAACTGCGTGAAATACAACAAGCCCGGCGGTTCCATCCATATGCAGATGCACATGCTCGAACGGACGGATGCAAAGATCACCTGTCAATTCATCATCGAGGACACCGGTCTGGGCATGTCCGAGGATTTCATCAAAAACCATCTGTTCAATCCGTTTGAGCAGGCGGACAAGTCCCCCCGCTCAAGCTATATGGGTACCGGACTCGGCATGTCTATCGTGCATCAGCTCATCGAGCAAATGGGCGGCACCATTTCGGTGGAGAGCAAACTCGGTGAAGGCAGCCGTTTTACCGTCGTACTGCCTTTTGAACTCGATCGTGACGCGACAGCAGCAGCAGCTTCGCCGCAGACACCGTCAGATATTTCCGGTGCGCGGCTGCTCGTTGCCGAGGATAATGAGCTCAACATGGAGATTGCAATCTTCCTGCTGCACGACAGCGGTGCACAGACCGTTCCTGTGCAGAACGGCAGGCAGGCGCTTGCAGCCTTTCGGGACTCCGAGCCGGGCAGCTTTGATGCCATTCTCATGGACGTGATGATGCCCGAGATGGACGGTCTGGAGGCTGCAAAAGCTATCCGGGCACTCGACCGGCCGGACGCGAAAGCCATTCCGATTATCGCCATGACAGCCAACGTCTTCAAGGAGGACCGCGAGAAGTGTCTCGCCGCAGGCATGAACGCGCATCTGTCTAAGCCGCTTGATGCCGAGACGATGAAACGAACCATCTCTGAGCAGCTGAAAAAGCTAAATTAAATACAAAAAGCGGGAGAAACCAAGGTTTCTTCCGCTTCAGCTTGTCGAAAAAGTTAGAATTCTATTTTGTGCTTCGTGCGACAGCACGCATAAAATAGAATTTGCGCAGCAAATTCATAAAAGCCGGGGGCGTGTACCTCGGTTTTTATACAAGGGAAGAAAAAATGTGTCCGGAGGGCGCGGTTTTTCTTCAGCATTCGATCGAAAGCGTGGTTTCGATCGAGAGGCTGCTCGAAAAACGATAGTTGTTCGACAGCCTCAAGCGGAAGAAACCAAGGTTTCTTCCGCTTTTACTCTGCAAATCTTACTCTATTTCCTCATCGTGCTCCATCGCTCCGACAAGCGGCGCTACCATCTGCTTCTTGCGGCTGACGACACCGGGCAGGACGACCGAATGCTCACCGCAGTCGGTCTTGAAGGCCGCACGGACCAGTTGCTGTGCGCCCTTGCCGACGTAGAGCAGCTCTGTCTTTTCCTCGATAATGTTGGTCAGCATAGCGAACAGCATGGACAGACCGCTCGATGCCAGGCAGCTTTCCATGTACTCGAGCATTTTATCACGGATGCCGGACAGCTCGTTCTCACTGACACTCGTCACCTGCGAAATCGCAATCTTCTGATTCTGCACCTGAAAATACTTGAAATCCATGTGGAACAGCTCATCCATCGAGCGATCGAGCAGACGCGAGCTGGAACGGAACATTTCTGTTGCATACTGCTTGATGTCCAGACCGGCGATTTTCGCCAACTCTTCTGCAGCCATGCGGTCAAGCGGCGTACACGTCGGCGAGCGGAACATCAGCGTGTCCGACAGGATTGCCGAGCACAGCAGACCCGCGATTTTCGGCTCGATCTCCACGTTGTGCTCATGGTACATCTGCGTGATGATGGTCGCGGTGCAGCCGAGCGGCTGATTGCGGAAGTAGATCGGTCCGCTGGTTTCCACCGAGTCAATGCGGTGGTGGTCGATGATTTCAACAATATTGGTCGAACGAATGCCTTCGGCGGCCTGATCGCGCTCGTTGTGATCAACCAGAATGACCGACGGACGCTCCAGATCCAGCAGGTTGCGCTGTGAGAACATACCGACATATCGTCCCTGTTCATCCATCAACGGGTAATAGCGGATACGCTTCTTAGAAACCGTGCGCTTTACATCCTCAACCGTTTCCTCCGGCTCGAAGGTGATAAGTCTCTTTTTCCGCATCACATGCCGCACCGGAACCGCCTGACCGATAACCTTGACACAGGTGTAGGTATCATACGGGGTGGCGATGATGGAAACGCCGTTTTCCGAGGCCAGCTTTCGGATGGTGCGCGAAACCTTGGAGCCGAGACCGATGACCATGCAGCCGGCGCTCATCTCAATGGCGCACAGCTGGCTTTCGTAACGGTTGCCGAGAATGACCATATCGTTTTTGCCGATGTAGTCCTCGAGCACGTCCGGATTAGCCGCCGCAACGACCACACTGCCCTGCTCAAACCGCTGGTCAATGTCGCCAACCTCGAGCGTGCCGTCAAGCACATCGACCAGATTGCGATAGCTGGTCTTGGCCTCCGCCAGCGCATTGGCGTCCTGATCCTCGATGTAGAAGCGCGCGATATCGCCCAGCGTCAGCAGACCCTTCAGATGGCGATCCTCATCGACAACGGCCAGCGTCTGAATGTCATTTTCGTTCATGTAATCCCATGCACGGCGCAGTGACAACTCCTCGCTGATGCCCGGCACCTCACGGTACTGCACATCGCTCAGGCGCGGCTCAAACGACTTGATGTAGCGCGGCGGCTCCACACCGAAGCGTTCGAGCACAAATTTGGTCTCCGCATTGACGTGACCCGCACGGCAGGCTATGTATTCTCCGCCGGTCAGTCTGCGCTTGAGGTGCGCGTAGCAGATTGCAGAGCAAATGGAATCCGTATCCGGATTGCGATGTCCGATAACAAAAACTGGGTTCATGCACTGATGCTCCTTTATGTGATAAGGGATGGCTCCCCTTCGGAATCCGTTTGATGGAATGAAACCTTGTGGTTTGATTGTATCATTTAACCGGGGAAATAGCAAGGTACGGAAGAGGAATCCAACCCCAAACCATCTGCAACCGCATTGCGTATGCGATGGAGCTGACCGTACAGATTCCGCCGCTGCACCGAAAATCCTGCCGAAGTCCGCTTCTCTGTCTGCTCACCTATCTTTTGAAAAACGAAAATCGCAGCAGTCACCGCCGCAGCCCAACGTTTTTGTGCGCGAAAAGCCAAGCTTGCGCAGTCCGCCATAGGTCACGTCATCCACATCGCAAAACAGCGGACACAGCTCCGGACAGCCGTTTTCCCGGCACGCCGTGTGCCAGAGACACTTGGTGATCGACGCGGAAAAGTGCGTTTTATCGTGTGCCTGTGTACTCTCCCACAAGTCGGAGGTGCGCATGACTTTGAGAAAACAATAGCTGTAAATCCGATAAAATCCCGGCACAAGCTCCATTTTCACCGTGAAAGCGTGCTTTTCTGCCGCCACCCAGTCCATCATGTACGTCCGCATGCGCGCAAGGGTTTCCTCTGCAGGCAGTTCTGCCTGCAGCACCTTGTACAGCGCAATGCGCGGCAGAATGGTCTGCACCAGTGCTTTCATCTGGCTTTTGGACCTGTTTGCTGCGGTTTTGATTAACATATCCAACGTTTTTTCCTGCCGTGAAAACAGCAAGCCGCCCCTGCTCCCGCCGAAGGTCTGTATCAGAAATACCTTGATTTGCTTTTGCTGTTTGCTTTGCATAATTTCTTCATCTCTTTGCTTTTGCGGGATTCCAGTGTCAATCGTTAGTTAGTTCATCCTAACTATATCACACCGGCTTCCAATATGCCACCTTAATATACGAAAACCCTGCCGTTAATCGACACGGGATTGCTTTTCGCCAGTCTCGTTCGCTTTGTTATTCCGCGCAGAAATACGCAGTCTGCAGTTTCCTAGGGGGCTTATACCGTACCACTCTCGTTCCGCGAGCATGGCAGAAATGGAAAACAACCTGCAAAAAATTGAAGGAAATAGAAAGAAAGACAAGTCTGGGCAAGTACAGCAGACGTGACAAGGAGAACCTGCAGATTGCAGAGAAGGTGGAACAGCTACCTATGCAGCATCCGGACAAAGGCTATCGCCGTATCCGAGATGACATCGTTGGTATCCTGCTCAGTGAGCCGGCACCCGACGGCAAGGCGTCTGCTCTGTCCACCGAAGCGTTTCGGTGGGATCGGTTTGGGTAATCTTCCAAAATCATCCGTACGCCAAGACAATCACATTCCTGCATCGTCAGCCTTTTGTCTCCCCGTGCGCGATATTGTCCGCAAATTTCATCCATATTATTAAAACTGTGAAAAATGCCTTGCATATTCCACATAAAAAGTGCTATAATCATTGCGAAAAAATAAAAAAGGAGGCAAGTCCTATGGACAGTTGTGACAGACGAAATGTACATATGACGATGGATACAGACTATACTGCTGTTTCGAGTGTCCGTAAGCATCCTCTTTTGAAATAAGCGCTGAGCCTTGCTCCATCGTGATGAACAAGTCCACAACTGATGTTTGTGTCACTGTATCTGTTACGGTGGATTTTTTGTGCCCTTTTCCGGGCACAGAAGGAGGCTGATTATGAAAAAAGCAACATGGAAAAAAACATCTTTTGCCGAGAAAATCGTTGAGATCATCCGCACCTCCCCTTCGATCAATGAGATGCGGGAGCAGCTGCAGGATTATCACGACAACGATATCGCACAAAGCCTGCAATTCCTAAACCGCGCGGAACGCAATCTGCTGTACAGCGCACTTGATGCGGAATGGCTGGCAGAAATCATCTCCTATCTGGATGATCCGGCGGAATACATTGATGAAATCGGCATTGACAAGCTGGCCGAAATTTTGAACGAAATGGATGCGGACGACGCGGTCGATCTGTGGGAGAACATCGACGAGAGCGTAAAAGTAAAGCTGCGCCCGATGATCGATGACGAAACCAAGTCAGCCATCCTGCTTATCAATTCCTATGACGACAGCGAAGTCGGCAGCCTGATCACGACCAACTACATCTGCATCAAGCAGAACCTGACCATTCGGCAGGCCATGCACGAGCTGGTAAAGCAGGCCGGTGAAAATGACAACATCGGAACGATTTATGTGGTCGATGATAAAAACCGCTTCTGCGGTGCAATCGATCTGAAGGATCTTATCGTTGCCCGAGAGAATGTTCCGCTGGATTCCATCATCAGCTACGCGTATCCGTATCTGCTCGACCACGAGAAAATCTCAGAGAGCATCGAGAAGATCAAAGATTATGCCGAAGACTCCCTGCCGGTGCTGAATAAGGACAGAAGAATCATCGGTATCATCACCGCGCAGGACGTTGTCGAGGCCGTGGATGACGAACTTGGCGAGGACTATGCAAAGCTCGCCGGTCTGTCCGCCGAAGAAGATCTCAACGAAACCACCAGGGAAAGCATGAAAAAGCGCCTGCCGTGGCTGATCATCCTGCTGTTCCTCGGCATGGGCGTTTCAACCGTTGTCGGTGCATTTGAAGGCGTTGTGGCCGTGCTGCCGGTCGTTATCTGCTTCCAGTCGCTAATTCTCGATATGGCCGGCAACGTCGGTACGCAGTCGCTGGCGGTTACGATTCGTGTGCTGATGGATGAAAAACTGAGTGCTAAGGACAAGCTGCACCTCACCTTCAAGGAAATGAAGGTCGGCACCTGCAACGGCGCGCTGCTCGGCATTATGGCGCTTGTCTTTCTCGGTGCATACATAGCGCTGTTCAAGGGTTATGCCGTTGGACATGCGTTCCTGATCTCCGGCTGCGTCGGCATATCACTGCTTGTAGCGATCGTGATTTCCAGTCTGGTCGGTACGCTCGTGCCGATCCTGTTCCATAAAATCAAGGTAGACCCGGCAGTTGCGTCCGGTCCGCTGATTACGACGATCAACGATCTGGTTGCCGTTGTAACCTATTACGGTCTGGCATGGCTGCTGCTGATTCAGCTTTTGCATATTGTTTGAGCGAAAAACACCCTCTATATCGGATGATATAGAGGGTGTTTGCTATCTGTTTTTGCTTTTAATCGTGCTTTCTGCGGATACCGAAGTACGCCAGTCCCATTGCGGACAGACCGCACAGAGCCGCCCACAGACCGCCGATATCGCCGGTTTTCGGAACGCTGGACGTCGGAGTCTTGCTGTCGGGAATGTTCACTGTCTTCGTTTTATCCGGCGTCTTGGTCTGTGTTTCCGGCTTGGTCGTCGGAACCTTGCCGTCCGGGATGTTCTCCGTCGGCTTCAGCGGATCAAGCGGTGTAGGCTGATCCGGAATGTCAACCGGAGGCTTCGGATCGGGATCGGGAGTCGGTTTCGGGTCCGGCTTGTGGTGACCGCCGCCGCCACCGCCGCCGCCGGATCTCTTGCTGTTGGTGATGGTAAAGCCATCTGCCATGCTGCCGGAAATCGAGGTATTAAAGCCGTCAACGGCCTCCTCTTCGACGGTATAGGTGTAAGCGCCGTCCAGATTTGCAAAGGTGTACGACCAGGTTTTGCCGTCCTTGTCGGTGGATCTTTCGCTCAGAAGCACCGTACCAATCGCGGTTCGCGTGCCGTCCTTCGCAATGCGGATAAGGTTTACGGTAACAGCGGTCGGATACGCGCTTGTGCCGCTCCAAACCTTGTGTACGGTGAGGGAAACCGGATTTTCCAAGGTGTCCTCACCCGGAATGATCACTTCGCCGTTTGTGCCGACACCGCCGCCGCGTTCTGCGGTATTGCCCATAATCTTGAGCGGTGCGGTTTCAGCCAGTGCCTTGCTCTTTGCGGAAACAACAGCCTTGAGACCGTAGCCCTTGATTGCACCGGAAGCCGGCTCAACCGGAGCACCCGGATTCGCTGCATCGTAGCGGTTGCCTGCGAAAGCGCCGTAGTTTGCATCACCCGCGCCGATCGAGGTATCGCGGTACCAGGTTACCAGTCCGCCGCCGTACATTCTGCCGCTGAAGCTGGTGGAATACGCCTCGTTCCACTTGAGCAGGAATGCCGCATCATCAGCAGATTTGCCTGCCGTATTGCCGAATACAGCTGCATCCGTGCCAAGGCTTACCGTGCCCACCGGGCAGGACCAAATGCCGCCGCCCTGAATGGCTGCCTTGTTTGCGGTGATAAGCGCATTCTTAATCGTGATCGACCACGGTGCATGGCTGACGTAAACACCGCCGCCCTGTCGACGCGCCGTATTGTTCACGATATTGCCGCCTTCGAGTACAACGCGGTCTCTGCCGGACCAGCTGTATACACCGCCGCCGCAGGATGCCGTATTGTCCGAAATCGTGCCGCCGGTCATGTGGAACCGGCCGCCGCCAACCGTGTCACTCTCGCTCAGAACGGCCGTTGCAACGCCGCCGCCCATGCCGTTGGTCTTGTTGCCGGTAATCGTGCCGTTTGTCATTTCAAACAATGCGTTAGCCTCTACGAAGACACCGCCGCCGCCTGCATTCGGCTGCTGAATTGTATCGGACTTGACTGCCGTGCTGTTGCCGGAAATCGTACCGCCGGACATGGTGAACGTGCCGTTCTCACGCACGCATACACCGCCGCCGCGCTTTGCCGTGTTGTCGGCAATCGTGCCGCCGCTCATGGCAAGAGACGAAGTGCCGTTTACGAGTACGCCGCCCGCAGCGTTATACTCCGATGCGGTATTGCCCGAAATCGTGCCCTCGGTCATCGTCATGTTGCCGCCTGCGAGGGCAACCGCGCCGGAATACTGGTTCTTGAACATACATCCGGTGATTTTGCCGCCGTTCATGGCAAATGTACCGCCGTTCTTCACATAAACCGCGCCGCAGTTTGCGGACGACGAAGCGGAAATGCTGCTGAGTTCGCCGTTCCCCATGGTGAAGGAGCCGCCGTCCACCGTAATCGCACCCATGTTCGAGCCGCTCAGGCTCATGCGGGTGATCGTGCCGCCGTTCAGCGTCATTGCACCGTTTACCTCAGCAAACGAGCCGTTAGCGATGCGGAAGCAGGAGAAATTGAAGCTGCCGTCCAGAATCAGCGCCGCGCCTTGCTCCACGCGGAAAGCCGGACCGGCGAAGCCGTTCTTGAACACAACCGAAAGGCCCTTGCCTGCATCGGTCAGCGTGATGGTCTTGCCGGACGGAATCGTAACCGTGCCGCCTACAATGAAGCTCTTGTTTGCGGTAATGGTGGTGTTTCCCTCTGCTGCCGCGTCAACGGCCTGCTGCAGCGTGCTTTCTTCGTCTTCGCGGATATTTGCGCCATCGACAGTGACCGCAAACTTTACAGCAACACCGGCAGGAATCGTCAGCGGATTCGAGTCAATCGCAACATCCGCCGAGCATGCTTCAATATAGAAGTAGGTGATATTGGTATCTTTGTTAAATGCCTTACTGTCGATGGTCTGCAGCTGGCTTTTGCCCTTGCCCTGTTCGCCAATCTGCACGGAAGTCAGCTTGGCGCAGGTGCTGAATGCACCGGCCGAGATGGTCTGTACGCTGTCGGCAAGCTCCAGCTTTTCGATACCGGTGTTCGTAAACGCTGCCTTACCGATGGAAACAACCCCTTCAGGGATGATCAGCGTGCCGGAAAGATTCGAGCATCTGTAAAATGCGTAGCTGCCAATATTTTTCAGCGTACCCGGGAACGTAACACTGCTGATGGCAGTGCCGCGAAATGCAGAGGTACCCAGAAAAGTCAGCGCATTCGGCAGAACCAAATCGCCCTCAATCTTGACATTCTCAAACGCATTACTTCCAATCGAAGTAATCGAATTCGGCAGCTGTAATTCTCCGGTCAGACCGCTGCCGCTGAATGCGCTTTCGCCAATCGACGTAACAGAATCCGACAAGTGAAGCTCGGTCAGACCTGCACACTTTCTGAACGCACCCGTGCCGATGACCGTGATATGAGACCAGTCAACGCCGGTAATTCCGGTGCTCGAAAATGCGTTTTCCGGAATTTCGGTAATGCCTTCCGGCAGAACGACCGTGCCGGTGATACCGGTCATATTCGCGAACGCGCGGATACCCAAAGACTCGAGCGCATCAAAGGTATGCTCACCCAGCTCCAGTGAGAAGGACTCCATATTATTGAAGGCTTCCTGACCAATGCTCGTCAGTGCGGAGAAATTCAGCCCTTCCATCGTAGTCAGCGAAGAACAGTTCATAAATGCCATAACCCCGACAGAAGTAACCTTGGACAAATCAGCGACCGAAGTCAGCGCCGCGCATCCCGTGAACATATAGTCGCCGATTGCGGTAATATTATCCATGCCGACAACCGTCGTCAGCGACCTCTGAGCGCGGAAGGCGCCTTCGCCGATTTCCAGCGGCAGACCGCCCAGATCAACGGTTTCCAGTGCGAGACTGCGGTGATTTGCCCAGTCAAACGCATGCTCCTGAATGCCGACAACCTTGTATTCCTTATCGCCCTCGGTTACGGTTGCCGGAATAACCAGCTTGGTCACGCTGTCTGCGCAGCCGGTAACAACGGCATCGCCCGAGGAAACATCATACCGGATGCTGTCCTGCGTAAACGCAGTGACTGCATACGCCGCAACCGATGCCTGCTCGGCAGATTTTTCTTCAGCAGGCTTCTCCTCTGCCGGAACCTCAGCCGCAGGCGCTTTCTCTGCCGGTGCGGACGGTGCCGCCTCGACCGGTGCTTCAGATGTACTCGGCGTTGCAGACTCGCCCGGTGCAGACGGCTCGCCCGGTGCAGACGGCTCGGCATTCTCGCCGGTGCTCTCTGTCGGAGCGGGGCTGCTCGTGTCCGGTGTGTTTTCTATACCGCTGCCCTCTGCTTCCGGAGCGGATGCTGCAGGATCGCCGCTCTCGGAGTAACCGGTGTCGGTGCTGCCGTCTTCCGCTTCAGCCGCAAATGCTGCAAAAGTACCCGTGCCGAACGTCAGATTAAGCGACAGCAGGATGGCCATCAGCCTTGTAAACTTTTTGCTCATACTACTCAGTCCTTTATCATGAAATCAGGAAATATATCCTCCTCGCCGGTGGTCCGTATCCGCGACAGACGAGGTGTTTTCTCTGTATGGTATAGCTTACCATACAGGGGGTACAAAAAAAGGATATATTTTGGCAGAAAGCCTTCCATACTATATCGACAAAACGTAGAAATTATTGCTATGCGATTGTACAATGTGATGAAAAGCACGGTCAGTCATGTGAAAACAATCAAAATCTGCACGAAATATCCAGTATCAGCGCATCTGACAGATATAATTTTTTCTGTCAAACGAGGAAATATATCCAATTTTACAACTTAAATCAGATATACTATAATAATATGCAAAAAAAGAGGTGAGCGTATGAAGTCCCAAATACGGACTGTGATACTGTTTTTTCTGACAGCGGTATTTGCCGTCAGCGCATTCATGCTGGTGCGCCAAATGACGAGCTACCGTGCAGGCGATGAAGCCTACGCCGAGGCTTCCGAGATTGCCGCGATACCCGAAGTGACGGAGGCGGAAACCGTTCAGCAGCCGACCGAACAGCCGCAGCAGGAAACGCAGACCGAACCCGAACCCGCTCCGTCTGCCGACCCGTATGCACAGGCGCTGGAGCAGATGGACCTGCCTGCTCTGCAGCAGGTCAACAGTGATGTCATCGGCTGGATTGCCATTCCGGGCACCGAGATTTCCTATCCGCTGGTGCAGGGCACGGACAACGACTATTATCTGACACACACCTGGAACCAAAACAGCAGCGCAGTCGGCGCGATTTTCATGGACTGCCGCTGCTCTGCCGATTTCAGCGGCTTTAACACCATCGTGTACGGTCACCGGATGAACAACGGCTCGATGTTTGCCGCGCTGAAGCACTACAAAAAGCAGGATTTCCTGCAGGCACATCCGCAGGTATATGTGACCAATGCAAGCGGAACCCATGCGTACAGAATCTATGCGGCCTATGAGGCAGCGCTTGACGGAACCGCGTATTACAGTGCGTTTTCCGACGAAACGATCAAAAAAACCTTCATTGACGAAGGCATTTCCCTGTCGGTGATCCGCACCGGCGCAGCACCGACCGTAAACGACCATATCCTCACGCTTTCCACCTGCACCGGCAACGGGCACGCAACCCGCTGGGTAGTGCAGGCGGTCATGGAATAAAAAACATCCCACTTGCTGTGCTTCAACAAGTGGGATGTTGTTATATGCTCCTATTCTTCCTCGTCCGCCAGCTTGGCCACGCGGACAAATTCATCCATTTCGCGTGTGCGCCATTTCTCCTTATGGCTGAAAATCTGGCGGTAGAGCGAAATATAGCAGTCCTCGACCGATAAACGGATCAGCCTTCCCTCTTTTACGCTGTTCTCGACCGCGTACCACGGCAGAAAGGATACACCGCGGTCAATCTCGAGCATGCGAATGAGCAGCGAGGTATCGCCGCACTCGAGCGACGGCGTAAGGATGGTCCGCCGCGCGGCAAGACGGCGGTTGAGTACACGGCGATAATTATCCTGCTCGGTGAGGAAAAACGGCTGCGTAAGCAGTTCCTCAATCGTCAGCTCTTTTCTGCCCAGCTTCTCGCGCAGCGATGCAGACGCCACAAATACGATCTCCTCGCGCTGCTCCATCAGCTTGTTCCAGTTGTTGCTGTACAGCGGCTCATCAAGCACATAGATCATGTCCAGCTCGCCGCGTTCCATATGCTCAATCAATTCTTCCGGCTCACCGACCGTGATGCGGATAGACACTTTCGGGTTGAATTTACGGTACAGATGCAGCACCGTCGGCAGCTTGAGACATGCAAGCGACTCAATCGTGCCGATATGCAGCGAACCGCGCAGCTCTGCCGTGGATGTGACCGACATGCGCGCCTGATTGACCTGATTCATCACATCGCACGCGTGGCTGAGAAAACGCTCGCCTGTGTCGGTCAGCGCGATACGCTTTCCCATGCGGTCGAACAGACGTGTGTCCAGTTCCTCCTCCAGCTGGCGTATCTGCACCGTTACCGCCGACTGTGAGTAGCCGAGGCTCTCTGCTGCGCGTGAAAAACTCTTAAACTGTGCTACCCGAATAAAGGTTGCAAGCTGCCGAAGCTCCATGGATTTCCCTCTCTCCCCTATATTATCAATATTTTGAATCGAAATGATAAAATATATGAATTTGACTTAACCCATTAAACAGAATATACTAAATCTACAAAGAGGTCAAGAAAGAAATTGGAGGTTTACCACAGATTTTTTATTTATCCTTTTTGCACAAAAACCGCGTACTATTTTATAGCATTTCGCCTAAAATAGGCGGTTCTTTTTGTGTCCGGAGGCAAAAATCTCGGCAGACTTCCACGGCAGCAGACCAAAGAGGGGCAAACAAACGGCCTGCGCCGCAAAGGGTAACATCGCATAACCGAACAGGTGCACTTTCCGCAAAGTGCCGCAGTTCAAATTGTGTGGTGCTGCCCGCAAAAAAGGAGGAAAAAAAAATGAAAGAAAAGAAAAAATTCAAACTCGGATTACTGCCCAAGCTCATCATTGCCATCATTGTCGGCATCCTGTTCGGCCAGTTCCTGCCGGAAGGCTTCTGCCGCTTTGTGGTAACGCTCTCGTCGTTCTTCAGTCAGTTCCTGTCGTTCATCATCCCGCTGATGATCCTCGCGTATGTTACCATGGGCATTGCTAACCTCAAGAGCGGCGCGGGCAAGCTGCTGCTCATCACGGTTGCCATCGCCTACTGCTCGACCCTGATCGCAGGCTCGGCTTCGTTCTTTGTAGCCGACACCCTGTTCCCGCACTTCATGAGTGCGGATGCGCTCGACAAGATCGCCGCAACCGCAGGCAACTCGCTGGAGCCGTACTTCAGCTTGGAAATTCCGGCGCTGATGAACACGCTGTCCGCTGTTGTTACGGCGTTTGTGCTCGGTCTGTGCATGTCCAGCCTGCGCGGCAAGACCATCGGCGACACGCTGTACAACGGTGTGTCCGACTTCTCCGGCATCATTGACTGCGTACTGCACAAGGTCATCATCCCGCTGCTGCCGCTTTACATCTGCGGCACGTTCACCGATATGACCAAGTCCGGCAAAACCTTTGCCATCCTCGGTATTCTGTGGAAGGTATTCATCGTTGTTATCATCATGCACCTGATCTGCATCTGCATCCAGTTCGTAATCGCAGGTCTGGTCAGCCACAAGAACCCGTTTACGCTCATCCGCAACCAGATTCCGGGCTACGCAACCGCGCTAGGCACCCAGTCCTCTGCGGCTACCATTCCGGTAAACCTGCAGTGCGCTGAAGCAGACGGCGTTTCCTCGGAAATCCGCAACTTTACGGTTCCGCTGTGCGCGAATATCCACATGGCAGGCTCGATGATTACCATCACAGCCTGCGCTACCGCAGTCTGCCTGATGAACCAGCTGCCGATCTCCATCGGCACCGTTATCCCGTTCATCATGACCCTCGGCATTGCCATGGTGGCATCTCCCGGTGCTCCGGGCGGCTCCATTATGACCGCCCTGCCCTTCCTGTACATGATCTTCGGCACCGAGGCCGGTGACCCGAGCGGCCCGATCTGCGCTATTATGGTTGCGCTGTACATCACGCAGGACTCGTTCGGCACCGCCTGCAACGTCTCCGGCGACAACGCGATCGGCGTGATCGTGGAGACCATCTACCGCAAGTTTATCTGCAAATCCTCCGCTCAGTAAGGAGAATCCCCTATGTCCTTTATCAGTGTTTTTGATGTGCTGGGACCGAATATGATCGGTCCCTCCAGCTCCCATACCGCCGGCGCAGCCGTTATCGCGTATCTGGCGCACAAGATGATCGCGCCGCCGCTTAAAAAGGTAGATTTCACGCTGTACGGCTCATTCTCCAAAACCTATCACGGCCACGGCACTGACCGTGCGCTGCTCGGCGGCATCATGGGCTTTTCGACCGATGACACCCGCATCCGTAATTCGTTTTCGATTGCGACCGAGCGCGGTCTGTCCTACTCATTCACGCCGTGTGAGACCGAGACCGATGTCCATCCGAACACCGTGGACATCCGCATGGAGAACGCCGCCGGTCAGGTGATGACCATCCGCGGCGAGTCGCTCGGCGGCGGCAAGTGCCGCATCGCGCGTATTAACGGCGTCGAGGTTGACTTTACCGGTGAATACAGCACGGTCATCGTCGTTCAGCAGGACAAGCCGGGCGTTGTGGCGCACATCACCAAGGTGCTCAGCGACAAGGGTGTAAACATTGCGTTCATGCGCCTGTTCCGCGAGTCCAAGGGCAACACCGCTTACACGATTGTCGAATCGGACGGTCATTTCCCCGAGGGCATTGAGGAACCGCTCAAAAACAATCCCAACGTCCACGATGTCATGATCATCGAACCGTAAGGAGGAGAGCAGATTATGGATTTCAAAAACGCATCCGAGCTGCTTGCACTCTGCACGCAGCAGCAGCTCCCCATCTCCGAGATCATGCGCCGCCGCGAGTGCCAGCTGGGCGAAACCACGCGTGATGAGGTCACGCACCGTATGAAGAGGGCACTCGAAATCATGCGCTCATCCGCGCTGACACCGCTCAAAACGCCGGTCAAGTCCATGGGCGGCCTGATTGGCGGCGAAGCCAAAAAGCTGGCGCAGCACGCGGCCAAAGGCCGCTCCATCTGCGGGGATGTGCTGCACAAAGCGGCGCAGTACGCGATGGCAGTACTTGAGGTAAATGCTTCTATGGGTCTGATTGTCGCAGCGCCGACCGCAGGCAGCGCCGGTGTTCTGCCGGGCATGCTGTTTGCCCTGCAGGACCGCTACAACATCTCGGACGAGCGGCTGATCGACGCCCTGTTCAACGCCGGTGCGATCGGCTACCTTGCCATGCGCAACGCAACCGTTGCAGGCGCGGTCGGCGGCTGTCAGGCTGAGGTCGGCATCGCATCCGCAATGGCGGCAAGCGCGGCTGTCGAGCTGATGGGCGGCAAGCCTGAGCAGTGTCTTGACGCGGCCTCCACCGTGCTGATGAACATGCTCGGTCTGGTCTGCGACCCGGTCGGCGGTCTGGTCGAGTATCCGTGCCAGAACCGCAACGCGGCAGGCGTAGCCAACGCGCTCGTTGCCGCTGAGCTCTCGCTCGCAGGCATTCACCAGTTTATCCCGTTCGATGAAATGCTCGATACCATGTACGCGGTCGGCCGCCGCATCCCTATCGAGCTGCGCGAGACTGCCCTCGGCGGCTGCGCTGCCACACCGTCTGCATGTGCGAAATGCGGACTGTGCTCTTAAATCAGATCATATCAATACTCTTTTTCGCAGGACATTCCCACCCCTCGGGAATGTCCTTTTCGCTTACAGAATAAGCTCTTATCATGAAAGCAGAACCGCCCAAATCGAACTATCCCTCCCGATCATAAACCGGGAGGGATTTTTGTATCATTTGATTATCACTGATACTCCGCATTGAGGAACATGGGCTTGATGGCGACAACCTCATCGTATTCCTCCTGCGAAACGGTGACATCTGCATTCAGCGCCTTCAGGTCAGCCTTCACAACGTCGAGCGCCTGCGCAGCGGTCACTGCGCGGCCATCCATGACGGCACGCTGCATGCGGCGCAGCACAACCGGATGTGCATAGCGGGCCGGCAGCGGGAAATTCAGATAATCCGCAAGGTAAGCCTGCATTTTCTCCTGTGCCTGTGCATCATTCTGCATGATAGAGGCACGGTTGTTGCGTGCTGTCGGCAGGACGCTGAAGCCTGCAAACGTGAAAATCGCGGCAAGACCGAACAGCGTAAAATAAATCGAGAACGAGCCGTGACGCACGAAGGAAACGATACCGTAAGCCAGCGCCGCAAATCCCAGCAGTGTGATCGCCATAGCGGCCCAGCGGTAGCTGCCGTTCGTACACTGAAAGTTCCGGCGGCGTTTTGCGGCTGCGCTCAGTCGTTCGGTCAGCTCAGGACGGCGCTCCAGATAGTCGATTGCGTTATCGAGTGTCTGCACGGTTTTCTCCGCCTGTGCGCTCATCGGCGGACGATTGCGCTCCTCTTCCTCCCGGCGGGCCTTCTCCTCGGCAATGCGCCGCTCTGCCGCCGCACTGACACACGGAATAGACGGGTGCTCAGCTCGGATAACGCTCAGAAAATCATCGACCTGCTGCTCATACTTGAAATTGCACACCTTCTGTCCGCCGTCGAACTCCACGACCAGATAGGACAGCGTGGCGAAAATGCCCTTGCCGGAAAAGCCGCCCTTGCTCATCGCAACGCGCTTGTACACACGCGTTACCATGGAAAGCGGAACATAATACCGCCGGTCAACAAAAAAGCTGTTCAAATAGAGGGCATGCCTGCCGATGCCGCACGGACCGATTTTCCGACAGGTTTTTCTATCCTCAGCAAGCGCCGCGTCATCAATGCGCCCCGCGCTGAGCGGATAAGGTTTCAACATTTTCCGTCACCCCGCAATTATCGTTATGGATGGCCGCAGCCGACCGCACAAAGGAACGGCCGGCTGCAGCAATGCTATTATATTCAAGCAGATTTCTTTGCGCTGCGCTTCTTGGTCGCACGAATGAACAGTGCGAGCAGCAGTGCCGCGAATACAATACCGCTCGGGTACGCCACTGCGGTATTGTAAATTACCGTGCCGTCCGCTGTCTTGCTGTTCAGCAGGCTGCCGAGGCACTCCGGCGCGAGGATGAAATAGGTGCAGGAAACTGCACTCATGAACGTAGCCGGAACAGCTGCCATCCAGAAGTTCTTCTTCTCGGTGAACAGGTACATAGCCGCTGCCCACAGAACGATCATAGCGAGCGTCTGGTTGGTCCAGCTAAAGTAACGCCAGATAACCGTGTAGTCGATCAGACCGGTCGCATTGCCGATGCCGAGGATAGCGCCGATACCCAGTACCGGGATACACAGCTTCAGGCGGTTTGCGTACGAACCCTGATCCATGTGGAACCAGTCGGACAGCGTCAGACGAGCGGAACGGAATGCGGTATCACCGGAAGTGATCGGGCAGACAACAACGCCGATCATGGCCAGAGCAATACCAACGCCGCCCATAGTCTTGGAACATACATCGTAGATCGCTGCGGACTGACCGCCTGCCAGCGCTTCCGCCAGACCGGTGTTGAGACCGCCGGTGACCTCATACAGAGCACAGCCGGCTGCCGCCCAGATCAATGCGATAATGCCTTCGGCTACCATTGCGCCGTAGAATACGAAGTGACCCTGCTTCTCGTTCTTCATGCAGCGAGCCATCAGCGGCGACTGCGTGGAATGGAAGCCGGAAATTGCACCGCATGCAACCGTGATGAACATGAAGCTCCAAATCGGCGTGCCGGACGGATGCATGTTGTACAGGTGAGACCAAATCTCCGGAATGGTGTAATTCGGATTGGTGAAGATACCGATGATAACACCGACCGCCATGATGATCAGGCACATGCCGAACAGCGGGTATACCTTACCGATGATCTTATCGATCGAAATAAAGGTTGCAATAAAGTAGTAAACCAGGATGAGGATCAGCCAGAACAGCGTGGTCGAAAGCATACCGGACATACCGTTGTTCTTGCACAGCGTAACGATCAGACCGGCCGGACCGACTGCAAATACCGTACCAACCATGATCAACAGTACAACCGAGAACACACGCATGATATTCTGCATGGTGTGACCGAGGTACTTGCCGGTAACCTCTGCGATGGAAGCACCGTCATTTCGCTCACTGATCATGCCGGAGAAATAATCGTGTACGCCGCCGGCAAAAATGGTACCGAATGTGATCCACAGGAATACGACCGGACCCCAGAGCGCGCCCTGCAGTGCGCCGAAGATCGGGCCAAGGCCGGCGATGTTCAGCAGCTGTACCAGAAACAGCTTCCACTGCGGCATGACAACATAGTCAACGCCATCGTTAATGCGAACTGCCGGCGTTTCCCGGTCATCCGGGCCAAAGGTTTTGTCTACAATTTTACCATAAGTAAGATAGCCGGTGATCAATAATAATAAGCATACGATAAAGCTGATCATATTATCTCCTCCTCTATACCGGCTGCGAAAGCATGGCTTTCGCACGAAAATCACCGAAAAGCCTACTTTTTCAATTCCTCTTTTTCCCTTTCGGCAATCTCTATTATGAACCTATGATATAAAACCACAAGGGCAATATGTTATAATTTTAACAAGAAAATTTGCCGAAATTTGTTCCCTTTAGAAAAAACTATCAGAGCAATAAAATCCCCCGACCAATGGCCGGGGGATTCGTTCGCCCTTACAGGAAAGTATTTACTTTTCCAGTTCGGTCCAGTCACGAGTTTCGCGCAACTTGCTCCACTTCTCGTGCTTGTTTTCCTTGAGGTCGTAATAGTGGCTGTTCGTAGCCTCCTGTACGGCCAGGTAATACCATGCGGAAGTATCGGAGTTGTCGCTCCACTTGATCATGTCGTTGTGCAGGTCCTCTGCAGTCTCCGGAAGGCGCTTAAGGACGCGGTTTACGAGCGTCATCGCCTCAGCACGGGTGATCTTGTTATTCGGACGGAAGGTGCCGTCGGTATAACCGTTGATCCAGCCGTTGTTGGCAGCGGCGCTGATCTCGTTCTTTGCCCAGTGGGATGCAATGTCGCTGAAGTCAACAGCGGTCGTGTTGGCCTTGTCGTCAAAACGAGCTGCGATCGCAGCGAACTCCGCACGGGTGATCGGCGCATTCGGATTGAACTTGCCGTGGCTATCGCCCTTTACGATGCCCATAGCGCTCAGCGTAGAAACCGCGTGGTTGTACCATGCGCCGGCTGCTACGTCGGAGTAGCTGTTGGACTTCGTAGAGTTTGCATTGCGGGTCTCGTCGGTCAGCAGACGGAAGAAGATGGTTGCTACCTCAGCACGGGTAATGCCGTTCTGCGGACGAACGGTGCTGTCCGGATAACCAACAATGTAAGCATAATGGTCATCGCCGTTCAGACCGGTCGGTACATCATCCGGAATGGTAACGGTGGGCTTGCGGCTGCCGCCGCCACCGCCGCCGCCGGAGGAAGACTTTTTCGCATAGGTATAGGTGAATACGGTGTCCTTCTCAACCTTTGCATTGCCGACAGGGGTCGTATCCCAGGAACCAGCACGGTAGCCGGAGTTCGGCTTGTCGCCAACGACCGGGATACGGGTGATCGGAACCACAACTTCTTTGAGCGTTTTGCCGGTTTTATAGTCCTTGAACGGAACGTAAACAACGATGTCAGCGCTGCCGCCGTTGTTCCACTCGCCGTTTACAACCTTGAATGCAAGACGGTACTCCCATGCGTCCGGGGTGCCATTGCCGGTCTCGTCCGGCTTCTCACCGCCCTTGACGTCAAGGTAGTAGTACAGGTCGATGGTAACGTCCTTGGTGAGCTTTTCAAGGTTATCGGTAACCTTGGTCAGACCCGGAACGTAAACGTAGGTCTGATTTTTAAAGGTCTCCTGCTTATTGGCGGTGTAGAGATCCTTGATCTCAGTGTTCTCAACAGCGGACGTAGCCACGCCGTTCACTACATTAACCTCAACGTCCTTCTCGTTGTAGAAGTGCTTGTTGATGGTGTAATTGTAGTTCTTCTGACGAGCAGTCTTTTCAAATACTGCTACATAAGTTACGTCTGCGGTTACTGCAATGTCAGTCGATTCTACGATATTGTTGGTATCACCATTGACTGCCCAACCCTTGAAGGTATAGGTGTAAGCATTGTCAGCTTCCTTGGTCGGAGTATAGCTCTGCGTTGGCTTATGGTTGTAAGCAACCTTCTCAGTGCCAAGAATCGTTTCCTCGTTCTTCCAAGTTACCGTGTACTTACGCTCAGTCTTGTCAAATACTGCTACATAAGTTACGTCTGCGGTTACTGCAATGTCAGTCGATTCTACGATATTGCTGGTATCGCCATTGACTGCCCAACCCTTGAAGGTATAGGTGTAAGCATTGTCAGCTTCCTTGGTCGGAGTATAGCTCTGCGTCGGCTTATGGTTGTAGGCAACCTTCTCAGTGCCAAGAGTCGTTCCCTCGTTCTTCCAAGTTACCGTGTACTTACGCTCAGTCTTGTCAAATACTGCTACATAAGTTACGTCTGCGGTTACTGCAATGTCAGTCGATTCTACGATATTGCTGGTATTGCCATTGACTGCCCAACCCTTGAAGGTATAGGTGTAAGCATTGTCAGCTTCCTTGGTCGGAGTATAGCTCTGCGTCGGCTTATGGTTGTAGACAACCTTCTCAGTGCCAAGAGTCGTTCCCTCGTTCTTCCAAGTTACCGTGTACTTACGCTCAGTCTTGTCAAATACTGCTACATAAGTTACGTCTGCGGTTACTGCAATGTCAGTCGATTCTACGATATTGCTGGTATCGCCATTGACTGCCCAACCCTTGAAGGTATAGGTGTAATCATTGTCAGCTTCCTTGGTCGGAGTATAGCTCTGCGTTGGCTTATGGTTGTAGGCAACCTTCTCAGTGCCAAGAGTCGTTCCCTCGTTCTTCCAAGTTACGGTATACGGATTCGGAATCCATTTTGCATACAAATACAAATCGGACATCAGAACAGTAGTCGTATCCGAAAATTCGTTGGTGCATGCTGCTTCGGTATACCAACCACCAAAGGAGTAACCCTCCGGAGCCTCAAACGTATTACTGCCACGAATAGTATAGGTGTTGCCACTCGTCTCGTTATCTACGATAGGATCCTCGTTCTTTCCAGAAATTCCATTAGTGGTATAGTTGGGATAATAAGTGACATTAACCGGAATGCCCTTGAGATAGCCATCAACATGGATATCCTCTACTCTCCCCCAGCCATAGCCCCAACTCTGGTCCTTAATGGTATACCATACAATGGTAACACGATTCGGATGAAACGTGAAATTCGTGGTATCAAGCAGAGACTTTCTGGTGGTCTCATCAGTATTGGTGTACTTAGCATAGGTGCCATCATCATTCCAGTTGCCCGGAGTGAAGAAACCGAGATCTTTCGGTTTTTCCAGATATGCTTCGTCAACGCCATGCTCTATGTCAGTGATCGATTTATCACTTGTCTGTGCCAATGCCGCCATACCTTCTGCGGTCACAAAACCTTTGTAACCAGTACCCGCATTCAGACCCTTTACGCCACCGTCACTGCCCGTGATACCGGCAGCCGTGTCATCGCTGCTCGGCAGGTAATTTGCCTGACCCTGGTCATCGTTGTTCTCCGGCGTACCACGCTTCGGCAGAAGTACGAAGTACTTGGCTGCCTTCGTCCGATACCTTGCGCGGTCGCTTTGAATCTCCTGCACGCTAATTGTATTCGTCGGAGAATTGCTTACTGCATCATTATTCTGAGAATCATTTTCATTGGAATTGCTATTATTGCCAGTCTCCTCGATGTCCGTACCGCCGGACGGTGCCTGTGCAGGATCCTGAGCCTCAGGCTGTCCTTGGGTCCCAGCATCGGGAGTTTGAATGGTGTCTTCTGCGGGAGTACTGTCAACAACCGGCATCTGGTCTTCCGGTGCCGGAAGGGTGGTGATGCCTTCATCGTCGGCCAGCGCCCAGGTCGGGCACATGGTCAGCGCCATGATAGTCGCAAGTGCTCCTGCGAGCAGACGTTTACGCATATTCTTTTTTAACATAGGAATACCTCCTTGGTCAGCGTGCATGCTGATCGAGAGGGATTGCAAATGTATTTCTGGCAACCGGCTGCCATGCGGAGAGAAAAAAACCTCCGTTTAGGCCCCTGGCTTTGCGAGACCGGCTTTCACCGATGGTGCCTTTGTCTGTACAACTTGCTCCTCAACGAGCCGCACAGATCATGTGTTTGTGGGTTTGCGATAATCTCAGAATGCAATGCAGTTTCAACCTCCAAATAAAATACCCCCTTTACAGCGCGCATAGCTCTGCAAGGGGGTACAAAGTACCTTTGGCAGCCGGCTGCCATGCGGAGAGGAAAAACCTCCGTTTAGGCCCATCTGGCTTTGCGACACCGGCTTTCACCGGCTGTGCCTTTGTCTGTACCTGTATCCCTTTACGGAAGTCATGCACAGAATTTTACGATCTTTTCTGTCGGCAGATACGCCGGACTGCATACACAGTTCTTTGCCTGCGCAGGACAGAAATCCTCCGGATCCTCTTCTTCAGTATACCATAAATGCCCGCGAATAACAAGCAAATACTGTAAAAAACGAAGAGAGATTTCAATCCGGAATCGTTTTTTATGCAATAAATCGCCGCTGATCGGGCATAAACATATCCCATCAGGACCATTTGCATACAAAATAAAATGAAAAAGTGTTAAGCCGCAGCTACTGCAAGCGCATCGCTGGTGTTGGTGTAGGTCAGCGGAGATACGCAGTCATGCAGGGTTTTTGCGTTCTTCACGCTGTGGGTAACCGCATAGGTCAGGTCAATCTGATACCACTTGCCGTTCAGATTTACCTTGTTCCAAGCGTGGTAACTGGAGCCGGCGTAGCCCTTGGTCAGTGCGCACGGGATGCCCTGGCTGCGGCACATTGCTGCAAACAGCGAGGAAAAATCGTAGCAGATACCGGTGGTGCCCTTCAGGGTGGCGGCGGTATCCGGGATGTACTTGGTAATCTTGCCACTGGTGATCTCATTCGCCAGCTTGTTATCATAAGTATAACGGCTTGCCATGTAGTTGTAGATGGCGATAACCTTAGCCTCGTCGGTCTTGGCGTTCCTGCAAAGCTCAGCAGCCTTAGCGGATACCGTATCACCCTTGGAGAACTGAACCTCGGAAGTGGAGGCCAGATACGGAGCATAGCTGTCCTTAACGGTTACGTTCATGGACTTGGACTCGACCTGCTGATAGGACGTACCGGAAACGTTGCGGTACAGCGTTACGGTGTACTTGCCGTTGCCCTTATCGAGAGAGAAGGAAGCATCCTTGCCACTCGGGCAATCATAGAATACGGTCTTGCCGCCGTTGTACTGAATACCGACCTTGAGCCTTGCACTCGAGGAGTAGTTTACGGTAACATAACCGTGGGTGGAATTGCTCATATCCACAACATCATTTACTGCTGCTGCGGTAACGCCCATCGAGAGGGCAGCTGCTGCAAAAACTGCGCATGCAATACGAAAAAGCCGCTTCATATCCGGCAATCTCCTTTCGGTAACTGGCTGCCAGCCCTCTCGATGAGGGGTAAGGCCCTATAGCTTTGCGTCGCCACCTTTCGGTGGGTTTGCCATTATCGTTTGAGATGCGGTCAAAGCGACTGCATCATCTTCTTTTATCCACACTATAGCGCATCTGTCGTGTTTTGTCAACAGGGTTTTACAAAAAAGAAGAAATTATGACACGTTGCCGCAGAGTTGCCGAAAATATGGCATTTTCCCCGTTTCTCCCGCTCTTATCGCAGCGATTTGTCCGGGAATGCAGCTCGCTCCAAAGCGTGAGATGGCGGCAAAAAATCGGTAAACAGACGGCGGCAGGGGTATTCCCCTGCCGCCGCTTTCTATCGGTTGATTGACTTATTTGCTGCCGTACAGTCTGTACAGGAACGTGACGATCTGTGCACGGGTGCAGGTCTCATCCGGACCGAACAGCGTGCTGCTGATGCCCTTGGTAATGCCCTGCTCAGTTGCCCACTTGACCGCATCGGCGTAGTAGGCGCTGTCGGCCACATCGGTAAATGCCGATGCACCGACCGAAGCCGTCGCCTTGACCGCACGATACAGAAAGGTAACGCCGTGAGCACGGGTGCAGGTCTCATCCGGGCCGAAGGTGGTATCGGTCGTACCGTTGGTGATGCTATTCTCGACCGCCCACGCGACTGCCTTGGCGTAGTATGCATCTGCCGGAACATCCGCGAAGCTGCTCAGCGCCTTCGGTTCAGGCGAACCCGCCGCGCGCCACAGGAAGGTTACAATCTGCGCTCTGGGGCAGGCAGCGTTCGGAGCGAACAGCGTGTCGCTCATGCCGCCGGTAATGCCCTTCTGCGCCGCCCAGAGGACTGCGTCATAGTAGTAATCCTCCGCGTGCACATCGGTGAAGAAGTTGAGCATGGTGTTGTCATCCATAAAGACCGCCTTCACCGTGATCTTGCCCGCAGGCATGACGAAGGTGTACTTGCCGCTGCCCTTCTCGGTCAACTCGAGCGCCTTACTGTCCTTGTCCAGCACGGTCAGGCTTTCGAGGACGTAGCCCTTGTCGGGGGTTGCCGTGATGGTCACAGTGTCGCCCTTGGACGCGGATTTGGGAGATACGGTGACAGTGCCGTGCTTTACATCATCTACAGATACCGAATAGCTGGGTGCGGAGAAGCCTCCTCCGCCGCCACCACCACCGCCGCCGCCGGACGAGCCGCCGCCGGAGGTGGAGTCTGTGATGCGAATGCTGATCTTCTTTTCCACGATCACATTGGTGTCTGCGTTGACCGCAGCACAGATCAGGGTCATCGTGCCCTCCTGATCACCGAAGCTGAGGGTATTTCCGCTGATAACGGCGTGGGTATCATTCTTTTCCAGCGTCCATCGTACAGAAGCCGGATAGGCCGCCAGCTCTTCCGGAGTAAAGGCCTTGCCGAACTGATCGAGCGTCGTTACCTTAGCTGCAGACAGATCCAGCGTCGTGTTTTTCCGAACGGACGACGGAATTCCGTCTGCGGTGATTGCAGTCAGCCGTCTCGGGGCATTGACCGTCAGCGTAATGTGGTTACTCTCGATGTCGCCGGAACGGGCATAGATCTCGGTAGAATCTTCTTTCAGTGCCTTGAGCGTTCCGTTTTCGAGCGAAACCACATCCGGCTTGGAGGTAACCCATTCAAAGCTGCCGCCGGTCATTGCTCTGCCATACTGATCGTAGCCGGCAGCGGTAAACTGATCTGCAAGAACCGCATTTTCATCCAGCCGCAGGACAAAACCGTCCTTCATGTCGGCGCGGATTGTCTTGAGGGTCGGCTGCTGCTCGACCTTAACAACGACATTCTTTGCAGTCTTGCTGGCAGAGGCAGAGGAGGCTTCCAGAATCACATCCGCATAGGAGGCATCCGGAACACTGCCAACCGCAACGAGCAGTTTTCCGTTTTCAATCGTGGCATTGGTCTGATTGGTGTCTGCCAGCGTCCACTCGATGTCCGACGGAATTCCACAGGGATTGCCGTGCTGATCACGGGCCAGCAGAGGGATGCGGGACAGATCATACGCTGCGCCCTCTACTGCGGCGGGAGCGCCGTCATTATAATACAGCTCATTCAGATAGGGCTTTGCCGTCACCTGTACGGGCAGCGGCTGTGCCGTCCGATAGACCGTTTCGCCCTGCTCGTCCTGTCCGACCGGATAATACAGGGTAACCGTATCCGTGCCGACTACAAGACCGGTGATTACGCTGCCGCTGATTTCGGCATAGCCCTTGTCCGTGGCAAGCCGCCACTCGAACAGGCCATCGTTAAGCGTCATGTCCTCGCCATACTGATCCTTGGCCTCCACATTGAGCGTGCTTAGGTCAAAGGTGTTCGCCGTATCATCATTATAGATGAGATTGGGAATCGTGCCGTTCACGGTCAGCGTATCGAGCTGCCGTTCGGGCAGAACCTGCAGCGGTACACGGTTGGATTCCGTGCCGTTCACTACGGCATAAATCTGATAGGTTCCCGGTGCGGTAAACTCGATGCTGCCCGTGGTTTCGTCAACCGTAATGTCATCGTTTGCTTCTGCATACCACTTGACCTTGCCGGTTACATCAAAATCGTTGCCGTCCTCGTCCTTAGCGGCCACGGTCAGACCCTTAACGTCGGCGGTGTTGCTGCCGTCGTTGAAGTAGAACGGCTCAAAGCTGCCCTCTACCGTAACCGAGGAAAGCACAACGGGCAGGATGGTCAGTTCAATCAGCTCGCTGTTGAAATCATCCGTTGTTTCGATCGTATCCTTCGGCCGATAGCGCAGGAACAGCTGTGCTCCGTCATTCGGCTTGAGCGCATTGAGGACAGGATAGCCATTGCGGTTTGTCGTGACCTCGGCGTACTCCGAAGCGTCGTTCAGCCCTTCGTCCACAACCGTCCATTCGCCGCTCAGGCGGGGATTGAAGCCGTACCAGTCCACGTCGTGTTCGTTTTTCGCCTCGACCTTGATGCTGTCCAGACGCAGGCTTTGCTGCTCGTACAGCGAGACCTGTTCGGTATCAGGCACCAGACGATCGAGTGCATAGATTGGGTACACCTTCTGCGGGGTGATGACGGTGTTCTTGGAGGTGTAGTGGAACGAACCGAAGTACGGTGCAACCGGCTGACCGGAGCGCAGCTGATCGGCTGCCGTCTTGAATGCTCCCTGATACAGGCTGTTCATATCCAGACCATCGGGGTCGTAGCCGGAGACATCCCGGTTCTGGATGCGTGCATCCAGATCCTCGATTGCACTTCTGCCGTTCCGACCGAAGGTATACTGCTTAAACTCCTGTCCTTTCCATCTATCTGCACTGGTGCCATTCACTTTGGTTACATGATAACCGGTAGCTGAGAGAATCATGGTCTTATATTTGATGTACACCGCGCCGGTATAGGGG
This sequence comes from Butyricicoccus sp. AM05-1, assembly GCF_003474415.1. Lineage (NCBI taxonomy): Bacteria > Bacillati > Bacillota > Clostridia > Eubacteriales > Butyricicoccaceae > Butyricicoccus > Butyricicoccus sp. AM05-1. The sequence continues at coordinate 107,757 of NZ_QUDG01000006.1, read as the reverse complement.
ATGGTCGTTTGCAGGTCGGTCACATCGACATTGATGTCAATGCCCGTATGTGCCGGCAGCGGTACGGAGATGGTATCCGTAATAGACTGCGCGTAGGACTCTTCCTTGCTGCTCTCGTAGGTCTTTTCCATGCCGTAGGAATAGGAAAAACTCTGCTCTACCTTGGCAGTGGGCGAAAGCGCGGCTAGAACGGGCACGCTGAATTCAACGCCTACCGTGGTCTCCTCGGTCCAGTTCTGCGAATAGGTATTGGAGACCGTGGTCGAGGTCGTGGTGCTCTTTTCATAGGTATAGCTTTTTTCGACCGTGTTTTCAAAGTCGTTGCGGTTTTCCGCCGTCACCTTGTAGCTGTCCGAGCTGCCGCCCAGATTAAACCGGTAGCCCTTCTGTTCGAGCGACGCCGTTGTGTCATCCGTCTCGATGGAAGGCGTTTCAAACCGGTTCGCAATGCCCTGAATTTCAAAGTCGTAGAACGCCTGCACATAGTAGCCGTAGCCGGTACTTACATAAGAGTGGTGGTCATCGCGTTCCTTCTCCGCTCTGGTAGAGACATAATAAACCGGGGTTTCTTCTTCCGGAAGACTGTTCAAAACACCCGAGCCGCTCAAAATCGCACCCTGGTCAACGACGCTGCTGACAGCATCCCGCAGGCCCTTGGATGTATACTGTACCTTTGCGTAATCTGCCGCAGTCAGAGCGGTATACGGCTCATGATAGCCGTGTTCATTGTTGTCATTATAGTACGTTTTTGGCAAAACATTGTTTGCAATGCCCGCCCACTGCTCCGCAAATTCGGGGCTCTTGATCATCTCCTGCAAAATCTGCTCCTGTGTGCCCGGCAGATTGTAGGTGTCTGAGGCATCAAAGATCTCCCAGTCGTTTTCTGCCGTCACCGCCGCCCCGGCTGTCGGGGGCATCGCCCCTATACACATCACCAGAGCCAGCAGTCCGCACAAACCTCGCCGTCGTATTATCTGCTTTTTACTCATGCCATTCTCCTCCTTTTCTGTTTCAGTGCTCCTGCTCGGCCATGGAAAACAGCTCGTTATGGCTCATCTCCACATCGCCGAAGCGGACAAAAATGCCGTTTGTCACCGCGCTGTTCCACACCTGCGGGTCAGAAAGTGACCGGAATCGGAATTTATCCAGATAGGGCTTCATATCCAGCAGCAGGCGGCTGCCGGAGATAAAATCGACCTGCAGAACGTGGTCGGTCAGCGGCTTGACTGACTGAATGTATTTCCGGTCCAAATGCGTACCTCCTCTCGCTTACACAAAATAAAAGGTCCACCGTACCTATAGGATACGGTGAACCTTTCAAAAAAACCATTCACAAGTTGTTAGTTTTTATCCGCAAGCAGGTCGAGCAGTAGCTTGCGCTTCGCACGCGGCTCTCTGCAGTTTGGTGTAGATTTGATTCACATACTGCCGGATACTGCCCTCGGACAGATACAGCTTTTCCGCGATTTCACGGTTGTTCAGCCGCTGTGCCATCAGCCGGACAATCTCATATTCCCGCTCGGTCAGCGCATGACACAGATCGTCGATCAGAAGTCCGCCGCTCGCTCCGTCGGTCGGACAGTCGTATTCCCGCAGAAAGGCAAAGCCTGCACGCGCAAAGGCGTCCTGCACACTTTTCCAGAAAATCGCAAGATTGCCCGAGTACACACTGATGCGCACAATGTACGGCGCTTCGGCTCCGGCACGTTCCGCGAGATACCACTCCACCGCCGTCGTTTTGCCGTAGCCCATGGGTGCAACCACGGTCGTCATGGCACAGCGCGAGATTGGCCGCAGGCTCTCCTGCAGTCGCTCGGATATGTAGATCGTGTTCAGGTTCCATTTCGATTTTGGCATGGCGCACCTCCGAATACTGTAATGTGCTCTCCTGTCCGCTATACTGTCTAAATTATACTGGATTTCAGAGCGGGTGTAAACCGTGTACGCTGTTAAGGCAGCGTGCATAAATAAGGGAGCCGCCTTCCGGCAGCTCCCCTGCAGCTGATGTTTTTATACCTTAAATATACGGTGCAGCAGCATACCGCCAGTAGAGCATGCTGAACAGCCATGCGTATATATGCCCTCAATTTAAGCGTCAATCCGCTTTTCCAACCGGCAGTGTTACCAGAACAGTCGTTCCCGTATCTGCGCTCTGTTCAACGCGCACTGTGCCGCCATGCAGGCGGACAATCTCCTGCACGAGCGCCAGTCCCAGTCCCACGCCGCCCATTGCGCGGCTGCGCGACTTATCCACGCGGAAAAACGGCTGAAAGATGCTGTCCCGGTACTCCTCGGCAATGCCCGGACCGGTATCGCGCACGCGGATTGCCGCCTGACCGCCTTCCCGCTCGACAGATACTTCCACCGAACCGCCCGTGCGGTTGTACTTGATCGCGTTCTCTGTCAAATTGAACAGCAGCCGATACAGCAGCACATCGCTGCCGATAAACTGCACGTTTTCGCCGGTCTGCGTCAGTGTAATACCGTTTTTCTGTGCCAGAGGTGTCAAATCGACCAACACCTCCTCAACCATCGGTGCAAGGTCGATACGGTCGGTGCGCGGCACCGACCGCAGGTCGCTCATCTCAAGCAGGGTACGCACAAGCGCACTCAGGCGCTCAACCTGCTCCTGCTGAAAATGCAGCAATTTCGCAGTTTCTTCGCTCATCTGCCGATGTTCCGCCGCAAAGAGCTCCAGCCTTGTCTGCATCAGCGCCAGCGGTGTCCGCAGCTCATGGGCGGCGTTGCCCGTAAACTGCCGCTGTGCATCGAACGCCTGCGCCAGCCGGTCCAGCATGCCGTTCACCGACTCGCTCAGCTGCCGGAACTCGGCAGTAGTATCCTCCGGCAGACGGGTGTCCGTCAGGCTTTCTTCGTTGATCTGTTCGGTCTGCTGTGCAAAATCCTTCAGCGGCTTCAAAGCCTTTCCGCTGAAGAAATACGCGATAACGGCGCTCAGCAGTGTCACCAGTGCGGTGATGCACCAGCCCATGCGCTCGAAACGCACCTTTTCTTCATTGACCTGCTGAGAAAAGTCGCTGAAGAACGCCTGCATATTCTCTTTGGGTATCTGAATGGTCATTTCCTGCTGGTTTTCCGTCTTGTATTCCACCACAAAGCCGTTCAGCGCATCCATGCTGCCCGAACCGGAGTAAAACAGCAGCAGATTCAGGCTCACACACGCCGCCGCGATAAGCAGCGCGGTCAATATCGTAATGCGCCACTGGACAGAAATTCGTTTGCTCATTCGCCCGCTCCTATCTCATAGCCCTGACCGATCTTGTTGCGGATCGGGTCGTATCCCAGTACTGCACGCAGTTTTTTCCGCAGCATGGAGATATGCACACGGATGGAGTTGCTGAAGCTGTCCACGCTGCTGTCCCACACATGCTCGATCAGCTCCTCCTGGCTGACGGGTCTGCCGCGGTTGAGCAGCAGATATTCCAGAATGCCGCTCTCCTTGCGCGTGAGCGAAAGCGTCTGTCCGGCTGCCGTGGCCGTGCGGCTGCGGGTATCAAACGTCAGCCCGCCGCACCGCAGGCACACGTCCTGCTGCACAAATCGGCGGCGCGTCAGGCTGCGCACACGCGCTTCCAGTTCCTCTAAATGGAACGGTTTGGACAGATAATCGTTCGCACCGGCATCCAGTCCGTCAACCTTGTCGGATATTTCACTGCGTGCCGACAGGATGAGCACGCCGGTCTCCTGATCATGCTCCCGCAGAGTACGCAGCACCGTCATACCGTCCACCTTAGGCAGATTCAAGTCGAGCAGCACCAGATCGTATTTTTCTACCGCCAGCAGCTCCAGCGCCGCTTCTCCGTCAAAGCAGATATCCGCCTCATAGCCGGACAGACGCAGTTTTTTTGCAATGTCCTCACACAGATCGCGCTCATCCTCTATCACCAAAAGACGCATGGTCCTTCCTCCTTGCCGTTTCGTTACCTTTATTATAGCAGATACGGATAAAGTTTGTGTTAACGAGACTGTCGAAAAACTTCATTTTTCCGAGCAGCCTCTGAATTTGCTTCGCAAATTCTATTTTATGCGCGCTTCCGCGCGAAACGAAACACTGTATGCTCGAAAAATTGACTTTATCGACAGACTGTATGGCACTCTCGCAAAAAAATCTTCCGCATTTCCAGCCTGTTAACAAAGATTTTATGTCGTCCGCTGTATACTGTTTACAACAACTGTGAGAGGAGCACGACTATGCCGCGTTACAAAACCGCCGCTCAGCTGGTGCTGCTGCTGAGTGCTGTTGCGATGATTCTTCTGGGCATCCGCCTCGGCGAAGCCGAAACCGTATTATCAAAGGCGATCCGCCTGTGTATGGAGTGTGTTGGCATTGGATAAGAAAAAAATCCCTTTTTTATCCCGCTTTCGCGGTTGGATACAGGCGGCAGCCACCCTGCTGACCAATATCCACCTGCCGAATTTTGTACAGGGCAAACTATATCAGGGAAGCGGCAAGACCGTCTGCGTGCCCGGACTCAACTGCTATTCCTGCCCCGGTGCAGCCGGCGCGTGTCCGATTGGCGCGTTTCAAGCGGTGATCGGCTCATCAAAGTTTAAATTTTCCTATTATATCACCGGAATCCTGATTTTATTCGGTGTCCTGCTCGGACGGTTCATCTGCGGTTTTCTGTGCCCATTCGGTTGGTTTCAGGAGCTGCTGCACAAAATCCCCTCGCCTAAGCTGTCCACCAAAAGGCTGAAGCCGCTCCGCTATGTGAAATATGCGGTGCTGCTGATCATGGTGGTGCTGCTGCCCGTACTTGTCACAAATGAACTCGGCATGGGCGATCCGTTCTTCTGCAAGTACCTGTGTCCGCAGGGAGTTCTCGAGGGCGCGCTGCCGCTGGCGGCGGTCAATTCCGGTATTCGTTCCGCGCTCGGCGCGCTGTTTACCTGGAAAGCAGCCGTTCTGCTGACCGTTATCGTGTGCAGCATTCTGTTTTACCGTCCATTCTGCAAATGGCTGTGCCCGCTCGGCGCCTTTTATGCCCTGCTGAACCGCGTTTCACTGTTTCAAATGCAGGTGGATACGCATAAGTGCGTATCCTGCGGCGCGTGTGCCAAAGCCTGCAAAATGGATGTGGATATCACGAAAAACCCCAATCATGCCGAGTGCATCCGCTGCGGCATGTGTATGAAAGCCTGCCCGACCGATGCTATCTGCTACCGCTACGGTCTGGGCGATAAAACCCAAACGCATAACAAAGGAGAGACCATCTAATGAAACGAAATCGACTGATTGCATTTGCCCTGTCCGTAAGCCTGCTGCTCGGCGCATCCGCCTGCGGCAAACCGGCAAAAACCGTCTCCGAGCTGATAGCGGAGGAAAACGCCATCCTCGACCAGCACCAGGAGTTGTGGACAACGGCTCTGAATTCGCTCGACAAGGACAATCTGTCGCAGAGCACTCAGAGCACCAACTACGCCGATGTACTCGATCTTGCGATTAATAACGTCAAGGACCAGCTCTCGGCCGAGGACTACAAGACGCTGACCGACGATGCCGCCAAGGTCCGCAAGCTGGAGGACCAGCTGCAGGAACTTCCGCCCGAGGAAGGCACCACCGCATCCGACGACAGCACGTTCCCCGCTTTCGAGGGCAAAGACCTGGACGGCAACGCCGTGGACAGCAGCTTGTTCGCTGACAACGCGTTTACGGTCGTGAATCTCTGGTTCAGCGGCTGCAAGCCGTGCGTGGCCGAACTTGGTGATCTGGACAAGCTGAATCAGACCGTCAAGGCTCAGGGCGGCGAGGTTATCGGCATCAATACAGAAACGCTCGATGACAATACGGATGCCATTGCTACCGCTAAACAGATTCTGCAGACCAAGGGGGCATCCTACCGCAACATCACCTTTGCATCCGGCAGCGAGGCCGGTCAGTTTGCACTGAACACCACGGCATTCCCAACCACCTATGTTATCGACCGGAACGGAAAAATCGTCGGTAAACCGGTACTCGGCGGCATCACGAACGAAAGCAGCATGAAGCAGCTGCAGGAGAATATTGATACCGCGATTGCAAACGACGGAAAATAACACCCACGGGTAACTGCCGCTGCAATCCGCATCATAAACATACACAGCGCAGATTGTGCTGAGAAAGGCAACGAAGATTAGCAGTGCCAGGTAAACGTAAACGAAGCCGCAGACGAAAGTCTGCGGCTTCTGTCTGTCAAAAAATCAGATTGGCGTTTTGCGTTTCGTGCGGTAGCACGCATCAAATAGAATTTGCGAAGCAAATTCATAAATTCCGGGAGCATGGTCCAGACCACCCTCTCTTGCCGCTATGCGGCAATTCACCTTGTGTATCTCGGAATTTATACAAGGGAAGAAAAAATGTGCCCGTCAGGGCGCGGTTTTTCTTCGATTTCGCTCGAAAGCGTAGTTTCGAGCGAGAGGCTGCTCGGAAAACGTTAGTTTTTCGACAGCCTCAGAAGCCGCAGACTTTCGCCTGCGGCTTCTGCGTGCCTGTGGAAATATCCACGAAGATATGCACAAACCTGTGGATAAATTTGAGGACGGAACTTTTCCTTGTTTCTCCTATATGGTATACTAAAATTATACAAGCGAAAATCGCAGGAAAAAGAGAAACACGAGGGATAAACATGGGACTGTTTTCAAAACCGGAGGTTGTGATTGCGAAAGAATCCAGCAACGCAAAGGAGTATCTGCGGCAGCTGGAAGAGCTGGCGGAAAAGGCAACCGGAGAAAACGCGAAAAAAATCGCAAAAGAGATTGCCGTGGTGAAAGCCGGCATTATCGGTGAGGATAATATTCTGTTTGAGCTGAAAAACAGCGGTATGGATATGGTTGTGCTGCACGATTTGTATATTGAAAGCGTGTCCGGTGCCTCGGCACAGATTGACTTTCTGGTACTGACTCCAAAGATTAACTTTGTGTTGGAGTGCAAAAATCTGTTCGGCAATATCGAGATCAACAGCAAGGGCGATTTTATCCGCACAATTCGCTGCGGCGGTCGGTACTATAAAGAGGGAATTTATTCGCCGATTACGCAGAATCAGCGGCATTTGCAGGTGCTGAATGAATGTCGAAACGAAAATCATGGTAAGGTGATGGCAGCACTTCGAAATCACTGGTTTAGTAACTTTTTCAAGGGATTGGTCGTGCTTTCTAATCCTAAAACGATTATCAATGACCAAGATGCTCCACAGGAAGTAAAAAAACAGGTTATCCGTGCGGATCAGTTGGTGGAAACGATTAAGCGGATGAACAGAGAATCAAGTGAACTGAAATCTTCCATGAAGGATTTGAAAGAAGATGGTGAGTATTATCTGAACAAAATGCACATTGAAAAGCCAATCACCTATATCGAAAAATTCAAGCAGGAGGAGCTGGAGGACCAGCCTGCCGCCGAGCGGCCTGCGCCGTCGGAGGGAAAATACTGTCCGAAGTGCGGCAAGCCGCTTGTTATGCGGGAGGCCAGACGCGGCACACATATCGGCGAAAAATTCTGGGGCTGCACAGGATTTCCTCAATGTCATTTTATAAAGAAAATCGTGAAAACCGAAAACAAATAAACAGAAAAGCGGCATGACTTGCATCAAAGTCATGCCGCTTTATGGTTACTTAGAACACAAACACCTCGCTCTGCTCGATCTCAATCCCGCAGTCCGCGATAACCGTCTGATACTGCGCGTAAACTTCGGCTTCCATGCGCCACGCGATGCCGCATCCGGCGGACAATCTGCGCGGCACCGGCACCAGCCGGCCGGCAATACCGTTCTGCTTGCAGAATGCTTCCATCTCCATGGCGGCATCGGTGGTGTGGAAGGTGAGCACCTGATACGGCTTTTTCTCTCGCATTACGCCTGAAAAACGATCTCGAAGCACCCATCCGGACGCACAGTCGTCTGACCGGACTTGTTCTCATACTCGAGCATTTTCTCGATATTCTTGCGGGTGTGCGCCTCGTCACCGAGCACACGGATCAGCTTCCCCGGGTGATCCTGCATCGCGTCCATCGCCAGCAGAACCGGCTCCGGACAGGACAGACCGCGAACATCTACTTCAACATATTCAGCCATTGCACATTCTCCTTTTCCGACTTACTTTGCCGTCTTTTTGCGGCGCAGATTGGTGCCCGCAATGACAAACAGCACGATAATGCAGACGATCACGGCGATTTTGCCGGCTGCCGCCGGACCGCCTGCGACTGCAGGCTCGGTTTCGGTTGCCGCCTTGGCAGCCGCGCCGACCAGACCGAAGTTATGCGCGAATGCCGCGCCGATCAACATACCGAGGAAGGTGACCGCGCTATCAGACGAGCCCTGACCTGCCAGAATGAGCTGACGCAGCGGGCAGCCGCCAGCCAGCACAGCCGCAAAGCCTACAACATACATGCCAAGAATGTTCCACAGGTGCTGGGAATGCGCGATCGGCTGACCGGAAAAACCGAGGTGGAAGCTGCCGGTTGCCGCATTGTAGACTGCCATCACTGCAAACAGGGCCGCGATAATGCTGATCAGGTCGAAATTCTTCATCAGAATGATATCGCGGATGCTGCCCGCAAGGCACATACGGCTCTTCTGCGCGAGCGCACCGATGATGAGCGCAACCACCAGAGAAAGAATGATCGGCGCATGCTTGCTGCCCGGGCCCTCGGTGCTGACCGCGTAAGCGCCGGTCGCCACGCCGATTACGAGCAGCGCCGCCAGCACAACCGGCAGAACGGCACCGCCGACCGGCTTGGCCTCATACGCACGGCCGAGCGAGAAACCCTTCTTGAGGAAGAACGAGCCGGTCGCCACACCGCCTGCAAAGCCGATAAGCGCGACCCACGCATTCAAGTCACCGGCGGCCATGCGCAGCACCATGCGGAGCGGACAGCCGAGGAATACGAGGGCGCCGATCATCATCGCAGCGCCCAGAATAAAACGCACCATCGGCGAGGAACCGGCGGTGGACTTATACTCCTTGGTCAGCAGCGCCAGCAGGAACGAGCCGCAGACAAAGCCGACGACCTCCGGACGGAAATACTGCACCGGAGCCGCAGTGTGCAGCTTAAGCGCACCCGCTGTATCGCGGATGAAGCAGGCAACGCAGATCGCCATGTTGGCAGGGTTTCCGTAAATTGCCAGAAGCATGACCAGCAGTCCGATCACCGCACCGGACACTGCTAGCTTCCATGTCTTGTCAAACAGTTTCATGATTTTCTCCTTTTTTGTGAAATGAGGGAATTTTATGCTGTATTCAGTATATCATGCGGTGTTTTCAATGTGAAATTGATTCTATTGATAATTTGATTGAATCTATTGATATAATCTATAAATACAGCTATAATGGAGAAAACGAAAGGAATGCCGCCCATGGATATTCGTCAGCTGGAAGCCTATGTCTATACCGTGAAGTACCGCAGTTTTTCACTTGCTGCACAGAAGCTGTATCTGTCGCAGCCGACCGTCAGCGCGCACATCTGCAATCTGGAAAAGGAGCTGCACACGCAGCTGCTCAAACGCACGACAAAAACGCTCTCGGTGACACCGGCCGGTCAGACGCTGTATAATTATGCTGCAGAAATCCTCGATTTGCGGCACAAAGCCATTCTGGAGCTGTCCAACGGGCAGGAAACCATGCTGCATATCGGCGTATCGTCCGTGCCGTCGCTGTATCTGCTGCCCGAGCTGCTGGCAGCGTACCACGAGAAGACCCCGGAAATCCGATTCCGCACCAGCTGCTCGGACAGTCTGGATGTGATAAACAAGGTCGCAGACAGCACCTGCGATATCGGTCTGGTCGGCACAAAGACCGCAGAGGCCAACTGCGAATTTCTGCCGGTCACCTCGGACGAGCTGATAATCGCCGCACCGAACACACCGCATTTCCGTGCCTATCAAAGCCAGCTGGACCCGCTGACAGCGCTCCTGCGCGAACCGTTCCTGCTGCGCGAGGACAACTCGGGTACCAAGCAGGAAACACTGTATTTCCTTCAAAATCACGGTCTGTCGCTTGATGAACTGAATGTCATCGCCGTCATGGATGACGCGGCAGCGCTCAAGCGTTGCATCGCACTTGGCATGGGCATTTCCATTCTGTCGCGCGCAACTGTGCAGACCGATGCACAGCAGGGACGCCTGCTGCTGTTCCCCCTCGGACGGTCAGCGTTCCTGCGCCGGCTGTACATTGTGTATCCGTCCATACGGCGTATGTCCGAGCAGGCTATTCACTTTCTGGATTTCATGAAAAGGTATTATCGGATTAGATGACAGCCGTGCTGTCCGGTTTGATATAGCCAATCGGGCAGGAGGCTCTCCTGCATAGAAAGCCGACCTCGCGCACCACCGTGCGAACCGACCGGCACACGGCGGTTCTATCCGCAAGGTCAAAACGGACAAAGCGGATTCCTTAAGGCAACACCGAATTATATGGAGGCGGGAAAGGCATCCATTCTGTGTTCCTGTGAACCGGCTGCAGCAATGGTATTTGGCTTTTTCTTGTTTAGAGAAATTCCTGCTATGCTCGTACTTTCTAATAAAAAGCCAGAAATTGTGGAGGAAAATGATCATGTCAAAAGATGAATATTTGATTACCGATGCGCCCCTGAAAGCGCTGACGGTTTTTGCCATGCCGATGATTCTCGGCAGCTTTTTTCAGCAGGTATACAATATGGCCGACTCCATCATCGTCGGTCAGTTTGTCGGCTCTTCCGCTCTTGCAGCGGTCGGCGCCTGCGCTGCCCTGACCAATGTTTTCATTTGTGTGGCGCTGGGTGCCGGTGTCGGTGCAGGCGTGCTCGTAAGCCGTTATTTCGGCGCCAGAGAGTATGGCAAAATGAAAACCATTGTATCTACCTCCCTGATCAGCTTTTTACTTCTGAGTATCATCCTTGGTGTCTTTGGCTTTTGCTTTTCCCATGCGATGATGAGCGGATTACAGACCCCTGCCGATATTCTGAAGGAGGCAGTACTGTATCTGCGGGTCTATTTCGTAGGTTTTCCGTTTTTGTTCATGTACAATATTCTTTCTACCATGTTCACTTCCATTGGTGAATCAAAAATTCCGCTGGGACTGCTGATCTTTTCATCAATCCTGAATATTGTGCTGGATCTTTGGATGGTAGCCGGTCTGGGACTTGGCGTGTTCGGTGCGGCGCTTGCAACGCTGATTGCGCAGGGCATTTCGGCTGTGTTTTCACTTTTGATTTTCTTTTATCGGATGCGGCGGTATAAGAGCAGCTTTGTCTGGTTTGACGGGCAGGAGCTGCGTTCGATGCTTCAGATTGCTGTTCCATCGGTTCTTCAGCAGTCTACCGTATCCATCGGTATGATGATCGTACAGGCGGTGGTAAATCCCTTCGGCACACAGGCACTCGCGGGATACGCGGCGACGATGCGGGTGGAGAACGTCTTTTCTCTGATTTTTGTGTCCATCGGCAATGCGGTTTCGCCGTATGTTTCCCAGAACCTTGGCGCAAACAAAACCCAGCGCATCAAAAAAGGCTACCGCGCAGCATTGATTCTGGATGCATGCTTTGCTGTTCTTGCCTTCCTTGTCATTGAAACGCTGCACACGCAGATTTCCTCGCTGTTCCTTGGAAAAGACGGAACCGCCCTGGCTTATCAGGTGTCCGGAGATTATATGAGATGGATTGGTTTCTTCTTTGTCTTTATGGGCATCAAAATGGCGACCGATGGCGTTCTTCGCGGACTCGGAATCATGCGGCCGTTCCTCATTGCCAATATGGTAAACCTTGCGATTCGCTTGTCCGTGGCGTTGATCTGTGCACCGCGTTTTGGTATTGCATTTGTCTGGCTTGCCGTGCCGGCAGGCTGGCTTGCCAACTTCCTGATTTCCTATACGGCTCTCAGGAAATCCTGGCCGACTGAAAAAAGTGGTGTTATCTCGGTAAATTCCAGTTTACCGAAAAGATGAAATCCTTCGGAACGGCATCTGAAATATTAACAGCGAAGTAAAAAAAACATCCCGAATCCTGTGTACAGTCCGGGATGGAACTGCACCCCCTCTGTCAGACAGTATGATATACGGTCTGACAGAGGGGGTGCTTTATTATGTTAAGAGGAAAACCGAAACTTACTCTCCAATCTTCACCCTCAACTCTTTACGCTTTGCACAGTCAGTCGATAATCTTAATGCTCTCAATAACCGGCTGATTTTCCGTCTTAACCGTGCCGTTATCGTCCTCGACCGGCGTATTATCGCAGATTTCATCCACAACATCCATGCCCTTGGTCACATAGCCGAAGCAGGCGTACTGGCCGTCGAGATAGGTGCTGTCCTGCTGAACGATGAAGAACTGCGAGGATGCGCTGTCCGGATTGCTTGAGCGTGCCATCGAAACCGCACCGCGCGTGTGCGACAGCTTGTTCTCCACACCGTTATCCGAAAACTCGCCCTTGATGGTGTTCTCCGAGCCGCCGGTGCCGTTGCCCAGCGGGTCGCCGCCCTGCATCATAAAGCCGGTAATAATGCGGTGAAAGGTCAGTCCGTCATAAAAGCCGTCGTTTGCAAGGTCCATAAAATTCTGAACTGAGATAGGCGCTGCATCGCCGTCCAGCTCGATGTCAATCGTGCCGTGGTCCTTGATGGTGATTTGTGCATGGTGCTGACCGATGGGCTGTGCGGTCTCCTCAGCAGTCGTCTGCTGCGAGTTATCGCTCGTGTCGGCGGCATCATCCGTCGAGGTCTGCGCGCCCGATTTGCCGCCGCAGGCGGTCAGAACCAGCATCGCCAACAGGCCAAAAAGCAAAAATGTACGTTTTTTCATGTGAAATTCTCCTTTTTAGGCAATACCGCATCATTGAACAAGAGCAATTTGCGAGTAAATTTCGCGTTCTGATTAGGCGCGGGTTTGCAGCAATACTTTGTGTATTGCAAAAATCCGCAACGACATCAGAGCGTAAAATTTCCGCAAAGCGCCGCAGCTTTAATTGTGCGATGCTGCCTTATATCCTGAACGGGTGGAATATGAAAATGTTCCCGCGGTACTCCCCTATTATACGGTACTGAGAACGCGAAAACCAGTGTTTTTTCGGTGTCTGCAAAAAAATGCACCGCAAAACTGCGGTGCATTTTGAGGCCGTCGAAAAACTAACGTTTTCCGAGCAGCCTCTCGATCGAAACCACGCTTTCGATCGAATTTCGAAGAAAAATCGCGCCTTGCAGGCACATTTTTTCTTCCCTTGTATAAATTCCGAGATACATGCTCTCGGAATTTATGAATTTGCTCCGCAAATTCTATTTTATGCGTGCTGCCGCACGAAGTACAAGAGTCGGAATGCTGTTTTTTGACAGACTGAAAAATGCACCGCAAAACTGCGGTGCATTTTCTATCAAACGATACAGTACGGAACCGATTTCTGCACAAACCGTGTCGTTCCGCGACAGCTTACTTCATAATGTCCTTGTCGTGGGCTGCTTTGGCAACCAGACCGGACAGCGCCAGCAGCGCGATCAGGTTCGGGAATACCATCAGGCCGTTGAACAGGTCAGACAGGTTCCATACCAGATCAACATGCAGTGCGGAGCCAATCACGATGCAGATAACAACGATAGCGGCGTAAACCTTAACAGCCTTGTGGCCGAACAGTGCCTTTACGTTCTGCTCACCGAAGAAATACCAGCCGATGATGGTAGAGAACGCGAAGAACAGCATGCAGATGGCAACAAAAGCCATGCCTGCCGAGCCAAGCGAAGCCTTGAATGCCGCCTGTGCCAGCTCGGTACCCTGCAGACCGTCCGGTGCACCCGGATTGAGCATGCCCGAGGTCAGGATGACCATAGCGGTCAGCGTCAGTACGATAAAGGTGTCGATAAATACGGAAACGATAGCAATTTCGCCCTGATCCTGCGGACGCTTTACCTTTGCCAGAGCGTGCGCGTGCGGCGTGGAGCCCATGCCGGCCTCGTTCGAGAACAGACCGCGTGCAACGCCGTAGCGCATTGCCTGACGAACCGTGATGCCTGCAGCGCCGCCGAGGATAGCCTGCGGGTCAAATGCTGCAACAAAGATGGACTTGAATGCCGGAATGATTGCTGCATGGTTGATGCACAGGATAACAACACAGCCAGCCATGTAGAACAGCGCCATGATTGGAACGACCTTCTCGGTAACGGATGCGATACGGCCTACGCCGCCGAGGAAGATGAACGCTGCAATGATCGCGCAGATGATGCCGACAACGATCATCGGTGCGCCGAACGCGGTGTTGAACGCGACGCTGATCGAGTTTGCCTGTACCATGTTGCCGGTAAAGCCCAGTGCAAAAATAATTGCAATCGAGAAGAAGCCGGCGAGGAACTTGCCGAATTTACCGGTAAAGCGTGCGCGGATGTAGTAGATCGGACCGCCGGTAACGTGGCCCTTGTCGTCCGTGGTCTTGTACTTCTGCGCGAGAACCGCCTCGCCGTAGATGGTGGACATGCCGAAGAACGCACTCAGCCACATCCAGAAAATCGCACCCGGACCGCCGGAATACAGTGCGGTAGCCGCGCCTGCAATGTTGCCGGTGCCGACCTGCGCCGCGATCGCGGTGGTAAGCGCCTGGAACGGACTCATGCCGTCCTTGCCCGCCTTCTCACCGTTGAGCGAGAAATGGCCGAACAGATGCTTCCAGCCTGCGCCGAACTTACGCACCTGAACGAAGCGCGTGCGGATGGTAAACACGATGCCGGTTCCGACCAGAAGGTACAGCAGCAGGCCGTTCCACACGACGTTGCTGATTCGGCTTACCCAGTCTGCCAATACTTCCATTGTCATTTTACATACCCCTTCTTTGTTTTGCGGCAAACAAAAAAGCCGAACCCAATCAGCATCGGGTTACGGCTCCAAAGAAACGGAAAGACAGCAAACAGACGGTACACCCTGCACCGTGAGAAAACATTTGCTGTGGTTCCGCGGAACTTATTTTTATATCCTAACGTCTATAAAAACAGGTTCATCTCTGTCCTTTTGCCTGAGAGATTGGCACGCAAACCCCTTTGCGCGCGTTGCACCTTCGGCAGTCCCCTTGAGGAACGTTCTCCAGAGCCACATCCATTTACAGTCCTCATCCGGAAATCCGGACGCCTGAGAGTTTTGCTCCTTCGGCAAGCCATGGGCGGTTGCCCGTGCGGCTTTTTCCTGCAAACTTCGTTTGTCGCGTATGTAGTTTATGGATTCAGTGTAACACCGTGACAACATTCTGTCAATGTCAATCAAGATATTCGTGAAAGTTTGTGAAAAACAGCAAATTTCTTGACAACCTATGCTATAATAGATAGGCTATACTGGTAGTATTATTGGTAAATCCAAGTAATCAACAGCATCCCTCGAAAGGAGGAAATTTACATGAATGATGCTTTGCAGCAGCTTCTCGACAGGCTGACGGCTCTGCTGGCGGAAAAACCGCTCATCGGGGCGTGGTACACGACCGTTGTGCGCTTCGTGTTCCCGCTGCTGGCGCTGATGATCCTTGTCGGTGCGATCCGCTCGCTGTGGAAGGTCAAGCACCCGGATGAGGTCTGGGGCTATCTGGTGCTGCGCAACGGTGCCCGCCTGCCCATCACCCATTGGGAGAACATCATCGGACGCGCCCCCAGCTGCGATGTGCAGCTGGAATATCCATCGGTATCGCGTCAGCACGCCGCGCTCATCCGCGAGGATGACGGCAGCTGGACGATATACGACCTCGGTTCCAAGGGCGGCATCAAGGTAAACGACCTGCCGGTGGACGAGTATGCGCTTGTCGAGGACGGCGACACGGTCACCTTTGCGGGCATTCCCGCTATCATGGAGCCCATTACCGCTGAGGAAAAGCGTGCACAGATGGTCGAGCGCCGCATTGAGGGCAAGCCGGCCGGCATGTGGGGTTCGCTCGTACTGCTGACGCTGTTCCAGATCCTCACCGGTCTGCAGCTCATTATCGCACAGGGCGACAAGGCGACCACCACCATTCCGCTCACCTTTTTTGTCTTTACGGTAATCTGCTGGGCGTATTTCATCGTCATGCGCCTGTTCCGCCGCATCGGCTTTGAAATGGAGACGATAGCGTTCTTCCTATGTACGCTGTCACTCGCCGTCACCGGCTCGACCGTGCCGGACGAGCTGCCCAAGCAGCTGATTGCGATTTTGATGGGTCTTGCCATCTTTATCGTGCTCGGCTTCTTCCTGCGCGACCTGACCCGGGCGCAGAAGGTGCGCTGGTTTATGAGCGCAACGGCAGTCGGACTGCTGGCTATTACACTGCTGATCGGCTCGTCGCAGGGCGGCGCGAAGGCATGGCTGCGTCTCGGTCCTCTGTCTCTGCAGACCTCGGAAATTGCGAAAATCTGCTATATTTTCGCCGGTGCCGCAACGCTCGACCGCCTGTTCAACAAGCGCAACCTGTGGATGTTCATCGGTCTGACCGCCATCTGCGGCGGCTGTCTCGCGCTGCAGAACGACTTCGGCACCGCACTTGTGTTCTTCGTGACGTTCCTTGTCATCGCGTACCTGCGTTCGGGCGATTTTGCCACCATCGGCCTTGTGTGCGCCGGCTGCTTCGGCGCGGGCATGGTCATGCTGACCATCAAGCCGCACGTTGCCGCTCGCTTCGCTTCCTGGGGACATATCTGGGAGGACGTGTACGACAAGGGCTTCCAGCAGACACACACGCTGACCGCAGCCGCCTCCGGCGGCATGATCGGCGTCGGTGCGGGCAAGGGCTGGCTCTCGAATCTCCCTGCCGCGGATACCGACATCGTGTTCGGCATGCTGTGCGAGGAATGGGGACTTGTTATCGCGGTGCTGACCATCCTTTGCATCATTACGCTGGCCGTGTTCGCTGTCCGCGCCTGCCGCGCCGGACGCTCCAGCTTTTACACCATCGCCGCATGCGCGGCCACCAGTCTGCTGGTGTTCCAGACCTGTCTGAATGTATTCGGTGCGGTCGATATTCTGCCGTTCACCGGCGTTACGCTGCCGTTCGTATCCAACGGCGGTTCGTCCATGCTGTCGGCATGGGGCATGCTCGCCTTTTTGAAGGCGACCGACACCCGACAGAATGCATCGTTCGCGGTTCGTCTGCCCAGCCGCCGCGAGCTTAGAGGGGAGGAGTAACCATGCGGAAAATCGAAAAACGCAGTATTTTCTGTCTGATCCTTGCCGCACTGCTCGGTCTGGGTCTGGCGTTCTTCTGCTTCCGGTTTGTCGTGGACGGCGGCGACTGGGCCTCCTACCCGTACAACCGTCATCTCTATAACAACTCCGGCCAACTGAAAGGCGGCACCATCCTCGACCGGGACGGCGATATGCTGTCCACACTCGACGAGGACGGCAACCGCATCTACAACGATGACGCAGCCGTCCGGCGCGCCACACTGCACGCCGTCGGCGACAAAAACGGCAACATCGGTGCGGGTGCGCTCACCTCGTTCGCGGATAAGCTGTCCGGCTACAATCTGCTCACCGGCGTATATTCTCCGCTCGGCACCGGCAACAGCCTGTATCTGACGATTGATGCCTATTTGAACAATATCGCCTATCAGGCTTTGAACGGAATGAACGGAACGGTTGGCGTTTATAACTATAAAACCGGTGAAATTTTGTGCATGGTGTCCACACCGACATTCGATCCGGCCAATCCGCCGGACATTGCAGCGGATGATCCCGCGTGGGACGGCGTTTACGTTAACCGCTTGCTGTCCGCAAACTCGATTCCGGGCTCCATCTTCAAGGTTGTGACCATCAACGCCGCTATCGAGAACATCCCCGACCTGTTCCAGCGCAAGTGGACGTGCACCGGCTCGGTCAACATCGGTGGCGAAGAAGTCACCTGCCCGCACGCTCACGGCGAACAGGACATCGAGGAAGCGCTCGCCAACTCGTGCAACGGCGTGTTCGGTCAGCTGACTGTCGAACTCGGCGGCGAAACCATGCAGAAATACGCGGATGCGGCAGGACTGACCAAGTCCATCAAGGTGGACGGCATCCAGTCCTCGGTCGGCAAGTTTGATTTCTCGGGCAATGACAATCAGCTGGCATGGTCGGGTGTCGGTCAGGGTCAGGATACCCTGTGTCCGATCAACATGCTCCAGTATATGGGCGCGATCGCCAACGGCGGCAAGGCTGCCGTGCCGCGTCTGATCGAAAAATCCACCACAGATTACGGCCTGCCGACCGGCATTTACTATCCGCACAAGTCGGCGCAGCTGATTGACGAAAAGACCGCGGGTACCATCGCGGATATGATGCACAACAACGTCATCGAGACCTACGGTCAGGACCGTTTCCCGGGCATGGATATCTGTGCCAAGTCGGGTACCGCCGAGGTCGGCGCGGATAAGTCACCGAACGCATGGTTCACCGGCTTCCTGCGCGACGAGGCCACGCCGTATGCTTTCATCGTTCTCGTCGAGAACGGCGGCGGCGGCTCGTCGGTTGCCGGTACGGTGGCTTCGCAGGTGCTGCAGGCTGCGGTAGAAAAAGCCTACTAAGGAGAGAGAAATCATGGCGCAAAGCACCGAAATACTCCCTAACGGACTGCAATTATTACAGGACGACCGGTTTTTTAAGCTCGGACAGGACAGCGTGCTGCTCAGCGCGTTCGCCAAGCCGAGACGCAATGCCAAACTGCTCGACCTCGGCTGCGGCACAGGCACACTGGCGCTGCTCGTATGGCGGCCGGATCTCAAGATCACCGGACTGGAACTGCAGGACGGCCCGCTCGACCTGTTCCGGCAGTCCATCACAGTAAACGAGCTGGAAAACGTAACCGCTCTGCAGGGCGACCTCCGGCAGATGCGTACGCTGCTGCCGCACGGCAGTATGGATTACGTCATCTGCAACCCGCCGTATTTCGACCGCAACGCAGGCGCGAATGCGCCGACCGCCGAAAAGCGCACCGCAAGGCAGGACGCCACCTGTTCGGTCGAGGAACTGGCAGTTGCGGCCTCGTTCGTGCTGCATACCGGCGGCAAAGCCGCGTTCGTATTCCGGCCGGAACGGCTGTGGGTGCTGCTCGAAGCGCTCTCGCGCGTGCGGCTCGTGCCGAAAAGAATGCGGTTCGTGCACCAGAGCGTGCAGGCGGCGCCAAGCGTCGTCATGGTCGAGTGCCGAAAAGGCGGCAGTGCGGAAGGACTTGTTGTTGAGCCGCCGCTGATCGTTGAGAGTGATGAATATTTCCGTATTTACGGAATTGAGCATTGAAAATGGATAATCAGCGCTATCCTTGCGCGAGTTCCGTCCGTGCTGCGCGGAGACGCGCAATGCGCGATGATTTAATTCGGCACCATGTGCCGCACCTTCATTTTCCATTATCCATTCTCCATTTAAAAAATTCCGGAGGGATTGAATTGTCTACATTATACTTAGTCGCAACGCCGATCGGCAACCTGAGTGATTTATCGCCGCGGGCACGCGAGGTGCTCAGCACGGTGGATTTCATCGCGGCAGAGGACACCCGCGTGACGCAAAAGCTGCTTAACGCCTGCGAATTGCCCAAAAAGCCGATGATCTCGTACTACGAACACAACCGCCGCGCACGCGGTGAAGCAGTTTTGGAGAAACTGCTCGCCGGTGAGACCTGTGCGCTCGTAACCGATGCGGGCACACCTGCGGTTTCCGATCCGGGTGAGGATCTGGTCGCGCTGTGCGCCGAGCACGATGTGCCCGTTATCCCGATTCCGGGCTGCTGTGCGGCGGTCTGCGCGCTGGCGGCAAGCGGTCTCCCGACCGGACGCTGGTGCTTTGAAGGCTTCCTGTCGGTCAACAAAAAGGCCCGCAGAGAGCATTTGGACGCACTGCAGGGTGAAAAACGCACGATGATCTTCTACGAAGCACCGCACAAGCTGTGTGCAACGCTGCGCGACTTGCGCGACGCCTTCGGCGGCGACCGCCGGCTGTCACTCTCGCGCGAGCTGACCAAGCTGCATGAGCAGACGCTCCGCATGACGCTCGACGAGGCGGTTGCCTACTTTGACGCCAACGCGCCGCGCGGCGAGTTCGTGCTCATCCTCGAGGGTGCGCCGGACGAGCCGGAGACCGAGCAGGATGAGGCCGAGCGTCTTGCCTCTGCCGCTGAGGCAGTCCGCCGCCGCGTGGAACAGGGCCAGACCCAGAAGGACGCGGTCAAGGCGGTTTCCGCCGAAACCGGCGTAAAGAAAAACGCGCTGTACCGCTATGTGCTCGATCACGAAGAATAACGAAAAAACCGTTGCAAAAGCAACGGTTTTTTCGTTTTCTGCACTTATTTTTGATGTTTCGGGCAGCCGCTGCGGCAGCAATGTCCGCGTCCGGGACACTGCGCATGACGCTCGCACAGCGCAACATCGCCGCCCTCGATCACCAGCCGTTTGCCGTTTACAAGGCAATCCGCCAGCTTGCGGCGGGCGTTGTTGTAGATCAGCTGCACCGTTGTGCGGGCTACCCCCATCTGCGCGGCTGCCTGCTCCTGCTGCAGATTTTCCAGATCCAGCAGACGGATGGCTTCATATTCGTCCAGCGTCATTTGCACGCACTCTGTCGTACTTTCCTGCGGAGAAAACTCGCTGAACGGCGGCATACTGCAGATTCTGCGGCACTTTCTCGGTCTCGGCATGAATTATTCGTGACAGTGACCGCCGCAGCCGTGGCTGCCGCAGGAATGGCCTTCGCCGTGATCATGGTGCGTGCAGTGCACATTGGGATCAAACGCCAGCGTACCGTTCAGGAAAGCCTGCACCGCCTCATCGGCGTTGCCCTGCACACCGCCGATCAGACGGATATTGGCCTCCGCAAGCGCTGCCTGTGCGCCGCCGCCAATGCCTCCGCAGATCAGCGTATCCACACCAAGCTGTGCCAGCAGGCCGGCCAGCGCACCGTGACCGCTGCCGTTCGTATCCACCACCTGCGCATGCAGCAGCTTGCCGCCGGATACCTCGTACAGCTTAAACTGCTCCGTGTGGCCAAAATGCTGGAAAACCTCTCCGTTTTCATAGGTAACTGCGATCTTCATAACCATTTCCTCCGAATCATTTCTGGCATATGCCAATAACGTTACTTATAGTCTATCACGTTTTTGGCATATGTCAATAATAAGTTTTGGCATACCGCTATCCCATTATATAGAAAGCAGACGCCAATATCCGGATAAAGCAAAAACCCTTCCGAAAATCGGAAGGGTTTTGGAGCTTGTGGCCGGACTCGAACCGGCGACCTGCGCATTACGAATGCGCTGCTCTACCAACTGAGCCACACAAGCACTTATGCGTCCTGCGACGAATCTTTGCCTCGTTCACAGTGTTTTCAGTATATCATGCTTTTGAAAGTTCGTCAATATTTTTTTGAAATTTTTCTTGACATTCTCCGTGTATCCGTTATAATGGTATAGTATCCTTGCTCACATCAAAGGATGTGGGCCAAAAGTCCAAAAGGAGGTGCTAAGAATATGGCAAAGATTTCTGGCAAGTACGAGACTATCTTCATCGTTAACCCCAAGCTGGAAGAGGCAGCGGCTACCGCTGTTGTGGACAAGTTCAAGTCTCTCGTTGAGGCGAACGGCACGAACGTAGAGGTCGAGGACTGGGGCAAGCGCCGTCTGGCGTACCCGATCGAGGATCAGACGGAGGGCGTTTACACGCTGGTTCGTTTTGAGTCCAAGCCCGATTTCCCGGCTGAGCTGGACCGTATCTACAAGATCACGGACGGCATCATGCGTTCCATCATCGTCTGCCTGGACGACTAAGGCGGTGAACACCAATGCTCAATAAGGCGATTCTGATGGGTCGTTTGACCCGCGATCCCGAATTGCGCCATACCCAGTCCAACATGGCTGTGTGCTCGTTCTCGCTTGCGATCGATCGTGGTCGCAAGGATCAGAACGGCGAACGCCAGACCGACTTCATCGACTGTGTCGCATGGGGCCGTCAGGCAGAGTTCGTTGCACAGTGGTTCACGAAGGGTTCTATGGCAATCGTAGTCGGCCGTATCCAGTCCCGCCGCTGGCAGGACCAGAACGGCAACAACCGCACTGCAATCGAAGTAAATTGCGACGAGGTTTCCTTCGGTGAAACGAAGAAATCCCGCGATGCCTACAATGCAGGCAATCAGGGCGGTTTTGGCGGCTATGACAACGGATCGCAGATGCGGCCCGAGCCTGCCGCGTCCCAGGTTGCTCCGGCTTTCGATCTCCCCGCAGGAGATTCGGATTTTCAGGAGCTTGCTGATGACGACGGCGATGTCCCATTCTAAACTGAAGGAGGTTACGTGATCATGGAAGAAACCAAGAAGGAATTTACTCCCCGTCCGGAGCGTGCAGAGCGCCCGCAGCGCGGCCGTCGCCGTCGCAAGGTATGCGCATTCTGCGTAGATAAGGTTGCACACGTTGACTATAAAGATGCCGGCAAGCTGAAGAAGTACATGTCCGAGCGCGGCAAGATCCTGCCCCGCCGCATGACCGGTACCTGCGCTGCTCATCAGCGTCAGCTGACCGAGGCTATCAAGCGTGCACGTCACATTGCTCTTCTGCCGTACACCGCAGAGTAAGCAATTCGTTTTTTATAATTAAGGATACGCAAAGCGTCGTTTTCGCAAGAAAGCGGCGCTTTTTTGCACCCTTGTTTCTCGTTTGCGGCAAACAAAAAGGACGCCTGATGCGTCCTTTTTCGTTATTCCTGTGTTCAGTTCATCAGATCGAGCAGCTTATAGCAGTGTGTTTTGGTGTAGCTCTGCTTAAAGCTGTAGGATGCAAGCTGCTTTGCGGTGTCATCCTCGGTCTCCTTTGCGGCATTTTCCGCACCGGAATCCCGCTCCTGCACCCACTGCTTGTAGCTTGCCTCCTCGGAAGCGTACTGATCGGCGTTGAGCACAGTCGCAAGGTAGTCGTACATCTCACTCAGCAGGTTATCCCATTGCTCGAACGAGCTTGCGGTCATGGCCAGCTCATCCTCCTGATTCTCTGCCGACGAAATTTTCAGATCGTCACTTTCCAGCTCATCCATCTTTTTGCTGAACGCATCGCGCTGCTCGGCCTTTTTCTGGCTGCTCTCTTCCTGCTGCTTTTCCTGCTGCTGTGCATCGGAAAGCTGCTTCTGCAGCTCCTTGACCTGCTTTTTCTGGTCATCGGTCAGCGAATCATCATTTGCCAGGGAATCCAGCTTGCCGCTGGCGGCATCGTACTTTTTATCGTCCAGATAGCTCTGTGCCTCGTCCAGATCGGAGTTGAACTGATCGTCCGACTGGGCAGACTGCGCCTTATCGAGCAAATCCTCGATGGCCTTGTACATCGCGGAATCCGGGTCGGTAACACGGTTCTGCAGCTGCTTGAGCGCCGCAATGGCCTCGGTGTACTGACCGTTATTGACGTAATCCTCGGCAGACTGATAGTCCTTGATCAGCTGAATGGTCGCATCCAGAGCCGCCGGATCCTTGGCTTCCGCCTGCGCCTTCTGGTAATACTCGAGCGCCTTGTCGAAGTTGCCGCGGTCCATATACTTTTCGGCCATGACGAGGTTTTCGTCGGTCTTGTGTGAATTTGTAAAATACCACACACCGCCGCCAATCAAAGCCGCCACGATGATGACCACCAGCGCAATGATCAGGCCGCGTTTTCCCTTGGACGGCTTTTTGTAAACGCGGTCCTTCGGATCGGCCTCACCGTTGTAGTAGGTCGTGCGGCGCTCGGGCGTGCCCGCAGTACGGCGGACCGGCGGCGTGTCGATCGGACGCATGGCAGCCTGCGTGGGAATGTTCGGATTCGGAATATTGGGATTGGTGTCTGCCAGCGGATCGGCAGCCGTGTCGTCCACCGGAAGCTGCTGCTTTTCGTCCCGCATAGCCGCGTCAAACGCGCTGGTGTCAATCGGACCGGTCTCAACAGAGTCCTTCATATCATCCGGCAGGGTGGTAAATACAGCTGTTTCGTCGTTGACACCGGTCTGCTCGACAGCTGCGCCGCAGAAGGGGCAGAATTTTCCGGCGATCGGCAGCTCCTTGCCGCAGTTTTTGCAAAGCATGGGTGATTTCCTCCTTTGAAAAAGGGTCATTTTTGTGATTATTTTATAGTATAACATGCTATATTCAGATTGTAAAGCGTGGATGGCTGTTCCCAGTATTGGGATTCGCCGCCTGCGGACGGCGGGAACGTCGCCGCGCCCCGCGGCGGGGCAAGAGGGTAGACACCAATGGTTTCTACCCTCTTAACTCCCACTTCCTTTTGTTTCTTAGTCTGGCGCAGACCAGAGACCGGCGACCGCTGCAAAATGGGGAACGGCAGTCGGGTTACCGCAGCGTGTCTTTCTCCGCCTTTTCGCATTTCACAGACAGCTTACTGCTACACATATGGTTAAATCTACGCAGGGTGCGGCATGACAGTGCCGCACAAGTCTTTAACGCGTTATATTGTAAGATGGGGTGACCTCACCCCGCCGTTTTTTACGATTTGCTGCCATTTACATACGGCGGGATGGGGTCATCCCGCCCTACAAGATAGATTTTGCAACGGATGAAATCCGCAGGTGCCATGCACAACAACGTGCAAACGAGTTGCGCAACACTGTTATGTTGCGCCTGCGGAAATTGAACCGCCTGTGTAGCAGTACGAATACAGCTTGAGCGATGAAGGTGGAGAAATGGGCGGACACATTGGTCCGCCCCTACGGAAGATGAGCAGTACAGCCGTTCCCCCTGGCGAGTCTCAGTTCTCCGATTTTCGCCGTGCCCTCTCGGCGTGGGTACGCCGTCCCCAGCGGGCAGCGAAATGTTTCGGAACTGAAACCTTACTCGTCTTGACAAGCTATGGTCAGGAACGTAAAATATAGGTAATGATAATAAGGTAAGGCAGAATGTCCGCATTCTGCAACTGTCAAAAAGGGGATAGTATTTTGAAGTTGACAAAACGCATTTTCAGCGGTCTGCTGGCCGCCATGATGCTGTTCACCACTGCTTTTGCCGTAAATGATTCGGCGACAACCACGGCTGCAAACGCGCTGATGTTTGCACTCAAGCCGATCACCGGCAGCGCGTACGACAGCACTGCTCTCCAGACCGATCTGGCAGCAGCGCAGAAGACCATCTCGCAGCGCATGCAGCTTGAGGGTCTGACCGGCGCGTCTGCCGCCGTTTCCGGCGATGTGATCACCGTTTCCATTCCGAAAACAGCTACCGGCAGCACTGCCGCTTACTGGGCCGCTCGTCTGGGCGACCGCCGTCTGTGCAGTGTAACCGACTTTCTGAACGAGGAGTGGCAGTTTGACCGTGCAGATTTTGCCTCTGCCAAGGCGACCACCGAAAACGGCAAAGAAGCCGTTGAGATCGCCCTGACCGACTCCGGCAAGACCAAGCTGACCGAGGCCCACAACAAGGTAAAGGCATACCTTGCGGACAGCAAGAACAACGCTGACAAGGCGCAGTGGCTCATCTTCCACTGGGGCACCACCACCTTCCGCATGCTGGTGGACGACAGCTTCTCCGACAGCAAGCTGGTGATCGGCGGCGATTCCGATCCGCTGCGTGCCGGTGCGTCCAAGTACATGCCGCAGTATCTGATGCTCGATCCGCTCCCGTTTGCACTGGAGCAGACCGCCGTTCCGACGACCACCGAGCCGACGACTCCGACCACTCCCACCGAACCCACGACTCCGACTGAACCGACCACACCTTCCGAGCCGACAACCACGGATTTCCCGGACATCGACGGCCACTGGGCTGCCGCTTCGCTGCGCAAGGGTGTTGAGCTGGGTCTTCTGAAGGGCATCAATGGCAAAATTATGCCGAATAACTCGGTCAAGCGTTCCGAAGCTATCGTTATCCTCAACCGCGCACTTGGCGCAGCGCAGGCCGACAGTGTATCCGGTCTGGCTGCCAGCCAGCAGTCCGCATGGTACAGCGAGGATCTGGGCAAGGCCATCCACCTCGGCCTGATTACCGCAAACGACAACCGCAGCTTTGACACTGCAGCTACCCGTGCTGAGGCTTTCGTGCTGATGGCTCGTGCGTTCGCATACGACCGCGCAGAGACCGCTGCCGATGAGCTGAGCAGCTTCACCGATACCTCCTCCATGACTACCGAGCAGAAGCAGGCTGCTGCCGCTCTGATCAGCCAGGGCGTTGTAAACGGTACCTCTGCTGCCAAGCTGTCTCCGTCGAACAAGCTGACCCGTGCACAGTTCGTCACCATGATTGTGCGCATTGCCGCTGCCACCAACGCAGACAGCGCACCGACCGAGCTGGCCGGCGGCACCGTACTCACCAATCCGAGCATCACCCTGACCGGCGCTGTCGCAGACGGCGACTGGATCTTTGCCGCTCCCACGAATGAAATTTCGCTCGATTCCGTCAGCAGCTCGCACCGCATCGTCCTCAAGGGCGAGGAGCGCGCTGTACTGAACGGCACCAAGCAGACCAGCATTTCCACGCTTGCTGTTGACCCGGCAGGCACGGCGGATGTTAAGATGGACAACACTTCGTCCGTAAACACGCTCGTTATCGCGGGCAAGGGCGGCTCCGTTGGCTACAGCGGCGCAGTCTCCAACATCGAGATCACCGCTTCCGGCCGCACCATCGTGCTCGAAGGCATGACCTCGGATGCCATCACCATCACCGGCAGCAACAACACCATCCTGCTCAAGGGCGACGCGGATACCGTCTCCGTACTGCGCGGCTCCGGCAACCGCATCACGCTGTCCGGCACGGTCGGCACGATGGTTCTGGCCGGCAAGAACACCACGGTTGACGGCACCGGCAAGATCGGCACCGTTGACACCCGCATGGTCGGCTGCACCGTAACCGCTAATGCGGATCACACCATTGACAATATCGATCCCGGTCTGGATGGCGTTCAGATCACGATGACCGTTCCGGATAAGGTTAAGGCCGGCGGCTCGCTGACTGCCAAGGTCAGCTTCTCCGGCGTAAAGGAAGGCGTTACCTGCACTGCAATCTGGTATCAGGACGGCTCCGCGATCAAGGGCTGCACGAACAACAGCTTCGAGCTGACCAACGGCAAGACCTCCAGCCACACCAGCACCTTCACCTTCACCAAGAATATGAAGACCAGCACGGCGATTGGCTTTAAGCTGCTCTATGACAACCCGTCCACCGGCGAAACTGAGCAGGTTTACGCCCAGAAGACCGTTCCGATCGAGAATTACTCTGCCGAGTGGTATGCACAGCGCGATGCTGCCGCTATCCTCAAGCAGGTATCCTCGGTTTACCGCGGCAACTACACCACGTCCTACGCCGCTAACAACGACTACTCCACCACCACCAAGGAGGTCTGGATCAACGCCAAGGGCTACTCCAGCAACACCAATTATCTGGTCTGGATCAACCGCGCATACCAGCATG
Organism: Butyricicoccus sp. AM05-1; assembly: GCF_003474415.1. Classification (NCBI taxonomy): domain Bacteria; kingdom Bacillati; phylum Bacillota; class Clostridia; order Eubacteriales; family Butyricicoccaceae; genus Butyricicoccus; species Butyricicoccus sp. AM05-1. Next base: position 80,480 of record NZ_QUDG01000006.1, on the reverse strand, counting down.
TAAACGTATTCACCGGCTCCAAGGGCAACTGGAAGCTGACCAAGAGCTTTATCGTCGGCACCGGTGCTGCCTCCACCCCGACTCCGGTCGGCGTGACCACCGTCAGCTACAAGCTGAAGGCAGGCTGGACCACCGGTACTTACACGGTTCGTCCGGTTGTAGGCTTCTACCCGGGCACCGGCTACGCGTTCCACTCCCGCCTGTGCTATCCCGGCACCGACACCGAATATGACTTCAGCAGCGGCTATCCGGTTTCGCACGGCTGTGTACGCATGAAGCACAACGACATCAACTGGATTTACAACAACGTACCGATCGGCTCGACTGTCGTAATCTACTAAACCGCAGCTGCAAACACCGATATTCTCCGTTTTTCCGGAGAGTATCGGTGTTTTTTTTGCTGCAAAACAGTGTGTACATCATCAACATCCTGTCTTGCACCGCAACGATAAATTCTCACCACGATAATGCAATTCGTCATTTTATACGCATTTTTCGCAAATGCAATTGGTTATCGTTGTGACATTTTAATGTTGACACCGACAACATCAAGGGCTATAATAAACCCACTATAACAAACAACGAGGTGAGCAAATGGCCGATCAGTATCATCACGGAAATCTGAAAAGCAAGCTGCTGGAGGAGGCGGTCACGCTGATCTCGCAGGACGGCCTTGAAAATCTTTCTCTCCGGCGGCTGGCAACGCAGTGCGGCGTAAGCCACAACGCCATCTACCGCCACTTTGACAGCAAGGAGCGCCTGATCGACGCCTGCCGTGCCTACGTCATGCAGGAGCTGACGCGCACACTCGAGCTGACGCTCAGCGGTCTGGACGAAAGCCTGCCGCAGACCATGGAACAGCTCGGCACCGCCTATCTGGATTTTTACATGCGCAACCCGACGTATTTCAGCGCGTATTTCCGCAATGCGTCCCAGAAGCTGACGTTCTCGCTTGAGCCGATCGAGGGCAACTACCCGCCGTTTTCCGTTTTCCGCCGTGTGGCTGTCGCTATCGCGGCAAAGCAAGGCATTCCGCTGGATGAGACACGATGGCGGCTTCTGCGCTACTGGACAATGCTCAACGGCATGTTCGCCATGTGGATCTCCTCCAACGTGGAACTGCCTGAAAACTGGAAAACCTGTCTGAAAAACGAATTTTAAGGAGCGTTTACGATATGAAACAGATCATTCTCACGGGCGACCGCCCGACCGGCAACCTGCATGTCGGCCACTACGTCGGCTCACTGGCCGAGCGCGTGAAGCTGCAGAATTCCGGAAAATATGACGAAATTTACATCATGATTGCGGACGCACAGGCGCTGACCGACAACGCCGAGCACCCGGAGCGCGTGCGCCAGAACATCATGAAGGTCGCGCTGGACTATCTGGCGGTCGGCATTGACCCGGAAAAGGCGAATATCTTCATCCAGTCCATGGTGCCGCAGCTGACCGAGCTGACGTTCTACTACATGAACCTTGTCACCGTGTCCCGTGTACAGCGCAACCCTACCGTTAAGGCAGAGATTCAGATGCGCAACTTTGAAGCCAGCATTCCGGTCGGTTTTTTCTGCTATCCGATCAGTCAGGCGGCGGACATCACCGCATTCAACGCTACGGCTGTTCCGGTCGGCGAGGACCAGGAGCCGATGCTCGAGCAGTGCCGCGAAATCGTGCACAAGTTCAACACGATTTACGGTGAAACGCTGACGATGCCGCAGATTGTTCTTCCGTCCAACAACGCCTGCATGCGTCTGCCCGGCACAGACGGCAAGGCGAAGATGAGCAAGTCGCTCGGCAACTGCATCTACCTTGCGGATCCGGAGGAGGTCGTTCGTGACAAGATCATGTCCATGTACACCGATCCGGACCATATCCGCGTGCAGGATCCCGGCAAGCTGGAGGGCAATACCGTGTTCACCTATCTGGATGCGTTCTGCCAGCCGGAGCACTTCTCAGAATTCCTGCCGGACTACCAGAGCCTTGACGAGCTGAAAGCGCACTACCAGCGCGGCGGACTCGGCGATGTGAAGGTAAAGAAATTCCTGAACAACGTCATGCAGTCTCTGCTGTCGCCCATGCGCGAGCGCCGCGCGCAGTGGGAGGGTCGCCTGCCCGAAGTCTACGAGATTCTCAAGAAGGGCAGCGAAATCGCCGCTGAGACCGCTCAGGGCACGCTCGATCGAGTCCGTCACGCGATGAAGATCGACTATTTCACCGATAACGGCCTGCTCAAGTAAAAACAGCAAAATAAAGGACGAACCGCTTGGTTCGTCCTTTCTGTTAGATTTTCGGGATTTGCTGGGTCACGCAGTGAATATTGCCGCCGCCGATCAGAATATCGCGGGCAGCAATCGCAACTACCTTGCGGGTTGGGAAAAGCTCCTGCAGGATAGCCTGCGCCTTTTCATCCATCGGGTCACCGAAGGCGGGCATGACAACAGCCTCGTTCGCAATGTAGAAGTTGACGTAGCTTGCCGCCAGACGCTCTCCCGGGGTACGGGTCGGCTCGCCGTCGCACAGGTCAAGGCCGTCGCACTCCTCCGCGGTGATGGTCACCGGCTTGGGCAGCGGCAGCTTGTGCACCTTGATCCTGCGTCCCTTGGCATCGGTCGCGGCTTCCAGTGCATCCAGACTGGCCTTAGAAAGCGCATACTGCGGGTCGGTCTCGTCGTCCGTCCACGCGAGCACAACCTCCCCCGGAGCCGTGAAAGCGCATACGTTGTCAACGTGCTCGTTGGTCTCGTCGTTGTAAATACCGCGCGGCAACCAGATCACCTTGGAAACGCCCAGATAATCACACAAAACCTGCTCAATTTCGGCCTTTGTGAGATCGGGATTGCGTCCCGCGCTCAGCAGGCAGGCTTCGGTGACGAGCGCGGTGCCCTCGCCGTCCGAGTGGATGGAGCCACCCTCGCAAATGAAATCGCGTTTATCATATACGTCGTTGCTGACCAGGTCGCAGAACTTGCGCGCCACGCGGTTGTCCTTCTCCCACGAGGGATACAGGCCGTCCACATCGCCGCCCCACGCGTTGAAACCCCAGTCGATGCCGCGGCGCTCTCCCCTGTCGTTGATAACAAAGGTCGGGCCAACGTCACGCGCCCACGCATCGTCAGTCTCCATCACGACCAGACGAACGCGGTCGGGCAGCTGCGCACGCGCGTTGTCATACTGCCCTTCCGAGCAGAGTACGGTCATGCTTTCGCTTTCGGAAATCGTCTCGATCACACGCAGAAAGGCTTTCCGGGCCGCATAGGCGCCGTACTGCCAGCTGTCGGCGCGTTCCGGCCAGATCATCAGGCAGCCCTCATGCGGTGCAAACTCCGCAGGCATATAAAACCCGTCCTGCGCGGGTGTAGTGTGCAAAATTTTCATGGTATCTCTCCTGTTCGGTGGTACATCAAGAGTACAACATTTTGATTGAATTTGCAATGGTCGTAGGCGGTTTGAAATGAAAAATTGAGAATGGAGAATGGAAAATGAACGTAATATTTAACGGTATGCGGGCGGTCACTGACCGGTCCCTGCGATTCCACGATTGCCGCCGTTTCTTAATGATAACGCCATTCTCACCTGATAAATACACCGATTTTCCCCTCACCTGCATTCTCCATTCTCCATTTTCCATTCTCAATTATTCAACTTTCCCTTTATCAACCCCGCAGAATATGGTACACTAAAAATGTATCAACCTATTTCCAAAGGAGAGGTGCATACCATGAATTACACTTACACCTATACATACACACCGCTTTTCTCAATGATTTTGCCGATTCTGGCACTTTTACTGATTCTTGCGGGCGGCATCGCGCTATACACGCTGTTTGTCCGCAAGCCGAATCACTACCACGGCGCGGCAGCCAAGCTGCATGATTTTCTCAATTTCCGGCACGCATACACCGAGGGTCTGCTGAAAATCCTGTACTGCATGACGGTCGCTGCGCTGGCTGTTTACAGCGTTATTCTGCTGTTTTTCCACTTTTTCTGGGCGATCCTGCTGTTTATCGTCGGAAATATTGCTGCACGGCTCGGCTATGAATTTATTATGATGCTGTTCAGCATGCACCGCACCCTGCGCAGCATTGACCGCAAAATGCCCGAGCCGCAGCCGTTCGAGCAGCCGGCTCCCGAGCCGCAGAATACACCGGAACATCCGCTCCCGCCCGATCAGCCGTAACACAGACCGCTGTTTCCGCTTGAAATTTGTTCAACGCAGATTGCAAAAACACGCAAGTCATGATAAAATAGATATACTATTACAGAATTTCGCGGCAGGACCAACCCATGTGCTGCCCTACAGAAAAGAGTATCTTAAAAAAGGAGGTCCGTGCATTGAAAATTCAGGAAAGCGCGGAAAACTACCTGGAAGCCATCCTGGTTCTGACGCAGAAAAATGGACAGGTGCGCTCGATCGACGTTGCGCACTACACCGGCTTTTCCAAGCCGAGCATCAGCCGTGCCGTTGGCCTGCTGCGTGATAACGGTTACGTTTCCATCGACCAGAACGGTCTGCTGGGACTGACCGAATCCGGCATGCAGATTGCCACCAGCATTTACGAGCGCCACACCGTGCTCACCGCGTTCCTCACCGCTCTCGGCGTGGACGCTGAGACCGCCGCTGAGGATGCGTGCCGTATCGAGCATGTGCTGAGCGAGGAAACCTTCGACAAGCTCAAGCAGCATGCGAAGGCGTATATCGACGCACAGGGTAAATAAGACCCGTTGAAAATCCTGCCTTTTCAGGCAGGATTTTTTATATCAAATTTTATCGAACAAATTTTCGATAAAATCATTGCATTCAAATCGGCACCCTGTTATAATGGGTGTATCGAATCCGAATACACCGCCGCTCTGCGGCTTGCATATTTGTAACTTTTTCAGGAGGAAATGCTATCATGGCTACCAAAAAGCAGTTGGAACCGGTCGCTCCTGCGGCTGATAAGAAGAAAGCACTTGCCGCTGCGCTCGGTCAGATCGAAAAGCAGTTCGGCAAAGGCTCGGTTATGCGTCTGGGCGAAAACACCGGCATGAACATCGAACACATCCCGACCGGCTCGATCGGTCTGGATCTCGCACTCGGCATCGGCGGTCTGCCGCGCGGCCGAATCATTGAGATCTACGGACCGGAATCCTCCGGTAAGACCACGGTTGCGCTGCACAGCGTTGCAGAGGCACAGAAGCTGGGCGGCACGGCTGCGTTTATCGACGCCGAGCACGCGCTCGACCCGGTTTACGCCAAGGCACTCGGCGTTGACATTGACAGCCTGCTGGTCTCCCAGCCGGACACCGGTGAACAGGGTCTGGACATTGCAGAAGCGCTTGTGCGCTCGGGCGCGATCGATATCGTGGTTATCGACTCGGTTGCCGCGCTGACGCCGCGCGCCGAAATCGAAGGCGAAATGGGCGATTCCTTTGTCGGTCTGCATGCCCGCATGATGAGTCAGGCGATGCGCAAGCTGGCCGGCTCGATCGCCAAGAGCCAGTGCGTAGCCATCTTTATCAACCAGCTGCGTGAGAAGGTCGGCGTCATTTACGGCAATCCGGAGGTCACCACCGGCGGCCGTGCGCTCAAGTTCTATGCGTCTGTCCGCATGGAGGTCCGCCGCGTGGAGCATCTGAAAAACGGCACCGAGCTGATCGGCAGCCACACCCGCGTAAAGGTTGTAAAAAACAAGGTCGCTCCCCCGTTCAAGCAGGCTGAGTTCGATATTATGTACGGCGAAGGCATTTCCCGCACGAGCGAGCTGGTCGATCTCGGCGTGGAATTCGGCATCCTCAACAAATCCGGCGCATGGTTCTCCATGGGCGATACCCGTCTGGGTCAGGGCCGCGACGCTGCCAAGCAGTATTTCAAGGATCATCCAGACATCGCGGATGACGTACAGAAGCAGATCATGGAAAAGGTAGCCGAGGAGCGCAGCAAGCTGGCGCAGAGCCATGCGGCACGTCCTTCCGCTGCTGTGCCGACCGAGAAGGCCGAAAAGCCTGCGGATAAGGCACCGCGTCCGTCGTCCTCCAAGGCAGTCTCCATCGACGCGGACGATTTTGACGACCTCGACGAAGAATAATGAGCGAGGATAAATACCGCGCAGCCCTCGATATGGCGGCAAAACAGCTGTCTTACCGGGCACTGAGTGCGAAAATGCTGCGCGACAAGCTGCTTGCCAAGGGTCATGATGAGGAAGCCGCCGATTACGCGCTTGCGTGGCTGACCGAACGCAGCATGCTCAATGACGAGCTTTTCGCGGAAAGCGTTGTACGCGGCTACACGCGCAAGGGCTACGGCGCGGCACGCATCCGACAGGAGCTGACCCGCCGCGGCATAGACCGCGACACCGCAGAAGCGGCTATGCAGACCTTCTCCCCGGATGAGGCGCAAATGCTGGCTCTGCTCGAAAAACGCCTGCGCGGTGACGTTTCCGACCGAAAAGAGGTCGAAAAAGCCGTTGCGGCACTCCAGCGTCGCGGTTTTGCATGGAATGATATCAAGCGCGCACTAGAAACCTATGGCAGTTCGCTGCCGGAGGAAGAATAATTTTTTATTCAAGGGGTTCCATCATCAAGCGAATCTTTTCGCGCGATAGCGCGCATGAAATAGAATTTGCTGTGCAAATTCCAAAAAAGTCAGGGCGTGTACCTGACTTTTTTGACTTATAGAGGAAGAAAGTTTCTGCACAGGAACTTTCGGACGACTCTGGAGCGGCCCACGGTCCGTTCCTCTTGTCGGCAAAACGGTAGTTTTGCGACAGGGTCTTGCATGAATCCCGCGGTTGGAGTATCATAATAAGAGGAGAAAACTCTACCGGAAAGGAAGTATTTCCATGGAAAACAATAAAATTCCCGCCCGCGCAGATGTGCCCGAAAAGGACAAATGGGCGATTCAGGATCTGTTTGCGACCGACGATGACTGGCGTGCCGCGTTAGCGAAGGCCAAGGAGTTCATTCCGCGCATCACTGCATTCCGCGGCAGACTGGCCGAAAGCGGCGCTGCTCTGCTGTCTTTTTTCCGTCTGGATGATGAAATCAGCCTTGCGTTTGACGCGCTCGTACACTACGCGCAGCGCCGCAGCGATGAGGACACCCGCGTCGCTGCCTATCAGGAGATGGTCAGCCAGGTGACGCGCTTCGCGGTCGAAATTCAGTCTGCCGCCGCGTTTGAGACCCCTGAGCTGCTCGCCATCAGCGATGAGGACATGAACCGTCTGTACGCCGAAGCACCCGAGCTGGAGCTGTACCGCCTGAATATCGACCGCATTCGCCGCCGCCGAGAGCATGTGCTGTCCGACAAGGAGGAGGCAATTCTCGCCGCTGCAGGCGAAATGGCCGCCAGCCCGGATGACATCTACTCGATGCTCAACGATGCCGACCTCAAATTCCCGGATGCGGTGGACAAGGACGGCAGCGCACATCCTGTCACGCACGGCACGTTCATCCCGCTGATGCAGTCCTACGACCGTGTGCTGCGAAAGTCCGCGTTCGATTCGCTGTACTCGGTGTACGGCCAGTTCCGCAACACCTCGGCGGCAACGCTGTCCGCGCAGCTCAAGCAGCTGCTGTTTTTCGCGAACGTGAGAAAATATCCCTCGACACTGGATGCCGCGCTCGACGGCAACGAGGTGCCGACCGAGATTTACCGCAACCTGATCGACGCGGTGCACCGCTCGTTTGCGCCCATGTACCGCTATGTTGCGCTGAGAAAGAAGCTGCTCGGCGTGGACGAGCTGCACATGTACGACCTGTATGTGCCGGTCGTGGACGGCGTGGAGATGAAATTCACGTTCGAGGAGGCCAAGGAGATCGCACTGAAGGCGCTTGCGCCGCTCGGTGAGGACTACCTGAATCTGCTCCGCGAAGGCTTTGCCAACGGCTGGATCGACGTGTACGAGAACGAGGGCAAGCGCTCGGGCGCGTACTCGGCAGGCGCGCGCGTACACCCGTATGTGCTGCTCAACTTCAAGGGCACGCTCGACGACGTGTTCACGCTCGTGCATGAGATGGGCCACTCCATCCACTCGTACCTGTCCAACAAGACCCAGCCGACCGCGTATCAGGATTACGTTATCTTTGTTGCCGAGGTTGCATCCACCTGCAACGAGGCCCTGCTGATGGAGTACCTGCTGTCCGTCACGACCGATAAAAAGGAGCGCGCGTACCTTATCAACCATTTCCTCGAGCAGTTCCGCGGCACGCTGTACCGTCAGACCATGTTCGCTGAGTTCGAGCTTGCCGCCAACGAGATGACCCAGCGCGGCGAGGGCACGACCGCCGAAGCGCTCTGCGCGATGTACAAAAAGCTGAACGAGCAGTATTTCGGACCGGAAATGAACGTAGACGAGGAGATTTCGCTCGAATGGGCACGCATCCCGCACTTCTACTACGATTACTATGTTTACCAGTACGCGACCGGCTACGCCGCTGCCATCGCACTGTCGCGCCGCATTCTGCGGGAGGGTGAACCGGCGGTGAAGGATTATCTCGGCTTCCTGTCCGGCGGCTGCTCTGCCGACCCGATCACGCTGCTGCGCGGCGCAGGCGTGGATATGGCAAGCCCGAAGCCGATCGAGGACGCAACAAAGCTGTTTGATGAAATGATCTCTGAGATGGAAAAGATTCTGAATTGAGCATTAAGAATGAAAAATGGAGAATGACGTTTCTTTTTGCATTTTTCATTGTCTGTAACACTCGATTAGAGTAAAGAAAAGGCACAGCCGTCTGAACAGCACCCCATTTGTTAGATAGTATATCATACTGTCTAGCAAATGGGGTGCTGTTCAGTTGTACTCTCTTTTTACTTGTTTCCCTCTCCGCATATAGCTTTCTACTTTTGGGGTCGCCTGCCCGGAGGTTTTCTAAGTGCTCTAAAAAATACAAAAAACCGCTGATTTCTTACGAAATCAGCGGTTAAACATGGTTGCGGGGACAGGACTTGAACCTGCGGCCTCCGGGTTATGAGCCCGACGAGCTACCAACTGCTCTACCCCGCGATATAGATTTTATCGCAGCTCTCTTTCAGAGTGCTTATATACTATACCATAGGATAGCACAGTTGTCAAGCATAATTTTCAATTTTCTATTCGACAAATTCAGTCTTTTATCTTGCTGTCCTCCGCGGGCAGCAGATCCGGCAGCTCAAACCAGAAGCAGATACCGCCTTCGACGTTCTCCGCGCCGCAGGCGCCGTGCAGGGTATCCGCGATGGCGCGGACAAGCGACAGACCGATGCCGGTGCCGCCGGCCTCTCGGGTGCGGGCGCGGTCGGTGCGGTAGAATTTCTCCCAGATCTTCGGCAGCTCCTCCTCCGGCAGACCATCGCCTTCATTGAACACGGACAGGCGCACGCTGTTGCCGGTTTTTGCGGCCGAAATCTCAATGTGCTTTCCCTCAGGCGTGTAGCGGATAGCGTTGGACAGGTAATTCATCAGCACCTGATCGAGCAGATCGCCGTCCGTGCGGACCGTAATATGCGCGTTCTCATATTCCACGGTCAAACCTCGATTTTCACACAAAACAGCGGTTTTGCGCACCGCTTCCGCACAAAGTGCATGCAGATCAATATCCTCGTCGAACGTCTGCTCTGCACCCAGCTCCAACCGCGACAGACTGAGCAGCTGCATGACCAGCTTGTTCATGTGGTCGGCCTCATCGGCGATGGTGTCGCAGTAGAACTTCCGGTCCTCAGGATCATCGGCCACGCCGGCCGTCAGGCCCTCGGCATAGCCCTGAATAAGCGCGATCGGCGTTTTCAGCTCATGCGACACGTTCACGATGAACTCCTGCCGCATATTGTCGATACGCTCCTTCTCCTCGATCTCCTGTGCCAGCTGATCGTTGGACTCCTTCAGCTCACCGATTGCCTGCTCCAAATACGCAGACAGGCGGTTGAGCGACTGTCCCAGCTGGTCAATCTCATCGCCGTCCCCCTTGCCGGTGTACTGCATAGAGAAATCCAGCTCACTCATCCGGTCGGCCAGTCCCGCCATTTGAATAAGCGGGCGCGTAAACTGACGCGAGATAACATAGCCGCACCCCAGACAAATCAGCAGCGCACAGCCGCCGGCAATCAGCAGAAACATCAGATTCAGCGAAGAATTCTGTTCGATATACGCATAGGGCATATATGCGATCAGATATTCACCGTGTTCCGCATTCAGCACGCCGATCAGACATAAATACTGGTCATTATCGCGCAGACTGATCGTCATAAAGCGGTATTCGTTTTTACCCAAATCTACCCAGTCACGATTTTGGACCACGGATGCCAGCACCGCAAAGCTGCGGAACTTCTGCTCCATGTGCCCAAAATCAAACCCTACGTCACCCTCCTGCATGGCAGACGAGGTAATCACATCGCCGTTATCGGTCACCACTGCCAGACGAATGGCACTGCGGCTCTCATAGCTGTCCAGCAGCGCGGCAACATCCGAGGAATCACTCGCGTAGCTGGTACAGATGCTGCCGTAGGCATCACGCAGCTCGCTCCGGCGTGTCATCATATAGTAATCCTGATAGAAAAACACGTTGAGCAGCACAAGAATACCGATAAACACCAACGCGATAATGCTGATCGCAGCAAAAAACGTAAACCGGATTGACCGATGCTTCAGCTTCATACCTCAAAGCGGTAACCGTAGCCGCGCACGGTTTCGATCATGGTGCCGCACTCCCCGAGCTTGGCGCGCAGCTTTTTAACGTGCGTATCCACGGTACGCAGGTCGCCGAAGTAATCGTAACCCCAGACTGCATTGAGGATACTCTCACGCGACAGCGCAATCGCACGATTGTTCTTGAAGTAGATAAGCAGCTCGTACTCCTTGGGGGTCAGGTCGATCGGCTTGTTCTCCACCATGACCTCACGGCGCAGCTCATTGACCGACAGCTTGCCAAGCTGTTCGAGCGGTGCACCGGCGCGGCCTTCTCGTTTGAGCAGTGTGCGCACGCGGGCCGCCAGCACGATCGGCGAAAACGGCTTGGTGACGTAATCGTCCGCACCGCCTTCCAGGCCGCGCACCTGATCTGCGTCCTCGGCACGGGCGGTGAGCAGCATAACCGGCAGGTGGGTTTCGCCGTGCTCCTGCTCGCGCAGCTCCCGCAGGACTTCAAAGCCGTCCATCCCCGGCATCATCACGTCCAGAATGGCCATATCCAGTCCCGGACGGCGGTTCTCCAGAATATTCAGCGCTTCCTTTCCATCGGCGGCTTCGACGATGGTATGACCGTCCCGCTTGAGAAAGTCGCTGACCAGACGACGGATACGCGCCTCATCGTCTGCGATTAAAATAGTAGACAATATAATTCCACCTTACATTCTTTATAATACCGCAAGTATACCGCCGGTGTTTGTTCGTTGTGTGAACAAAATCATGGGTTTTCAATTTTTGTTGAACAGGAGGTTGCTGCTTGAGAAGCGAACGGGTCTTGCCTACCCTACTGCTGCACATATCGGCTACTCAACGCAAAGGGCGGCGTAACAGCGCCGCCCAGAGGTTTTATTGGTTATTATGCTCAGCACCGCCGGATTAGGCTGTATACAACTCGTAGCTATACGGCATCCACAGTGCGGGCAGACTGCTGTCGGCTGTTGCCTTGTGCATGGTCAGCTTGATGTATTTGCCGTTTTCTTTACCGGTATTCGGGTCGGTAAACTGATAGGTCAGCGATGCAAATTCGTTATTATCGCCGTAAATCTTCACAGAATCACCGTCAAATATGCCGTACATATCACCTAAACCAAGGAAAAATGCGGCTCCCTGTTCCGGTATCTGATCTTTCTGCAATACTCTTTGCAGATTTGCCAGCTCATCATCGGCATAGACCGGAAGGTCAAGCGTGCCGTACAGCAGGTCGAACTGCGCGGCGGTCAGGCCCTGTGCGGAATCCGCGAGGTGCTCGACCGATGTCGGCTCGGCGGTCGTTACGTCCTTAAACGTCACGCGGTCAGCGGCGTAAGTCTTATAGCCGGTTTCCCAGTCGGTGCGGCTGAAAAACACTTCACAGCTGTTGGTTTTCTCATCAACGTACACGCGGACGGTCTGGCCCTGCCGGGCAGCATAGTGTCTGCCGAGACCCTCAAGAAGCTGTCTGCGGCGGGCGGTATTATCCTTGTCGGTCAGGTCGTCGAGCGTGAAATTGTCCGCTGTGATGTCCTGTGCCGCCGTGTAGAGCTCCTTGTACCTGGCAGCCTGCTCCGCGTTGGACGGGTCATACTGCACATCGGAGGCATAAATGAGGAAATACGTCAGGCCGTCCTGCTCGGCAAGCTGCTTGACCGGCATCGCATAGTTTTCCGTCCAGTTTTCGCCGTAACTCTGCTTGAGTGCGGCGGTCGGCTGGGCTTCGAGCGTCATAATGCAGATGTCATGCGCCGAGCTGCTGTCTGCCTCATCCAGCATATTGAAATGCACACTGCCGTCCTCATACTGGCGGATGCCGACCGTATTACGGAACGAAAGCGGCATCTCGAGCGTATAGCCCAGCACATCATTGCGGTATGCCACCGAGGTCAGGGTTTCGTCACCGTGTACGACGGTGGCCGCCTCCCCGTTCTGCATGGCGTACAGCGCCGCCGCCTTGTGCTGAATGTGACAGGCATCGGTGTATTCCAGCACCAGTGCGTGCAGATACGGCTCTGCCGCCGTGGAGGTAAGCGACTTACTCATGCTCTCCGGCACGGTGTACGTCCAGCCGTCAGCGGTTTTGGTGAGCACTGTCTGCTCATCTATTAGCGCATCCTGCATGGTGCCGTCCAGATTGACCAGCCGGTTGGTGAGCTGTACGCCGCCGGACGGCTCATTCGCAAACGTAAATTTGATGGTATCCCCGACTGCCAGCTCAGGCGGCAGTTTGCCAGTTATCAGCGCACCTCTTGCGTTCGCACCGATGCCGAGCTCCTGCTCCCCGCTCTTGGCGGTGATGTCCTCCACCACGCCGACCGGCTGCCAGTAGCCCGCGGCGGTTTTCTCCAGCTGCACTTTGACCGGCGTGCTGGAATCGCCAAATGTCAGCTGTACAACGGCAGTTTCCGTATTGCTGTCGCCTTCACCGAACGAACCGGTCGCCTGCCGGATGACCTCGGTGTCCTTCACCAGCATCAGATAGGAATCGCCGCGCAGCGCCATGCCGAAATACTGCATAGCCGCCTGTGCCGGATCGGCGTAGCCTCTTATCATCTGCGTATCCATGCTGTCGATGTACTGCGGCACGGTCGGCCACGACAGACCGGTCGCATAGTACGTCCGGAACAATTCGCTCTGCGTCATGCTGTCCGTACTGAGTTCGCGGATATCGCCGATCACCGAGCTGTTTTTGTTCTCGCGGATGGTCTGCACGATGTAAGCCGAGCGCGCATCATTCACGCCGCTGCCCGACAGACGGAATACAACGCGGCAGCTGTTTTCGTCATCGATGGGTACAAGCACGAAATCCGTTGCAGACGGCGAGGACGGACCGTATTTCCACGTCCACTGCTCGCCGCCGGTCATAGCCATCTGCTGCGCGATAAGGTCTTTCTGACCGTCCGGCGTCAAAATCGGGAAAATATACTGCGCACTCTTGTGCAGCACACCGCGGGCATACTGCTGCGCGAGGTCCGCCGCGGTGCGGGAGCGAACGCCGCTGCCGTCCATCCAGTCCTGCGGCAGCCAGCCCTGACCGAACTGGTTGACCATCGTGACAACAACCTTGCTGTTATCCTTAAACGTGAAAGTTACCTTGCGGATGTCGTTGTAGGGTGCAGATTCTTCATCGCTGCCCTCAACCTGACTTACCGCCGGGGAAAGTCGAAGCAGTGCTTCTGCCGCATTTACCGGGTCGTTGATATCATAGCCGCCTGCAATCTTCCACTGATTGCTGCCTGAGAGGAAATCAGGCAAGCCGAGATCATTCTCATACAACAGCTTAAATTCATCCAGAGAAGTCACGCGGCCGTTTTCCGGCACAATCTCGCTGTTCGATACGGCCCACTCTCCATCCTGTTTAGCAAAAGTCAGCTTTTGTACCACACGTCCGGGAATGGTTTCGCCCGGATTATCGCTAAACTCTCTATCCGTGATTAAATAGGTGTCTTTTCCGTCCAATTTGACCGTATAACCGAGATTTTCCGACTCATTCGCCTGTTTTTGTGCCAGCTGCATACGCAGCTCTTTCGTTAGACCCTTATCATTATCGCCCACCGCGATCATGCAGCCGAGCGAACCGACCAGCAGCGCGATCATCACAACGAGCGCGACACCGCGTTTTTTGACCGACTTGTCAAACAATCCCTCAAACCGACGCATGAGCGTCTTTTTGTCATCACCGAAGCAGGACACCAGAGCCTTTCTCTTTTGCGCCTGCGCGATAGCTGACCGCAGTATGGTCTCGCCGTAGGCTCTGCGGTACGCGCCATCGTGTCCGCGAACAACCGCGTCGTCGCACGCCGCCTCAATGTCCTCCTGCGCGAATCGCGCGATCAGATGCACCAGCGGATTGAACCAGTGCAGACAGCGCGCCGCCAGAAGCAGCAGCTTGAGCCACAGATCGCCGTGCTTGTAATGCGTCAGCTCGTGGCGGAAAATGAACACTGCATCCGTCCGGGAAATGCGCTCATCCGGCAAATACAGCGTCGGATGGATAAATCCAGCCAGCATCGGGCAGTCCGCCGCCGAGGATATCCGCAGCGGGATTTCCCGGTCAATAACCAGGTCGGCGCACTGCTCCTGCAAAATCGTGTGCAGATCCGCGCGTTCGACCGGTTGGGACGTACCTTTCAGGCTGCGTATCAGCCGGTAATAGCCAATCCCCTGCCAGAGTATACAGGAAATAACACCGGCCAGCCACAGCGTCAGCAGAATGTCGGTAATATCCACGGTCTTGACCGTGCCGGTATCTGCCGCGCTGAGCGTTTGCGCCTGCGTGCCCGTCACCCATCGGGTTGGGTTCTGCACAACCGGAAGTCCGGCCTGCCGGAACGCCGTCTGGTCGCTCTGCACCACATAGTTGGTGCGCGGCATGACCTGCACCGGCGCCTGCGGCAGTGTCAGCTGCACCGGAACGAGCAGCCGCAGCGCGAGAATCGCCCACACCACACATACCATACGGGCCGGATAGCGTTTTTTCATCAGCCGCCGCAGAATGAGCGGCACGAGCGCCGCCAACGATACGGTCAGGCCGATCTGCATCAGATTGTTGAGCAGTTTTTCCGAGAATTGCAGCATAAGATCCCCTCCTTAGTGCGCCTGCCTGTCGAGGAACGCGCGCAGCTCGTCGATGTCCTGCTCGGTCAGTGCGCCCGCATCCGACAGACTCGCGACCAGATTTTTCACCGAGCCGCCGCACAGCCGGCGCAGAAAACCGACGCTCTCGCGCTGACGGTAGTCCTCCTCGCTGACGAGCGGCGTGTACAGGTTTTGCCGTCCCTCCTTCGTGCAGGAAAGAAATCCCTTGTCGCACAGGCGGGACAGGAACGTGAGCACGCTGGTCATTTTCCAATCCTTATCCGCGTGCTGCTGCACCTCGGCCGCCGTGACCTGTGTGCCCAGAGACCAGATTGTCTGCATGACCTCCAGCTCCGCATCGGGCAATCGCTTGTCGTTTCGCATAGTCTAACCCTCCTTCTATTCTACAAATGTAAAACACCTTTTATTGCTTATATTCTACAATAGTAGAAGATGGTTGTCAATCCTTATTGCACAAATTCCCACAAAGTGCGCTGACATATACAAATTGTTTACATTTTGTAATTTTTATTGCGTTGACAGTGCTGTTTTTTTAGGATATGCTTTAATTAGATGAATTTGATTTATCAATTCGGCACGGATTTTTCTGCACCTGCTGAGCGGGGTATGCGAACTGCGTAAGCGTGTTCGCCCCTAACGGGCGGGAGGTTTTTCGCTGAGGTTCAGCGAGGGATTCGCCGCCGCTGCGGCGGGAACGTCGCGGCACCCGCCGCGGGGGCAAAAAGGAAGGACAACCTGCGGTTTTCCTTCCTCTTTGAACTCCTACCTTTCCCTTGTTAGATAGTCTGGCGAAAATCGGAGAGCGGCGACCGCTCCGAAACAGGAGAACGACAGTCGGGTTACCACTGCGTTTGTTTCGTGAAATGTTCGCAGTTCACAGATAACGTACTGCTACACAGGTCGGAGGGTCAACGCAGGCGCGACACAAGGTGAAACCACATATGTAGCAGAACGGTATCCGGCACTGCGTATAGGTTTCGACATGGGAGCACACTGTGCTCCCCTACGGTAGAAAAAATCCTCTGCCGTTCCCCTATCTCGCGGCGGTCACATGTCGGTAATCTGCGCCAGACCCTCCCAAAAGGAAGTGGGAGTTAAGAGGGTAGAAACCTTGGTGTCTACCCTCTTGCCCCGCCGCGGGGCGCGGCGAACTCCCGCGCTCCGCAGAGCGCAGCTCTCCGCTTGATTTCAGGCAAAAAACCTACCGTTCACAATCAAAAACCTGTTTTATATAAAACCCAAAGGAGTTAATTTTCCATGCGAAAAACCGTTTCGCTCGTGTTGGCCATCTGCGGCACGCTGCTGCTTCTGCTGCTGTTCGCCACCGGACGTTTGATCTATACCCACGTTTACAGCCAGGACTTTTCCGACATCGCGGAAACCGGACCGCAATCCACCATCACCCTCACCGAGAATGACGTGGAGGTACCGCAAACCGACGACAACCAGAAAACCGCTATCATACAGCTTCTCAGTGAGCAGACCTACACCGCCTATCCGCACTTTATCAAGCCCAGCCAGAACAAGCTGACTGCCAACCGCCTGACCGTGACCTTCCAGAACGGCAACTCGATCGGCGTGAACACAGACGGCTATGTGTTCGTCAACGGCAAGCTGCGCGCCATCAAGAGCGGTGACGGACGCAATCTGTACCACGATCTGTTCGTGCTGTTCTATCCTACGGCACAGGAGTAACAGAATATGAAAAAATTAACCGCTTTATGGCTGTCCCTGCTGCTGACGTTCGGCACGCTGACCGGCTGCGCCGGTCAAATCGGCATCATCGGCGGTGCGGACGGACCGACCGCCATCATCACCTCGGACAGCGCTTCCGCTGTTTCCGTCACCGAGGATGGGCAGTACGACAGCAAGGACGAGGTTTCCGCCTATCTGACCGAATACGGGCACTTACCCTCCAACTACATCACGAAAAAGCAGGCGCAGGCACTCGGCTGGCAGGGCGGCTCGCTCGAGCCGTATGCACCCGGCTGCTCGATCGGCGGCGACCGGTTTGGCAACTACGAGGGCACCCTGCCGGACGGCAGCTATCACGAGTGCGACCTCAACACCCGCGGAGCCGACAAGCGCGGCGCGGAACGGCTGGTCTACGCGGACGACGGCCGAATCTACTACACCGCCGACCATTACGAAAGTTTCGAGGAAATCACAGAATAGCTTTTACAATAATTCAATTTCGGGGGAAATGAGAATGAAAGAACTGCTTCTGGACGCGGAAACGCTGTACACGCGCGAGCAGCTGCACGATGTGCTGACCAAGGTGTGCGGCTTTCCTGCCGACTACGGCCGCAATCTGGACGCGCTGTACGACCTGCTGACCGCCTATCCGGCGGCGCGGCTCACGCTGCGGCACCCGGAGATGCTGGTCGCGCATCTCGGCAATTACGGCGAGCTGGTGCTCCGCGTGCTGGCGGACGCGGCCGCCGAAAATCCGGCGTTTACGCTGAATGTACAGTAACAGGCAAAACAAAAACCGAGGCATCCGCCTCGGTTTTCTTTTTATTCCGGCTTGCTTGCAAGCCGCACCCGCATGGCAGGATTTCGTCCAGAAATCCGAGCCATTGGCTCCGCCGCAGCGGACAGCGCGTAAGCGCGCATATAATAGAAAAAGGCGGTCTATGCCGCCTCTTTTCATAAAATCCCGCGACATGTGCGTGGGATTTTATACAAGTAAGGGATTCTGTGTGCCCGCAAAGCGGACGCGCAGAATCCCGCCCCAGACATGTCCGAGCTATTGCTCGGCATGTCCTCCTCGATCACGAGCGTGGTCGTGATCGAAGTTAGAATACGGTTACGACTGCACCCTTATAGGTCTCGTCAACGTACTTCTTAACGTCGTCGCTCTGCAGCGCCTTTTTCAGCGCCTGAATCTTGTCGCTGTTCTCCTCACCGGAACGGCAAGCAACTACGTTTACATAGACCTTAGCGTAGTCCGGGTTCTCGGTGATGAGGGAGTCCTCAGCGGCGTTCAGGTCTGCCTGCAGTGCATAGTTGCCGTTGATAACAGCAAGGTCAACGTCTGCCAGAGAACGCGGCAGCTGCTCAGCAGCGATCTCCTGGATGTCCAGGTTCTTCGGGTTCTCGGTGATATCCAGCTTAGTAGCGTCGGAGGTCGGGTCAATGCCGTCCTTCAGCTTGATCAGACCGGCATCCTGCAGCAGAAGCAGTGCGCGGGTCTCGTTGGAGCCGTCGTTCGGGATGGCAATGGAAGCGCCGTCCTTCAGCTCCTCGATGGAAGCGGTCTTACCGGCGTAAATGCCGAACGGCTCGTAGTGCATATCGAATGCAGCAGCCAGATCCGTGCCGTTCTCCTTGTTGAAGTTGTTCAGGTACGGAGTGTGCTGGAAGTAGTTTGCATCCAGATCACCGTCAACCAGTGCGGTGTTCGGCTGCACATAGTCGGTGAACTCAACAACATTCAGGGTGTAGCCCTCAGCCTTGAGTGCGTCCTTTGCCGCATTCAGGATCTCTGCGTGCGGAGTCGGGGTAGCGCCAACGGTGATCGTCTTGTCGTCGCCTGCTGCGCTGCTGTTGTCAGCTGCAGCGCTGTCGGTCTTGCTGCCGCCGCAAGCGGTCAGTGCGGTCAGGCACAGGGCGCCTGCCAGAATTGCTGCGATTGTCTTCTTCATTGGAATTCGCTCCTTTTCTGATATATATCATTTTTAATGATAACAAAATAAAATTGAGAATGAAAAACGATTATCTGTTTCTCTTATCCAGATGGTGTGCAAGGCGCATGCCGACCTCCTGGAAAATTTGAACAACGATGACGATAATGATAACCGCTATCAGCATGATCGGGAAATTATAGCGGTTATAGCCGTAGTTTACGGCTACGGTACCCAGACCGCCGCCGCCGATAAAGCCTGCCATCGCGGAATATCCGAGGATGGTAACGACCGAGATTGCGCCGCCAACCATCAGGGACGGCTTTGCCTCCGGCACGAGCACCTTCCACACGATCTGCCACGGGCTTGCACCCATGGACTGTGCGGCTTCGATCACACCAAACGGCACCTCCTTGATGGAGGATTCGACCATGCGGGCTACATACGGTGCTGCCGCAAAGGTCAGCGGAACGATCATCGCAGTGGTGCCGATGGCCTTGCCGACAATCGCGCGCGTAATCGGTGTAATCATAACGGCAAGAATCAGGAACGGGATAGAGCGCATGATATTGACAACCACGCCCAGAACCGTGTTGACGACCGGCATCGGACGGATGCCGCCCTTATCGGTAACAACCAGCGTCAGACCGAGCGGCAGACCGATCGCATACGAGATAACGGTCGAAACAATGACCATATACAGGGTTTCCCAAAGGCTCTGCGCCCAAACATTAAACGGAAGCATAATCGGCTACCTCCTCTGCGTGTACGTTCTGGGTTTCGAGGTACGCCAGTGCGCGTTTTGCCGCGCGTTCGTCCTCGGGAAGCTGCAGGATCATCTGACCGTAAGCCTTGCCATCCATGTTCTTGGTGTCCGCGAACATAATATTGACCGGCGCCTTGCACTCGAGCACCATGTTGGATACCACCGGCTCGAACGACGAATTGCCGTCAAACACAATGCGGCAATACCGCTTGCCGGTCGCAAGAGAATTGCGTTTACCGTCCGGATAGATAAGCTGCTTGGCCATTGCGGATTTCGGTCGGGTGAACACCTCGTCCACCGTGCCGACCTCGGCAATACGGCTGGAATCAATGATCGCAACTCTCTGGCAGATCTCCTCGATGACCGCCATCTCATGCGTGATAACGATGATGGTGATGCCGAGCGTCTTGTTGATCTCCTTGAGCAGCGCGAGAATGGAGCGCGTTGTCGTCGGGTCGAGTGCGCTTGTCGCCTCGTCGCACAGCAGGATTTTCGGGTTGGTCGCAAGTGCTCGTGCAATCGCCACACGCTGCTGCTGACCGCCGGACAGCTGGCTCGGATAGTTATCCGCTCGGTCTGACAGACCGACGATCTCGAGCAGCTCACGCGCCCGTTTTTCCGCATCTGCTTTGCCGGTTCCCGCAATCTCCAGCGGAAAACAGATATTCTGCAGTGCGGTTCTCTGCTGCAGCAGGTTGAACTGCTGGAAGATCATACCCATCGACCGGCGAGCCTCGAGCAGCTGCTTTTTGCTCAGTCTGCCGAGTTCCTCTCCGTCCACCGTTACCGTGCCCTCGGTGGGCTTCTCCAAAAAGTTGATACAGCGTACCAGTGTGGACTTGCCTGCGCCCGAAAGACCGATAATGCCGAAAATCTCGCCGCGATAGATATCAAGGTCGATACCGTTCAGCGCAACTACCGTTCCGGCTCTGCCGCGAAAGGTCTTGTTCAGGCCCTGAATCCGGACGATCACATCCTGTGCCACATTCATTCCTCCTTACATTTTCAAAAGAAAAGCGGAAAGCAGGTTTCTGCTTTCCGCCCGTTTTCTGTATCAGCCGCATGAAAAGCGGCCCGCCTATGCGTTTCAGCCTTACGGCTGCTTCGCAGAAAAACGAGCAGAACCACACATCATGCACATTTCCATTCGAACTGCACGCACGGTGATTTCCTCCTTTTCCTACGGTTTTATAAATAATCTAAGCTGTGGGATAAGTATAGCCTTTTGCAGACGGTTTGTCAAGTAGTTTTGTCCAAACAGAACGCAAAATACGATCACTCGATCAAATACTGCTTAACCAGACGGGCATAGAACATATTGCCGTAGGCATAGCGCCAGCCACCGTTTTCCTTCACCGCCATCGGATTGTCGTACTGGACAGTGTTGCCGCCGGACTGCTCCTCCGCGAACTTTTCCGCCAACTCGGTGCTGTAAACGCCGTTGAACTTGGCTGCGTAATCGAGGAAACCGCTGCCGTAATTATACGCCTGAATGATGCAGTCCAGATCACAGTCCAGCGATTTACCCTTGCGCAGCAGGTGTGCAAAATAGGTGCATCCCTGCCGGATCGAGCTCTCCTCCTCGAGTGAATCGTTCGGCAGACCCGCGCTGCCGGAGGACTGCATGATATCGGTCAGCTTGCCGCCGCTCTCCACCTGCATGATAGCCAGCAGTACATCCGTGTACTCCGGAATGCCGTTCTGTTCGGCGTATTTCTGCACCACCGGCTGATAGTACATAACCGACTGATAGACATTCACTGCCTTGGCTACCTGCTTGACCTCCTCGGTTGCACTCGTGCCGGAATTGCCGGTATCACCGTCCGCGCCGCTCTGCTGCGGTGCGCTGATCAAATGCCGAAAGGCGAAAATAAGCACAACGAGCAGGACTGCCAGCCCGAGCAGTGCAAACTGCCGACGGCGTGCCCGCTGTCTGCGGCGCACTTCCGCCTCAGGCAGACAGCGTCTGACTGTTTTCTGCGTTCTTACCGGCTGCATATGCCGCGTACTGCGATGTGCATGGGCGGATTTCCGCCGATAGCTGCCTCTGTTATGTCGTTTTTGTTGCTTTCTTGCCATGTTATCGCTTTCCTGTGACAAAGTGGTTGTCTCTCACCGGTGACCGGGCGAAACCTTCCCTGTCACCATTGGCATTATTGGCTATTTTACCACAACATTGCGTTTTGAGCAACATTTCAGGCGATTATCATGTAATATCTTCCAATTTCGATTTGCTCCGCAGCAGCCCCTCCTGCTGCGCCCAGTCGCGCAGCACGCGGTTTTTTTCGTTGACCGGACCAAACAAATCCAGACAGCAGACCGCATTTCCGCACTGCCGTACAAGCGCCTGCGCACGCGCGTAAGCGTCCTCGCCGATTGGCTGATACGCCCGCTCGGTGACGGTCTCGACCGCCAGAGCACGAGCCGTCGGCAGCTCTACATCGTTCTCCGGCAGAACGCCTGCCGCGAATGGAATGCCGCGCCGCTGCAGTCTGCGGTACAGTGCCGTTCCGCTTCCGCCGCCGCCGATAACGAACACGCGCGGCTCGCCTGTCACCCGCTCGAGCTCCAGACTGCCGAACTGCTCGTTATAAGTGCCGCGCTCGAGGTCATACAGGGTGCGGATGTAATCGCCGGTGAATACCTGCTCCGGCGTACCGCAGCGCTCAATTCTGCCGTTGTGAACGCAGATGAGCCGATCGGATAGCTTCTGCGCCAGATCAATCTCATGCAGCGAGAGAATGACCGCTACCTGCTTTTCGCGCACCAGCTGCTTGAGCACGGTCAGCAGTTCCAGCTTGTAGCGAATGTCGAGGAAGGAGGTGGGCTCATCGAGCACAATGACCTCCGGCTCCTGGCAGATGGCGCGGGCCAGCAGCACACGCTGCCGCTGGCCATCGCTGATGCAGGAAAAATCGCGGTCGGCAAGTTCATCCGCGCCGACAAGCGCAAGCGCCTCGTCCACCTTGACGCGGTCCTCGTCACTGAGCAGACCCAGCCGTCCGGTGTACGGATAGCGGCCTGCGGCCGCCACATCCCAGCAGGTCATCAACTCCGGCCGCACATGCTCGGTGAGCAGCACGGACATCGTGCGCGCAAGGTCACGCTCGGGCAGGGCCTGCAGCGATTTGCCGTCCAGATACACCGTACCGCCGATGAGCGCCAGCTGACGAATGAGGCTTTTGAGGATTGTCGATTTACCCGAGCCGTTCGGGCCGATGAGCGTTAAAATCTCACCGCGGTGAACACTCAGGGCGATGTCTCGGATGAGCGGCACACCGCGGTAGCCGACGGTCATTTCTTTTGTTTCGACAAAAGGATGGGACATTTTGTACCTTCTTCTTTAACATGATTGCTTACGAAGCAAGAGAATCTTGCCTACCCGGCAGGGGTGCCGTGCCCACAGCGAAGGGCATAAGGGTGGACACCAAGGTTTCCACCCTTATGAATCCCGTTTCCTTTTGGGATAGCACGGCGAAATTTGCAGAGCTGAGACTATTAGGGAATGGCAGTCGGGTTACTTTTGCGTGTCTTTCTCCGTCTTTTCGCAGTTCACAGATAACATACTGCTACACATGCGGGCTACTCTACGCTGGGCGCGACATGCCCGTGTCGCGCAACTCTTTTACGCGTTATTCCAGACAACACCTGCGCAGATAGATTATACCAAACCAATAAATCCGCAGGTGCTGTCTATATACTCCAGGCTAACGACTTGCGCGGCACTGTCATGCCGCGCCTGCGCTGATTGAACCGCCTGTGTAGCAGCAAGGAATCTGGCACTGCGTATGGGTTTCGACATGGGAGCACACTGTGCTCCCCTACGATAGGAAAAATCGTCTGCCGTTCCCCCTTTTCGAAGCGGTCGCCGGTCTCTGGTATGCGCCAGACTATCTAACAATAGGAAACTGGAGTTCCAAGAGGATAGAAACCTTGGTGTCTATCCTTTTGGTCCCCAAGCCAAGGGTTGGCTCCCACTCCCTCTGCGTGAGGACGCAGACTCACCCTCTGGAGGACTTCCGATGCACCATAATATAAATGACGACCGGCGCACCAAACAGGGCTGTCACGGTGCTGATACTCAGCTCCGTCGGTGCAAACACCGTCCGCGCGATGAGATCGCACAGCAGGCAGAATCCCGCACCGCCGAGAAAGCACGCCGGTATCATCAGTATCGGTTTTGCCGTGCCGAACAGGCTTTTCGCAAGATGCGGAACCGCGATGCCGACGAACGAGATCGGTCCGGCGAACGCCGCTACACACGCCGAGAGCACGCTCGACAGCAGGATCAGCACCACACGGAACGCGGTGATGTTGACGCCCATACTGCGGGCATACCCCTCTCCGAGCTGGTACGCGCCGATCGGCTTGGACAGCAGGAACACGCACACGAGCGCCGCGAGCACGACCGGCGTCATCACGCGGATATTGTCCCAGGAAATGCCCGAAAAGCTGCCCATCGACCAGTTATGCAGGTTGACAATATTGGAATCCTCAGCAAAGGTAATGACGAAATCCGTCACCGCCGAGCAGATATAGCCGATCATCACGCCGCTCACGACCAACAGCGGCATCTGCCGCACGCGCTGCGCGATGAGCAGCACAAAGCCCATCGAGAGCATGGCTCCCGCAAAGGCAGCTGTTATCATGACAGCAGAGCCGAGCACGCGCCCGCAGGACAGCGCGCCTATCATCGTCAGCGCAACCGTCAGCTTGGCGCCCGAGGAAATACCCAGCACGAACGGTCCCGCGATCGGGTTGGCGAAAAAGGTCTGCAGCAGAAAGCCGGAGACAGACAGCGCACCGCCGAGCAGGATGGCCGCGAAGATACGCGGCAGGCGAATCTCCCACACGATGACCGCATTGTCGCCGCTGTGCGTCAGCAGAATCTGCGCGACCTCTCGGACGGACAGGTGCAGGCTGCCCGAGTTGACATTCCACACGAACAGCACGGCCAGCAGTGCTAGAAGCACGGCAAACGCGCCCGCATAACGCATTTTAGGCTGCGGTTTCATGGGAAATCCTCTCCTTTCAGGACAGTTTGTGTAAGTATTTCAGGGTGGACGGATCGCCGTCTGCAATGACGGTATGGAAGTCGCGGATCAGCTCGTCCAGCTCCATTGTGGACTGGTACAAGTTCTTCTCCGTACACCACACATTGCCGGTTTTCACGGCCTTGAAGTCCGCAAGCAGCGTACTTTTTTTCAACAGCTGGTCAAGCGTCTGCAGCTCACTGTCGATGGTGGCGTTGTAGATCATCACATCCGCGTCCCTGGCTCCGGCGTAAAAGCTTTCCATCTGCATATTGACGGTGGACTTTGCCGTATCGTCCGTCAGGTCATCAAAAATGTACTTTCCTCCTGCCAGACTGAGCATCTCCGCGATATAATCCGTGGATTTGCGAACATTGACCGCACCGTTTGACGTGATGTAAAAGAACGAAACCGTCTTGCCGGCTGCCGGCTTCTGCAGGATGTCCACAATGCCGTCCACCTTATCCGCAAACAGCTTTTCCGCCTTGTCCTCGCAGCCGAGCAGCGTGCCGTACACCTTGATCCATTCCATGCGGCCGAGTGCGTGCGGCTCGTAGCTGGAACGCTCGACAAACACCGGAATACCCAGCTTTTCGAGCTGCTCCTTTACCTCAGGCGTATGGTAGATCATGGTGTTCTCAATAGCAAGATTGCAGTCAGCGGAGTAGATGGTCTCGTAATCCGGCGCGCTGTACTTGCCCGCGTAGACGATTTTTCCGTCCGCCATCGCCTGCTTGGCCTCGTCGATGTACCAACCGTCCTGCCTGGTGCCGGACAGTGAAATGCTGTCCAGCGCATCCAGTGCAACGAACTGGTCCATGACACTTGAGGAAACCAGATAAATGCTGTCCAGCGGCTGCTGCAGCACCGTAATATCCGCGTCCAGACCGTCCGGCACGGACGCAGTTTCCGGAACGACCAGATAACGTGCGTCGTCCTTCACGGTAATGAGCGAATAGCCGCCGTCATAGTGATCGACCGAGAAGCACTCGGCATACTCCAAATCCACGCTGTCGGTCGGCTGCATGTCGCTCCACGAGACCGCCGCCTGCGTCTGTGCGGTCGATTGCCGGGCAGTTCCGCAGCCGGACAGACCGCCGAGCAGCAGTGCCGCACTCAGGCACCATGCTGTAATTCTTCTCATTTTGCTGCCGGAGCGATGGACGCAGAGTCAAAACGCAGCGTGTACTCGATCTCGTGCGGCTCACTCATTGCGGTAGTGTCGGCTACGACCGGCATCGCCCAGTCAAAGCCCGCAACCGGAATTTCAAACGTGGAGTGCTCATTTTCGATCACAGCATCGTACTTTTCGTCGTTCACCTTCATGTAATCGTAGTTTTTGCTGCTCCAGATGATCTTAGCCGTCACCTTGCCGCCCGAAACGGTCAGCGCTGCGGGAGATTCCACGCTTGCACGGCCGGAGCCGCCGGAAAGCGTTACGTCAGCGGTGTAGGTGCCGTCTGCGAGGGACAGACTCTCAGCGGTGGTCATTACGCCGTCTGCCAGTGCGTCTGCCGGCAAAGAGTCCGCACGGAACACCAGAGTGCGGTCGTACCACTTCTCCTTCTTCTTGCTGAAGGCTGCGCAGTCAATGCCCTCATCGAGCGCCTTAACCGGAACGGTAAAGCTGTGTGTGCCGTCGGCTTCCTCGGTAAACGGAATGTAGTCGGCTTCAGCGGCAGCGGCAGCCTCCTCGCCGGTGCCCATATAGACGTACAGATAACCGGTACCGCCCATGTGCATCTTGGCGGTCATTTCGCCGTTCTTGACGGTCAGCTCACATGCGGTAACATTGAACATGTTGGAGCTGGAATCGACGGTTACATCGTAGGTACCGTCCTTCACTTTGTCGCCGGTGATCGGCGTCATACCGTCCTCAACAACGTCCTCGACACCGGCCATATCGGACGCAGAAGCGACCTGAGAGGTGGTGCTGCTGTCCTGCGAGGAGGTGTCCTTCTGGGTGCTGCCGCCGCAGGCGGACAGGAGCATGAATGCCGCAAATACGGCGCTTAACAGTGCTTTTTTGTTCTTCATTGTGGCTTCTCCTTTGTTTTGCGATATAAAAACGGGATTTTGATGAATGGCTGCCATTCGGGGCATTTGCGCTTGAGAAGCGAACGGAATCTTGCCTACCCGGCAGGGGCACAAGGTGCATTGCCCGAAGGGTAAGAGAAGGTTCCCTGGGGGATAACCGTGCCGCACAAATCGTTAATCTGGATATTACAGACGGCACCTGCGAATTACGCCTATCACGTTCTCTTCACTCTCAACGCTTCACTCTGGGTATAATTCTCCATTTTCAATTCTCAATTCTGCACACCGAAATCGACAATCAAAATTTCCACAAAAACAGGGTCCGTCCGCATTCCACGGTCCGGACCCTGCTGTTTACTTGATTTACTTCAGGGAATCAATCGCTGCCTGTGCGTGTGCAACAAACAGATCCTGGATTGCCTGCACAGAGCCAAGGCCCTCAACTACGGTGGTTACCTCGAAGCCTGCCTTCTCAAACTCGGTCTTCCAGGAGCCGTCCTCGTCGCCTGCCATATCGTTATTGGCGTGGTCGCCTGCAACGATCATCAGCGGACGCAGAACAACCTTCTTATAGCCGCCTGCCTTAACGGCTGCGATTACGTCATCAAGGGACGGAGTTGCCTCAACAGTGCCGACAAAGTAGTTATCGTAGCCTGCGGCCTTGAGAGTCTCCTGCATCTTGGTGTAAACGCTGTTGGAATCCGCCTCGGTGCCGTGACCCATGAAGCAGATTGCGGTCTCGCCGTCGTCGTACTCCTTGGTTGCGTCTACGATGGCATTCATAACCTTCTGGAAGTCATCATCAGAGGTCAGCAGCGGATCACCGAGCACGATCTTCTCGAAGGAATCCGAATAGCCTGCCAGCTCATCCTTAAGGTCGTTGTACTCCAGACCGTTCATCAGATGGGTCGGCTGAACAACCAGGGTCTTTACCTTGTTGTCTACGGCGCGGTCCAGTGCCTCGGTTACGTTGTCGATCTTCTCGCCGTCACGCTTGTTTACATGGTCGATGATGATCTGGCTGGTGAAGCCGCGGCGTACCGCGTAATCCGGGAACGCCTTCTGCATCGCCTTCTCGATGGCGCCGATGGTCTCACGGCGGCTGTCGTTATAGCTGGTGCCGAAGCTGACTACGAGCAGCTCGGTATCGCCAATTTCATCCTGATTCAGCGGATCGTCCAAGGAAGCGTCACCCGTTTCATAGTTTTCGTCCGGATCGGTCTGATCCTGCGCATCAGTCTGTGCAGTGGTGTTATTGTCCTTCGTGTCATCCGCATCTGCGGTCTTGCTGCCGCCGCAAGCGGTCAGCATGGACATCAGCATGCCGGAAACGATCAGCATAATGCCGAGCTTCTTCAGTTTGCTTACTTTGCTCATGGTTTTCCTCCTTCGTTTTGCCTGCAAAGCGAAAGCGCACACTTTGAAAGAAAAAGGGTACGGAAAACACACAGTCCCCCCATCAATATATGATGAAAGGGACTGCTTGAATCAAAAATCATGCGGTATCAGTACAATCAATAACTCGTGACCCGGAAGCAGCTTCCCGTACCAACAGACCGGCAGGTTTCCTGACTTGCGGCTCTTAAGGCAATACCGCATAATTGAACAAGAGCGATTTGCAAGTAAATTCTGCGTACTGACAAGGCGTGGTTTTGCGGTAATATTTGATGTATTACCGTGAAATCACAACGAAGTCAGGACACAAAGTTTCCGCAAAGCGCCGCAGCTTTCATCATGCGATGTTGCCTTAGAACTGCCGCCTTCCCGATACCGTAATATCAGTGACGTAAATGGCAGTCCATTCCCCGCTTACAGTGACGAGATCGTGCAGGATTTGCACCTGCTTCCCTTTTACCCGCTGCTCCTTTACAGACAGCGGCACCGACTGTTCGCTTATTTACTTATTGCGCGGGAAATTCCCGCATTGCACGAGTATTATACTATATTTAACCGTCAATTACAACCGTTTTCCGGAGAAAAACGCGCGCTTATATCTCCTGCGGCCGGAAAACCTTTTTCCGCACGATCAGGTAGCACACAAAGTGCGCCAGGATGGTCAGTATCCACGAGATCGGGTAGGACGCATACAGGATGAACAGCGTATGCTGCACGCGAAAGACCGTAAAAATCCAGATGATACGGAACACACATGCGCCAATCAGCGAGACGATCATTGGCAGCATGGAATAGCCCAGACCGCGTATTGTGCCCGCGAGCACATCCATCATGCCGCACAGGCAGTAGGTGACGCTGATGACCGACAGGCGCTGCATACCGAACGAGATGACCTCCAGATCATCCGAGTAGATGTGCAGCAGATGATTGCCGAACAGATGTGCGCCGTTGCCGAGCACCAGACCGATCAGTGTGACGATGCACATGCAGCGCACGAGTGTCTGGTCGATGCGGTGATAATTCTTTGCACCGAGATTCTGACTGGTGAAGCTGATGGAGGTCTGATAGAGCGCATTCATCGAAATGTACACAAAGCCCTCAATGTTGGCGGCTGCCGTGTTGCCCGCAACCGTTACTGCGCCGAAGCTGTTGACCGAGGACTGAATGAGTACGTTCGAGATATTGAAGATAACGCTCTGCATACCGGCCGGCAGACCGATCTGCATGATGCGGGCGAATTTATCCGCGCGGAAGTGCAGACGGCGCAGGTCGAGATGGCACATACCATCCGTTTTGACAAGGCACAGCACGGTTAGGCCCGCCGAAACGCACTGGCTGAGCACGGTGGCGATAGCCGTTCCGGCGACACCCATGCCGAGGATGCACACAAACAGCAGGTCGCCG
This sequence comes from Butyricicoccus sp. AM05-1, assembly GCF_003474415.1. Classification (NCBI taxonomy): domain Bacteria; kingdom Bacillati; phylum Bacillota; class Clostridia; order Eubacteriales; family Butyricicoccaceae; genus Butyricicoccus; species Butyricicoccus sp. AM05-1. Next base: position 51,007 of record NZ_QUDG01000006.1, on the reverse strand, counting down.
AGGACGTTCATCACGCCGGCCGCCATCAGGAAGTACAGCGGACGCCGGGTATCGCCCACAGCACGCAGTACGGCGGCACCGAAGTTGTAGATCATGGTTGCCGGCATGCCGATGAAGTACACCTGCATGTACAGCACAGCCTGGTCAATAACCTCGTCCGGTGTGGCCATCAGCGTCAGCATGGGACGTGCGAGCACAACGCCGAGCACGATCAGTATCGTGCCGCCAATTAAGCCGGTGAGCAGCGCCGTCTGGATGGTCTGCTGCACACCGTCGTAATCCCGCTCGCCGTAATGCCGCGCGACAAGCACGTTCGCACCGACCGAAATACCGATGAATGAGTTGACCAGCAGGTTGAACAGCGAGGTGGTCGAGCCGACCGCCGCCATCGCATTGCTGCCCGCAAATTTGCCGACTACGACAATGTCGGTCGCGTTGAACAGCAGCTGCAGCACACCCGAAAGAATCAGCGGCAGCGAAAACAGCAGGATTTTGCTCAGCAGCGGACCGCTGCACAGGTCCATCTCGTAGCTGCGTTTCATTCGTTGAAGCACTTCCCTTCTTGCGTAAAGCTTTCCTATTGCCTATATTATCTATCGGAATATCGGTGGTGTCAATGGGTGATTGTGTTTCGGACGCATTCATGGTATAGTGAAGTCACAGTAGAATGATAAATTAGGATTTGATAAAGGAGCGTGATTGCATGGAAAAAGGTGTCATTCTGAAAGTGATTAGTATTGTTTTTACTCTCATAACCATTTTAGCAATCGCCTGTGCTATTACAGGTTCAGGAAGTGGCTTCTTGGATTTGAGCAATATTGCGAGAGCCGTATGCATCGGAGTTGCTGTAATCTGCGGTATTCTTGCATTTGTAACTTGGAAATGCTCTAAGGCAACACCGCACAATTAAAGCGGCGGTGCTTTGCGGAAATTTTGTGCCCTGACTTTGTTGCAGTTTCACGGTAATACATCAAGTATTACCGCAAAACTGCGCCTCGTCAGTACGCAAAATTTACTCGCAAATCACTCTTGTTCAATTATGCGGTATTGCCCTAAGTCAAAAGCTTGACCAATTCCAGTTTGATCAAACAAGGAAATTATTGGAGAGGAAAATAAGGAATTAGAAAGCGAAAAGAAAGTGATTGCAGATAAAGCAGCATCCAAGGAGACGATTATATGAAAAAACGCCTGTTATCTGCCGTTTTGGCGCTGGTTCTATGTGCTTATCCCGCTATGGCGGCTGATTTCGACACGCTGACAATCTCCTCCGACCGTGAGGTCATAGATGATTCTGTACTGTATGAGCTTGCCGAAGCAGACGAACCCAGCACACTCACCTTGCGCACACCGAACGGTGAAACCGGTTCTCTGACATTTGACGGCACAGAGTATCACCTGCAGCCGTGCGGACAGACCGACGAATTCACCTATTCGGTTTTGTTTTCCGCAGATGGCGAAAACGCCTATGGTCTCCCCTACACCGAATGGTTTATGGCCGATTCCAACATTGGGCAGCACATTTTTGATCCGGTGACCGAATGGGACGCCCGGCATATCTGTTCCGTGCCGCGCTGGCGCGACTGCGGTACACTGCGCCTGACCGGACAGAATAAACTCAAGCCGCCGTATGCGCTGCTGACGCGCTTTTTTGCAATCCATCGAGATCGGAATGCTTCCATTTCTCTGGAAATGCAGCCTACTCTGGGACAGCCCCTGTTCCTTGCATACCATAATGGAACTTACACGCTGACCGAAACCGGTCCGAACCGGTTTATCCGCACCGAGTGGACACAGCTTGTGCCGCTGCCGACGAATGACCTGCGCACGCTGTCCCTCACGCTGATCAACGCCAGCGGCGAACAGCGCCCGCTGTTTACGTTTCCACATCCGGTAACGTATCTGACATTACCTTCTATTGTGTAACAATCAAATTTGCAGGAGAGTCCCCCGCTATGATTAGAGAATTACGAAAAGCAGATATCAATCAAGTTGCCGATATATGGTTGGATACCAATATAAAGGCACATTATTTTATCCCTGCCCAATATTGGAAAAGCAATTTGGAGCTTGTGAAAGAACTGCTGTTGCAGGCAACTGTCTATGTCTATGAGGACAATCAGAAGATACAAGGATTTATCGGGCTGAATGGCGAATATATTGAAGGCATTTTTGTTTCTGAGGCAATGCAGTCGCAGAGTATTGGTAAAATACTGCTGAATTATGTAAAGAATACAAGAAGCAAACTGATTTTGAATGTATATCAAAAAAACACACCAGCAATATCTTTTTATCAAAGAGAAGGATTTGAAATTCAGTACAGCGGCCTGGATGAAGCTACCGGAGAAAAAGATTATGGAATGGCGTGGCAGCAGAAGTAAAAATACAGTTTTTCAAACAGTTATAGAAACACAACCCCCCGTCAAAGACGGGGGCAGCTTGTCGAAAAAGTCAAATTTCTATTTTGTGCTTCGTGCGACAGCACGCATAAAATAGAATTTGCGCAGCAAATTCATAAAAACCGGGGGCGTGGTCCAGACCCCCCTCTCTTGCCGCTATGCGGCAATTCACCTTGTGTACCTCGGTTTTTATACAAGGGAAGAAAAAATGTGTCCGGAGGACGCAGTTTTTCTTCAGCATTCGATCGAAAGCGTGGTTTCGATCGAGAGGCTGCTCGAAAAACGATAGTTTTTCGACAGCCTCACCCCCCCGTCAAAGACGGGGTTTTGCTATGACTGAAAAGAAAGAGTGGAAAGCGCTTCACTCTCCACTCTCAAACTTTCACTCTAAATTAGCGGTTCTCCAGCAGACGGGTCGTCTCGGAAGAATCGATCAGATTGGTCATGCTGCGCAGGCTGATGCCCAGCGTAGACAGGTTGTGCATCATCGCAGAGGTTGCGGGAGCCAGCACGCCGGCAACGCCCAGACCGATCAGCGAACCGTTAAAGCCGATTACAAAACGGTAATTGGAGTTGATGCGGCTCATCAGACCCTGTGCGATACGGCGCAGCGCAACCAGCTCAAACAGATTCTCCGCTGCGATGGTGATGTCCGCAATCTCACGGGCGATGGCAGCGCCGTCACTGATGGCTACGCCAACGTTAGCCGCCGACAGCGCCGGAGAATCGTTGATACCGTCGCCGAGCATGATAACCGTATGGCCCGCCGCGCGTTCCTGCTCGACAAAGTTCGCCTTGTCCTCCGGCAGAACCTCAGCGCGGTAGTCGTCCACGCCGACCTCAGCCGCGATAGCCGCTGCCGTGCGCTCACTGTCGCCGGTCAGCATGACTGTGCGCTTGATGCCGAGGGCGCGCAGCGCCTTCATCACATCGCGGGCCTCCGGACGGAGCGGATCCGCGATGCAGATAACAGCCGCCAGCTCACCGCCGATGGCCAGATACAGGTGCGAGAACTCGGGCGGGAGTGCATCATACTTCTCCTGCTCACCGGCCGGAACCGTACACTTTTCATCCTCGAAGATAAAGTGTGCACTGCCTATAACGACCTTCTTGTTTTCAACCATGCTGGAAATGCCGTGCGCTACGATATACTCAACCTGCGAGTGCATTTCCTCGTGCGCCAGATTGCGCTCACGCGCAGCGCGGACCACGGCGTTCGCCATGGAGTGTGGGAAATGCTCCTCCAGGCATGCTGCAACGCGCAGCATGTCATCCTCGGTGCGGCCGCCGAACGGAATAACCCTGGCAACCACCGGGCAGGCATGCGTCAGTGTGCCGGTCTTGTCAAATACAATGGTATCTGCCTGCGCGACAGCCTCGAGGAACTTGCCGCCCTTGACCGTGATATGATACATGCTTGCCTCACGCATGGCGGACAGAACCGCCAGCGGCATAGCCAGCTTGAGCGCACAGGAGAAATCAACCATCAGCACGGACAGTGCACGGGTGACATTGCGGGTCAGTGCGTAGCTGAGCGCACTGCCGACCAGCGTATACGGCACCAGCTTGTCCGCCAGATTGGCGGCATGGCTCTCAGCTGCACTCTTGAGCTGCTCGGACTGCTCGATCATGGAAACGATCTTGTCATAGCGGCTCTCGCCGGAGGACTGGGTGACCTCGATCACGCAGTCGCCTTCCTCGATGACCGTGCCGGCGTAAACCTGCGTACCCGGACGCTTTGCAACCGGCATGGATTCTCCGGTAAGCGATGCCTGATTAACCATGACTTCGCCTTCAACAACCTCACCGTCCAGCGGGATGACGCTGCCCATGCGAACCAGAATGTGATCACCGACAGCGATGTTTGACAGCGGTACAAGTACCTCTGCGTCATCGGTTTTGAGCCATACGCGTTTTACGTTGAGCGACATACAGCGCGCCAGATCGTCAACCGACTTTTTGTGCGTCCACTCTTCGAGCAGCTCACCGATATCGAGCAGGAACATAACCGAGCCTGCCGTGGAGAAGTCCCGGCGTACCATCGAAACACCGATGGACAGCGCGTCGAGCAGCTCAACCTTCAGCTCTCTGTGAATCAGGCGCTTGAGACCGCGGCCGAGGAACGGCAGCGACAGCCAGATCGTGCGTGCTATCTGCAGCGGCGTTGGCAGGAACAGCGTGCAGGCAAACTTCGTAATAACCTTGCCGACCAGCTTTTCCTGATACTCACGGTTGAGCGCACGGCCGCTGTGGGTCGGCGTCAGCGCCGTAACAGACGGTGCAGTATAGTTAAACTGAGCGATCGCGCGGATGATATTCTCGCGGTCACCGATGTAGCGGATGACAGCACAGCAGGTGCGCTCGTGCACGGCTGCGTTGAGTACACCCGGCTGATTCTGCAGATACGCCTCCAGCAGATCAGCCTGCTCCAGCGTCATGCGGTACTGCTTCATGCGCACACGAAGCCGTCCGCGGCTTTCGTGTTCAATGAATGCTTTCATAGTAAAATTACCTCCAGCTTACTTCCGGTAGATAGGAAAAGAGGGGCTCTGCCCCTCTTTGATATTCGTCCCATGAAAACCGGGAACATGTACCTCGGTTTTCATTCCCTAAGAGGGAGAAAGCTTCCGAACGGGAACTTTCGGGCGACTTTGGAACGGCTCACAGTCCGTTCTTCCTGTCCGCCAAACCACGGTTTGGCAACAGGTTCTTATGCCTCAACCGGAGCAGCAGTCGGGTCCTCATCGGTCAGCTCAACCTCAATGTCTGCATCCTCAACAGCAGCAGCCTCTGCCTCAGCAGCGCGCTTCTCGTTGATCTCCTCTGCGGAAGCGAGGATGTCGCCGACGTTCTCCTTAACGCAGTCAACGGTGTTCATAACAGTATCCTTCATGCGAAGAACCGCTGCGGTAGCATGGGTATATACGTTCTTAGCATCCTTGCTGCTCAGCAGCTTGATACCTGCGGAACCGAACAGAGTGCCACCAACAAATACGGCGATGTCCTTGTAAATCTTCTTCATAATATGTTCCTCCTATCAATCTCACTTGCGCTTACAGCCGGTAATCATCGTCATTACCATGCAGAACAACGCGGCCCATGCCCAAAAACGATGCTGCTTCATACAGTACACCTCCAAACATGGTGTGTTTTTTTGTTTGCGATTATCATATCACAATTTTCCCTGCTTGTCGCACAGCTTTAGACATGAAACGCACGGAATCGGACATTTTCGCAGTTTGTTGCCGCTAATTTTTAGTTTTATCATCAAAATAGTTGCATTTTGCTAACTTTTTCGAGCTTGTCGGCGGTACTGCGAGGGCGTCAGCTGATAGCGGCGCTTGAACGCCACACCGAACTGACTGGCGCTGTTATAGCCGACCGCCGCCGCAATATCCACGATGGAGAGCGGACTCCGATGCAGCAGTTCGGCAGCATGCTGCACCCGCTTTTCGAGCAGATACTGGTGGATCGGACGACCATAGGTCTGCCGAAATATATCCTTCAAGGCGGTCGGCGAAATGCGAAACCGTGCAGACAGCTGGTCGATCGTAAGCGAGTCGGACAGGTGCGATACCATATACTCCTGTACCTGCCTCACTGTATCGGTCAGATAGTGATCGCGGGAGACGGATTCCGGCGGTATCGTCAGCAGCGGACTGTCTGTACTGATGAGGTACAGCAGCTCAATGGCTTTGATTGCACTGTAGGCGGCTCTGTCCCGTTCCGGAACGGATTGCAGTGCCGCAGCCAGACTATCAATCCACACCGCGCTGCGCAGCACTACGCAGCCCAGATGCGGAGTGACTCGTGCTTTGATTCGTGCTGCGTTGACCGTCAGACGGCACGGTGCCGCTGCACTCTGCTCGATGAGCACCAGCTCACCGCTGAACAATCCGTCCGCGACCGAAAGGCTCTGCACACTTGCGCCAAGCAGCAGCAGTACCTCGTGCTCATGCAGAAACACTTGCCGCCCATTGGTCATGGTCAGCCGCAGACCGCCCTGCCGGCAGAACAGCACCTCGCACGGCACCTCGGATGGCTCCGCAGGCATGGCCGGCGGCACGGTCAGCGCGCAGTCAAAATCGCACACGCGCACGCCATCCATCGGCTGGGTCCAGCGTACGCAGCCGGACAGCGATGCGCCGGTATTCGGTTTGAGCAGAGTTTCCAGCACTGCGATTTCCTCCGTTGGTATCTATCGGTTTATTAGGTTAGATTTTGCTAACCTATGTTGAAAAGCAAAGCCGCTGCAAGGCGGCCTTACTCTGCTCATTTATGCAGAAAGGAAAACAGTCCCTTTTTCTCATATCGCTCCTTGGAAAAGGACGTAACGGTGTAGCCGGTAGCGTTTACCGCATCGCGGACAGCCTGCTCATCGAGATCCTGCTCAGTGAGGATAACCGTCTGCCCCTTGCCGTGAGAGGAAGTGACCTTCTTCACAGGAAATGCCTTGCGAACCGCATCGTTGACATGGCTTTCGCACATGCCGCACATCATGCCGTCAACGCCGAGAGTAATTTTCAACATGGGTGTAATGCTCCTTTTGTACCCGAGCTGGTTAGCTTTTACTAACTAACAATATATCACGAAATAGCGCAGATTGCAAGGGGGAATCCTTAGTTTTGCGTAGGAGTTTGCTCATACAGGATTCGCCGCACCCGCGGCAGGGGCAAGAGGGTAGACACCTGCGGTTTCTACCCTCTTAACTCCCGTTTCCCTTTATTTCTTAGTCTGGCGCAAACCAGAGACCGGCGACCTCTTCGATAATGGGGAACGGCAGAGGATTTTTTCTTCCGTATCTTTCTCAACCTGTTCGCAGGGTCAGATAGTATTCTGCTACACAGACCGGAAAGTCTGCGCAGGCGCGACATAACAGTGTCGCGCAACTCTTTGGCGCGTTGTACCGCACGGCACCTGCGGATTAGGCATTTGGTACAATTTATCCTCGTAGGTGCTGTCTATCATAACGCGCTAACGAGTTGCGCGGCACGGTTATGCCGCGCCTGCGTAGAGTAGCTCGTCTGTGTAGCAGAACGGTATCCAGCACTGCGTATAGGTTTCGGCATGGGAGCACACTGTGCTCCCCTACGGAAGAAAAAATCCTCTGCCGTTCCCCATATTTCGGAGCGGTCACATATCGGTAATCTGCACCAGGCTATCCAAGGGAAAGGGGTGATTCTCAAGAGGGTGGAAACCGCAGGTGTCTACCCTCTTGTGCGCCCGCGCGGCGTCAGCGCAGATTCCTCTCGCTTCGCAAGCGCCCCACTCCCGATGAGCACCATCATCAAGATTGACAAATACCCGCAAAAAGGGTATACTAATCTTACTTGCGGGTATGGCGGAATTGGCAGACGCGCCAGATTTAGGTTCTGGTGTCCTCGACGTGCAGGTTCAAGTCCTGTTACCCGCACCAACAAAAAACGCTGTGGAATCTCTCCACAGCGTTTTTCTTTTGCCTATTTTTACTTGGACAGCTTGCTCTGTGCCTTCTGCTCAAAGCGCTCCTTCGCTACGATAGCGCGCTGGTGCGTGCCCTCACCGATCAGGCCTGCCTCATCATATGCGGCAACCTTGAAGGTGAGCATCTTGCCGTTCGGCGCGATCTCGGTCAGCTCGGTCTCGATGCGGACTTCCATGCCCTCCGGCGTAGCGGCAACGTGGCTTACGTTTACCAACGTGCCGACCGTGGTCTTACCCTCTTCCAGCTCACCAGCTACGCTGCCTGCTGCAGTGTTCTCGATAGCTGCGATCATCATCGGGGTGGCAAACACGGATACCAGACCGCTGCCTACATTGCATGCCAGCTGATCCTTGGTTACGATGAACTTCTTCTCACCCTTAATACCAACCTGCATTGGAATCTCTCCTTTTTTCTATAGTAAGGTAAATTACTTTCTGCGGATTTCAGTCATGCCGCCCATATACGGCTGCAGCGGCTTCGGAATTGCAACCGAGCCGTCCTCACGCAGATTGTTCTCGAGGAATGCGATCAGCATACGCGGAGGTGCAACAACGGTGTTGTTCAGCGTGTGTGCGAAGTACAGCTCCTTCGGATTCTCCTTGCCGCGGACACGGATGCCCAGACGGCGAGCCTGTGCGTCGCCGAGGTTGGAGCAGGAGCCGACCTCGAAGTACTTCTTCTGACGCGGAGACCATGCCTCTACGTCGCAGGACTTAACCTTCAGGTCAGCCAGGTCACCGGAGCAGCACTCGAGCGTGCGAACCGGAATGTCCATCGAACGGAAGAAGTCAACCGTATTCTGCCACAGCTTGTCATACCACATCTTGCTCTCTTCCGGCTTGCAGACAACAACCATTTCCTGCTTCTCGAACTGGTGAATACGGTATACGCCGCGCTCCTCGATGCCGTGTGCGCCGACTTCCTTACGGAAGCACGGAGAGTAGCTGGTCAGGGTCTGCGGAAGGGTTTCCTCATCGTTGATGGTGTCGATGAACTTGCCGATCATGGAGTGCTCGGAGGTACCGATCAGGTACAGGTCCTCGCCCTCGATCTTGTACATCATGTTCTCCATTTCCTTAAAGGACATAACGCCCTTAACGACATCACCGTGGATCATGAACGGCGGAATGTAGTAGGTGAAGCCGCGGTCGATCATGAAGTCGCGTGCGTAGGACAGGATGGAGGAATGCAGACGGGCAATATCACCCTTCAGGTAGTAGAAGCCGTTGCCGGAGGTACGGCGTGCAGCATCGAGGTCGATGCCGTCGAAGGACTCCATAATATCAACATGATACGGAACCTCGAAATCCGGAACGACCGGATCGCCAAACTTCTCAATCTCAACGTTCTCGGAGTCGTCCTTGCCGATCGGAACGGACGGGTCAATGATGTTCGGGATGACCATCATACGGTTCTTGACTTCCTCAGCGAAGGTCTTTTCGTCCTCCTCGAGCTTGGTCATCTCGTCGGCCATAGCCTTTACCTCGGCCTTGATCTTCTCAGCCTCTTCCTTCTGACCCTTGGCCATCAGACCGCCGATCTCCTTGGACTTCTTGTTGCGCTGTGCACGCAGCTCATCACAGCGGGTCTTGGCTGCACGGTACTTCGCGTCAAACTCGATGACCTCGTCAACCATCGGGATCTTCTCGTCCTGGAACTTCTTCTTGATGTTTTCCTTTACCGCATCCGGATTGGTGCGGACAAATTTGATATCCAGCATTGTTTCTATATCTCCTTTTACATTATATACATGTTATTCTGCCGTGTCGTTCGGCTCTGCATCCTGCGCTTGCTCAGCCTGATCCAGTTCAGATTTGGCCGACTGGAACAGTTTGCTGATGTTCTCATCAAAGCCATCCTCGCTGCTGCCAAGCAAACGCTCCTCGCTGTATTTCGTCAGCATTTCGTCGTAGGTCTTGCGGGCATCCGCGGTCTGCTTAGCCGCCAGAGAAACGCCGATCTGCGCAAGGTACTGATACACCTCACGCTCCTCCATACGCCGCTCGGTCGCGCCGACTACATCGGTTGCCGCCTGCTCACTGTCGAGCGTCTTGCGCACCTTATCCAGTGCAGTATTCTGCATGTCGTACTGCTTCTGCAAATCTTCCACTTTCTGGGTTGCGCCCTGTGCCACGGTCTGCTGCTGTGTCAGCTGCGAGCTCAGGTTTTTGACCTGCTTGTCCGCACGCGACTGCGCCACATAGCTGATCAGAATCAGCGCAATTGCTACAGAAAACAGTCCGACGATATAAAAGGTCAGCGTGGTGCGGCTGAGCTTTTTCTCCGGCTTGTTCTGTTCCGGCTGCTTATTCTGCTCGTCCATTGCTTGCCTCCTTTATACACGCAGGTTTCGGAGTGCTTCACTGAGCCGCTCCAAATCCTCTGCGCCGTAGTATTCCAACGTCAGCTGGCCGCTATGCTTGCCCTGCTGGATGCTGATCTTGCGTCCGAGGGCGCCCTCCAGCTCCTTCTCCAGCTCGGCAATGTAGTCCACGGAAACCTCGGGCGACTGCTCAGGCTTCTCGACCGTTTTTTTGTTCATGCGCTTGGCCAGCGCCTCCGACTGACGGACCGACAGGCCGACCATCTGTCTGGCTGCCTCTACGCGCTTATCCGCCTCGTTTACTGCAAGGACTGCCCGCGCGTGACCGCCGGAGATTTCGCCTTCGCTGACCATCGTACGCACCTCGGTCGGCAAAGCCAGCAGACGCAGTGCATTTGCTACCGCCGAACGTGACTTGACCACGCGCTTGGAAACCTGCTCCTGCGTCAGTCCAAACTGCTTCATCAGACGCTCATAACCTTCAGCTTCTTCGATCGGGTTCAGGTCCTGCCGCTGCAGATTTTCGATCAGCGCCAACTCCATGACCTCGTCTTCCTCAGCCTCAAGCACCATCGCAGGAATATCTTCCAAGCCTGCCTGACGTGCTGCACGCCAACGGCGCTCACCTGCAATGATCTGGTAGTAGCCATCCTTCTCGCCCTTGCGCACTGTGATTGGTGTGATGACGCCGTGCAGGCGAATGCTCTCTGTCAGCTCGTCCAGAGATACCTGATCAAAGGCCTTCCTCGGCTGATCGGGATTCGGCTCGATTTTTGCCAAAGGCAGTTTTTTTGTGCCGTTATCCAGACTTTCTTCCATCAAATCGCTGGTATCACTGCCGAAAAGGTTGGACAAGCCGCCGCCCAGACCCATTTTTGCGCCTGCCATCAGCTTCTCCCCTTTCGGTCATTTTTCTTCAGAATCTCGTCCGCAAGAGCCAGATAAGCCTCTGCGCCGCGGCACATTCTGTCGTAAGCTGTTATGGGCTTGCCGTGGCTGGGTGCTTCACTCAGGCGTACGTTGCGCGGCACAACAGCCGAAAATACCTCGCCTGGGAAGTGCTTTTTCACTTCCTCAACCACCTGAATCGACAGATTGGTGCGTCCGTCAAACATAGTCAGCAGCACGCCTTCCATCACCAGCTTGCGGTTGAGCGCCTTCTTTACCATGCGCACGGTCGTCATCAGCTGACTCAGACCTTCGAGCGCGTAATACTCGCACTGCAGCGGCACCAGAAAGCTGTCGGCTGCACACAGGCAGTTGAGAGTCAGCAGACCGAGTGACGGCGGACAGTCGATAAATACATAGTCGTAATCGTTCTTCACCTGATCGAGTACGTTTTTCAGACGATACTCTCGGTCGGACATTCCAATCAAATCCAACTCAGCGCCCGCCAGATTAACATTTGCGCCCAGCAGATCAACCCACTTAGTCGATACGATGGCGCTCTTGACATCCGGTTGGTCGGCTACAATCAGGTCGTAAATCGAGGTTTCCAGTGAGCGCGGATCCACGCCAAAACCGGAGGTTGCATTGCCCTGCGGATCGAAATCACACAGCAGAACGCGCTTTTCGCGCTCCGACAACGCTGCCGCGAGGTTGATAGCGGTTGTAGTTTTTCCCACGCCGCCCTTTTGATTGGCAAACGCGATAATCTTCCCCATAGTCATTTCCTCTCGTCCATGGTTTTTTTCTACGGATTTCATTATATCACATTGCACTTTTAATTGCAAAGCAATCGCAGTATTTTTACAGCTGTTTCACGTGAAACATCAAGTATTTTGCCGTTTTATAGGATACAACTGGTAAATCAACCGGCTTTTGTTTCACGTGAAACAAAAGAGAGCCGTTCGGCTCTCTTACCTTATTATATATATGTATATGATATATATGCGTTACACACTTTCCAATCTGCACACACTCTTATCCAGCAGTACCGTCCGTAATAAGTAATAAAGCCGTTGTGTAACACTGTCATGTTGCCCCTGCATAGACTAAACCGCATGTGTAGCAGTACGTTATCTGTGAACTGCGAATTGTTTACGAAAGCCACGCAAGAGTAACCCGGACTGCCGTTCCCCTTTTCGCAGCAATCGCCGCTCTCCGATTTCCGCCGTGCTATCTAAGGGGAAAGGGAAGAAAATCAGAGGGTGGTACTCATTTAATCCGCGCACGGCGCGGAAAAAAGGTTTAGTGGCCTACGGGCAAACCTTGGTGTCTACCCTTTTGTGCGCCCGCGCGGCGTCAGCGCAGATTCCGTTTGCTTCGCAAGCAACTATCCCATGTTTCACGTGAAACAAAATCCGCCCTCCTGTGGAACAAAAGTGTTTCACGTGAAACATCAGCTCTTTGCGTGCGGAATATTGATTGTCAGCGTAATTCCATCCTCGTTTTCCTGCCGGTCTACGGTTGCACCGATTCCGGCGTCCACCATTACGCCGACCGCCCGATTGAGCGTATTCAGGAAAAACCGCACATCCTTAATAAGCCGCACAACATTATCCTTATGCGGCGGCTCCGCTAACTCCGGATGCTTTTTCTGCTCCAGCAGGTTCTCGATATACTCCTCCGATCGGCTGACGTTTAATTCGTTCTCGATAATATAGTGCGTTGCGCTCATCCGTTCCTCATCATCATGCAGACGCAGCAGACAGCGCGCGTGCCGCTCTGTAAGATTCGCACTGCGAATCAATTCCATATTCTGCGGAGAAAGCCGCAGCAGACGCAGCTTATTCGCCACCGCAGACTGTGTTTTCCCTACTTTACGCGCGGCTTCCTCCTGCGTCAGTCCGTACTGATCGATCAGACGCTTGAAACCGTAGGCTTCCTCGAAAAAATCCAGATCACGCCTTTGCAGGTTCTCCACGAGCGCAATCGCCGAGGAATCCTCGTTATCTGCCGCAATCAGCAGACACGGTACGTCGTTGAGCCCCGCAACACGCGCAGCGCGCAGTCTCCTCTCCCCTGCAACCAGCTCGTAACCGCCTCCGGGCGCACGCCGTACGGTCAGCGGATTGAGTACGCCGTACTGCCGAATGCTCTCTGCCAGCTGTGCAATTGCCTCCGGATCAAAATATTTCCTCGGCTGATTGGGATTGCGCGCAATCTCACTCACACGAATACGCCGCAGCGTGCGATCCTCTTTGCCGGAAACCAGCGTTAATACAGACATCATGGTTAACCACTCTCCAATTCGTCTTATTCGTTCATTTTATTCGCGCTTATCTCTGCCGCACCACCAGCAGAATGTCGCCCTCGGTAATAGATTACCATATAATTACATATTGACAAGTAAAATCGACCGCGTAATCTGCAAAATTCAACGAAAATATGACAAATTATATCTGATATCTATAATTTTCCCCTATTTTCGGACAAAAAATACCCTCTGTAATTTTCCGTACAGAGGGGTACTTTCCGTATATTTCTCGCCTGATTTACAGCGGCGAAGTCTGTATTTTCTTGAAGCGGCGCGGATACTTTTCCGGTGTTTCCTGCGTTTTCTGCAGGCGCACGATGGCGCGGGAAACCTCATCGAACGGCACAGTGTAGTGCAGCACTTCAGCGTCCGCCGCACCGAGAACCGTGCGGGCGTTTGCCGCTGTTTCAACTTCCTCTGTGCAGTCCTCGGCCTTCATGGCGAGGAACGCACCGCCGACCTTGACCATCGGCAGCGCCAGTTCACTCAGCACGCGCAGATCGGCTACCGCACGCGACACCGCAAGATCAAACGTGCCGCGGTTGTCTCTGGCGTAATCCTCCGCACGGGCATGCACCGCCGTGACGTTGGTCAGACCCAGCTCGGTGATGACTTCATTTAGAAAATCAATGCGCTTGCGCAGTGCGTCAAGCAGCACAAACTCGGTCTGCGGGCACAGAATCGCCAGCGGCATGCCCGGAAAACCGGCTCCCGTTCCCACATCGAGCACGCGTCCATTCTGCGGCATATACGGTGCAAGTGCCGCGCAATCGAGAAAATGCCGGGTCACGATTTCGGTCGGATCGGTAATGGCGGTCAGATTCATAACCTTGTTTTTCTCGCGCAGAATCTCGGAATAGCGCAGTAAGTTGTCCGCTGCAGACGGACACTCTGCGACGCCCAGCTCGCGCAGACCGGCGGTCAGAAGCTCGCGTTCGGTCATGCCTTTTCCTCCTTTTTATGGGTCTCGATGTAGATCATCAGTGCCGTGATATCCGCCGGTGAAACGCCCGAAATACGGGCCGCCTGACCGAAATTCAGCGGCTTGACGGCGTTCAGTTTCTGACGTGCCTCCAGTCGCAGCGAGTCCACCTCGTTGTAGTCCAGATCGAGCGGCAGCGGTCGGCTCTGCAGCTTGCGGTACTGCTCCACATCGCGCATCTGGCGCTCGATATAACCCGCGTATTTGACGCGGATTTCCACCTGCTCACGAATAACAGCGGGCAGCTCCGGACGCTCAGGATCGAACATTGCAAGGTCCGCATAGCTGAGTTCCGGACGGCGCAGCAGGTCGATCAGCTTGCAGCCCGCCTTGAGCGGTGTGGAGTTTTTACCCGCAAGAAAGCCGTTCAATTTATCGCTCGGCGCAACGCCGACCGAGGCTGTGCGGTCGATCTCTGCCTGCACGGCTTCGTACTTTTTACGCACTTTTTCTCCGCGTTCCGGCGGATTCAAGCCAACTCGAACACCAATCGGCACCAGACGCTCATCTGCGTTATCCTGCCGCAGAAGCAGGCGATACTCCGAGCGTGAGGTCATCATGCGGTAGGGTTCGCTCGTGCCGCGCGTCACCAGATCATCGATCAGCGTACCGATGTAGCCGTCCGCACGGTCGAGTACAAGCGGCTTCTCCCCCTTGATTTTAAGCGCAGCATTGATGCCCGCAACCAGTCCCTGCGCAGCCGCCTCCTCATAGCCGGACGAGCCGCAGAACTGGCCTGCGCCGTACAGTCCGGGCACCTTTTTGGTCTCGAGCGTCGGCCGCAGCTCCAGCGGGTCGATGCAGTCATACTCGATGGCATACGCCGGCCGCATAATCTCCGCGTTCTCCAATCCCTTGACCGAGCGCAGCATCTCGCGCTGCACGTCGAACGGCATGGACGACGAGAAGCCCTGCACATAGACCTCCTCGGTGTCCAGACCCATCGGCTCAAGGAACAGCTGGTGGCGTGGCTTATCCGCAAAGCGCACCACTTTGTCCTCGATAGACGGACAATAGCGCGGTCCCACGCCCTCAATCTGGCCGCCGTACAGCGGCGAACGGCTCAGATTTGCGCGGATGATTTCATGTGTTTTCGCGGTCGTATAGGTCAGATAACACACCGCGCGGTTGTCCGGCGGGTGGTCGGTCTCGAACGAAAACGGGATGATCTCATCCTCACCGGCCTGCTCCGCCAGATCGGTATAATTAATTGAACGGCGATTGATGCGCGGCGGCGTACCCGTCTTAAACCGCTGCAGCCGCAGTCCCAGACCGCGCAGCGACTCGGTGAGCGGCTTGGCTGCCGCCATGCCGTCCGGACCGGATTCACGGGTGTACTCGCCGATGATCACACGTCCGCCGAGGAATGTGCCGGACGCAATGACAGCCGCCTTGACCGGATGGCGTGCACCGATAGCGGTAACAACCGCGGAAACGGCACCGTTCTCCACCTCAACGGAAACGATCTCGTCCTGCATGAGAAACAGGTTTTCCTGCCGCTCAAGCGTGTGCTTCATATACTCTCTGTATTTAATACGGTCGGCCTGTGCACGCAGCGAGTGCACTGCCGGTCCCTTGCCGCGGTTGAGCATGCGGTACTGAATGCAAGCCGCGTCAGCCGCACGCGCCATCTCACCGCCGAGCGCATCTATCTCGCGTACAAGGTGTCCCTTAGCTGTGCCACCGATCGCCGGATTACACGGCATATTGCCTACGGCGTCCAAATTGATCGAAAAACACGCTGTTTTTGCACCCAAACGTGCTGCAGCCAGTGCCGCCTCAATACCGGCATGACCGGCGCCGATCACCGCTACATCAAAACTCTCCGCCGGAAAAACCGTCATTGGCGCTCTCTCCCCTTTCAAAAAAATCCTGTGATTTCGGTTGTGTGAAACCTGTGCGTAATTGTTGATAACTCTGTGGATACTGTTGATAACTTGTGAGTTTTTGACCACAATATTATACTCGATGTTTTATTTGCAAATTATTATTACATATAGTTGTTAAATATAGGGCAATTTTTTTAGTTATCCACTATATTTCGTATGCCGCCCGCAGAAAGCTGTGCACAAGGCAAATTCCCCGCCTTTTTCCTGCGGACATACAGTATATATCATACACGATTTCAGCATAAAATAAAAGAGGACGTTTGCACAGATTGCAAACGTCCTCTCTGAATTTTAAGTGCAATTTCTCTTAATAACAGCTGCAGCAGCATCACTTTCCGACGCAGAAGTCGCTGAAAATGCGGGTAACGACCGCATCGGTCACGGTTTCGCCGGTGATCTCGCCCAGTGCGGTAATCGCGCCCTCGGCATCCATCACGACCGCATCCGGCGTCATACCGGATTGCGCCGCATACAGCGCTGCTTCACAGCGTTCGGCAGCACGCGCCAGCGCCGCCGCCTGTCTTGCGTTAGTGATGAGCGCACCGTCAAACGCGCCGTCTCCCAGACCCACAGTTCGCGGGATAAGATTGAGTAGCTTATCCAGTCCGTCACCGGTTTTCGCAGAAAGCGGCACGATATGCAGGAAGTGCTTTTTCAGCAGCTTTTCATCCAGCTGCTGCGGCAGATCGACCTTGTTCACAACCGCGATCGCGCGGTGGCCTGCCGAGCGTGCCAGCACGAGCATATCCTCGTCGCTGATGGGCTTGGAGCCGTCGAACACAGCCAGGATGAGTGAGGAAGCCGAAGCCTCCGCCATCGCCCGGTCAATGCCCGCCTGCTCCACCGGATCGTCCGTGTTGCGCAGACCGGCGGTGTCGGTCACGCGAAGCAGAATCTGTCCGACCTTGACATTCTCCTCGATGAGATCGCGGGTCGTGCCCGGAATATCAGTCACGATCGCTCGCTCGCGGCCGAGCAGCGTGTTCAGCAGTGTGGACTTGCCGGCGTTCGGCCTTCCGAGGATAACGCACGGTACGCCTTCTCTAAGAATACGGCCGCGCTCGTAGCTTTCCGCCATGCTGTACAGACGGCTTGTCGTGCGGTGCAGCAGCGCCGCCGCGTCCTCGAACAGCACCGGATCAATGTCCTCGTCCGGGAAATCCACGACCGCGTGAAAATGCGCCACCATGCCGAGCAGCTCATCGCGCATCTGCTGCACGGGAGAGCCGACCGCGCCCATGACCTGTGCCGCCGCATTCTGCGCCGCCTCAGCGGTACGCGCGGTGATCAGATCATGCACTGCTTCGGCCTCAGAAAGGCCCATTTTGCCGTTTAAGAAGGCGCGGCGAGTAAACTCACCTGCCTCTGCCTGCCGCACGCCCTGCGCGAACAGAGCGTCCAGACCGGCACACAGCACGGCTGTCGAGCCGTGGCACTGCAGCTCCGCCATCGTTTCACCTGTATAGGTGTGCGGTGCATGCAGCGCGACAGCGTAGCAGCAGTCGATCACATTGCCGGACTTGTCCGTCAGCGTGCCGTAAACCAGCTTCTGCGAGGGTGCTTCCGTAAGCGGCTTGCCGTTCTTCGCCTGAAAAACGGCATTTATCGCTTCGATTGCGCGTTCACCCGACACGCGGATCAAACCGATCGGTCCGCCGGAGGAGGAAATTGCGGCAATCGTATCGTTCATAACGAATACCCCGATTTAACCGCGGTCACGGTTGCGATAGCTGTTATCCGGCGCAATAACAACGCGGCGACCCGGCTCGGTGCCGGTCGAATAGGTGGTCACACCGTTGAAGTCCTGCAGCGCGGCATGGATGATGCGGCGCTCATACGGGTTCATCGGCTCAAGCGTCATGGAGCGATGCGCCTTAACGACCTTCATCGCCATCTTGCGGGCCAGGCGCTCCAAGCTTTCCGCGCGCTTCTCGCGGTAGTTTTCGGTATCGACAGACAGACGAACGTGCTCATCCAGTGCGTTATTCAGCACCAGAGAGCCGAGGTACTGGATGGCATCCAGCGTGTCGCCGCGGCGGCCGATGATCGGGCCCATATCCGGACCGGAAATCTCCAGACGAAGCTGGTCGCACTCTACCTGCGGCAGGGTCTTAACCTGACCCTCAACGCCCATCTTTGCCAGCAGACCGGTTACAAAATCGGTAGCCAGCTTTTCCGCCTGCTGCATGCCTGCTTCGGAAACCGGGATCAGCTCACGCTCCTTGGGAACGGACGGCGTGATCGGACGGTCCTCACGCGGGCGGCGCGGACGGCGGTCACGGCCATTGCGGTCGCCGCGGTCACGGCGCGGACGGTCGCTGCGCTCACGGCGCGGCGGACGCTCAAACTCCAGCTTTTCCGGTACAAAGTCTGCCGGAGCAGCCTTTACCAGACGAGGCGTGTTATCATCCGTGGTGATGGACAGCTTCTGCGGCTTCTCAGCGGGTTTCTCTTGCTTCGGAGCCGGCTTTTCCGCCTTGACAGCAGGCTTCTCCTGCTTCGGCTCAGCCTTGGGAGCGGGCTTGCGCTCCTCCTTCTTAACCTCCGGCTTTGCCGCCGGAATGTCCGGTGCTTCGTAGGTTACGCGCACGCGTGCCGGCGTTGCGCCGATACCCAGAAAGCCCTTTTTGCCGATCTCGAGTACCTCTACCGATACGTCGTCACGCTCCAGACCGAGCTGCTTGAGAGCATTCTCGACTGCTGCGTCACGGTTTTCACCGGTAGCCTCAAAAAACTTCTGCATGATTTACTTGTCCCCCTTTTTGTTCTTTGCGTTCTGGGACTGCTGCTTCTGTGCAGCCTTGTGTGCTTCACGCTTGGCCTGCTTCTCAGCCTCGATGCGGGCAGCCTCAGCAGCCTGCTTGGCCTCCTGCTTGCCGCGGAGCGTCTTGGTGAGGATGATCTCCTGTACGCAGGTAAATACGTTGTTGAAGATCCAGTAGATGCCGATCGCACCCGGAAGGATGAACGCGAAGTACAGCGACATCAGCGGCATCATAAAGTTGAGCATCTTCATCTGACCTGCTGCCGCAGAGTTCTGCGTGCCCTGCATCTTCTGCATGATGTAGGAGGACAGGAATGCGGTCAGACCGGACAGGATCGGGATGATCCAGATAATGCTCGGATGAGAGATAGACGGTGTATCAGCCAGATTCAGACCAAAGAAGTGGAAATCCAGCGGGAAAATGGTCTCGCCGCTCTGCAGGCAGTTGGTAACAGCATCCGAGAAATGGCCGCTTCCGTCCACGAAAGCGTTCAGCTTCTCGGCGATCAGGATCTGAACGGTGTAGTTTGCGCCCGCAAGCTGATCCAGACCGATCATCTGCGCCAATGCGATAACTGTCTCGCGGCTCAGGCCAACGATGTACTGCAGCGGCTGCTGAACCGCGTAGTACAGACCCATCATGATCGGCAGCGGGATGAGGTTGGGCAGACAGCCGCTCATCGGGCTGACGCCGTGCTTCTCGTACAGCTTCTGCATCTCTTCGTTCAGCTTGACGCGGTTGTTCGCGTACTTCTTCTGCAGCTGCTGGAGCTCGGCGTTCATCGCGCTCATGGCGAGCATACTCTTCTTGCTCTTGATGGTCAGCGGGATGCAGACCAGCTTTACCAGCAGCGCGAACAGGATAACGGCAAGACCGTAGTTCTGTACAATGCTGTACAGCCACTGCAGGAGCAGACCGAACGGTCGAACGATCAAAATACCGAACAGCTTCGGATCTTTGATCAGGTTAGAAAGTTGATCCAGGGTCATAAAAACCTCCATGTTAAATTGTAAAACGACACAGTGAAAAGGATTTTGCAAAGCAAAATCCTCACTTTACCGCCGTAAGGCGGTATTTCATCGGAAATTCTCCGAATTTCCATAAATTCCGGGGATATGTGCCTCAGAATTTATACAAGAAAGAAAATCTGTGTGCCGCAGAGCGACGCGCAGATTTTCGCCCGGGACATATCCGCGTTTGACGTGGTATGTCCTCCTCGTCCGAAAGCGTGGTTTCGGACGAATTAAGGAACCGGGTCATAGGGTCCTCTCTTAGAGAAAGGATTGCAGCGGCAGATGCGCTTAAACGCCAGCCAGCCGCCCTTGAGTGCACCGTATTTCTCGATGGCCTCGATCGCATACTGCGAGCAGGTCGGGATATACCGGCAGCAGGGCGGTTTGTTTGGAGAAATATACCGGCGATAAAACCGGATCATCGCCAGCAGTAGCCGCTTCATGTCCGAGCTGCCGCAACCTTGTTGTCCTTCAAGGCACGCAGCAGCGATTTTTCGATTTCCTGATAGCTTGCGCCTACGGCCCGTACCCGTGCGACCAGCACAAGGTCGATGCCGTCGGCAAATTTGTCCTCGTTGAGCCGGTAAGCCTCACGGAACAAACGCTTGATGCGGTTTCTTTTCACCGCACACGCCAGCTTGGCGCTGACGGTGAGTCCCAGCCGGTTGTAGCCGAGCTTGTTCCTGCGGCAGTAGATCACAACGTGTTTTCCTGCCGTGGACACACCACGATGATACAATCGGCGGAATTCATGGTTTTCCTTTAAGGATACTGTTTTTTTCATCTTCTGATGCTCCCGTTTTTTCCTGATGCCCTCGAAAAAAACGTATTTTTTCTTTGCATCTGATGGTTTGCAAAGCTGATTTTACTGTTTCGTTCATTTCGGTCAGTAAAATCCGAACCGGAATACCGTATTTTCGCTGCATGGACTGCACCCTAAACAGAATGACACCGCTCCAGACAGTGATTGCTTGAGTGGTGTTGCCCGTAAACGAAAAAACGAGCC
The DNA here is from genome assembly GCF_003474415.1 of Butyricicoccus sp. AM05-1. Classification (NCBI taxonomy): domain Bacteria; kingdom Bacillati; phylum Bacillota; class Clostridia; order Eubacteriales; family Butyricicoccaceae; genus Butyricicoccus; species Butyricicoccus sp. AM05-1. Next base: position 29,970 of record NZ_QUDG01000006.1, on the reverse strand, counting down.
GCACGAATGCGGCTCGTTACGAACTCTTTTGCGCCGCTGGCGCGAATTTTCGGGAAGTCTGAATACTCCCTTTACAGGCTGTCATTAAGCAGACAGCTTAGCGCGACCCTTAGCGCGACGGCGTGCAAGTACCTTGCGGCCGTTGGACGTGGACATACGCTTACGGAAGCCGTGCTCCTTGGAGCGCTGACGCTTCTTCGGCTGGAACGTTCTCTTCATAACTTTGTGCACCTCCCTGTTCTAAAATTTACAGATGGGCACCGGCATAGGTCCGGCGCAAGACGCGGGCATATGCCGCTGCCTGTCTGCATAATAGGATACGATATTTATTATCCTATATAGGTTCGATTTTGTCAAGTATTTTTTCCGACCCTCGGAACGAATTTCAGCAGTTTGCACAGGTTGTCAACATGTTGTGGATAAGTAGAAACGTATGCTCAACGGCTTGCGGAATCACGGTTTTCGGTAATCTGCGGATTTTCGGATTTTCGCGGAAAATCCGTCTATTCTCGATGAATTTTTGCAGAAATTCCGCAGTTTTCATAAAAAATGCCGTGCATTTTTCTCAACTGGCTTTAATTTTCGATTATTTTGACGCTAAAACCGCTTTTTTTCAAAATTCTGCAGAGTAAACGAACCGCTGCTGCTGTTCAAAATCGCACTGCTGCGTGACGCGCCGCCGAACAGTTATCCACATCGGCGCATTGAACTTGTGGATAAAATATGCTATTATAAAATAGAATCATTATCGACAGGAGGCGCCCTATGGCAAACAATATATTGGAGATGGCGCTCGAGCAGCTGGACTTCCCTCCTTCCACCATTTCCGCTTGGTTTGACGACGTAACGGTCGTTTCCTTTGGGGATAATCGGCTGGTGCTGCACTCTCCGGTGCCCTTTAAGAAAGAATTTATCGAGTCCAAATTTATCGCTCCTTTACAGGATGTGCTGCACAACCTGACCGGCGACCCGATCACGGTCGTTGTGGTGACCGGCGAATACACCGCGCCGAGCACGAGCACTTCTCCGTATGACGACTACACATTTGAGCGTTTTATCGTCGGTTCGAGCAACAAATTCGCGCATGCGGCTGCCCTTGCGGTTTCGCAGCGCCCGGCGGCAGAGAACAACCCGCTTTTCATCTACGGCAACTCGGGTCTGGGCAAAACGCATCTGATGTACGCGATCGCAAACGTGCTGCGCCGCACCCATCCGGAATACCGCATTATATATGTAAAGGGTGAGGATTTCACCAACGAGCTGATCACCGCCATCCAGGAAGGCAACGTACAGGCGTTCCGCAACAAGTACCGCATGGTTGACCTGCTGCTGCTGGACGACGTGCAGTTCATCGCCGGCAAGGAGCGCACGCAGGAAGAATTTTTCCATACCTTTAACGCGCTTTATGAGGCAAAAAAGCAGATCGTGCTCACTTCTGACCGTCCGCCGAAGGAAATCAACACGCTCGAGGACCGCATGAAGACCCGTTTTGAATGGGGTCTGCTGGCTGATATTCAGCCGCCTGATTTTGAGACCAGAATCGCTATTATCCGTGATAAAGCGGTCAAAATGGGCGTTGAACTGCCCGATGACGTATCCAACTACATTGCAGAGAATATTCAGGCAAATATCCGCCAGCTCGAAGGCGCAGTCAAAAAGATCAAGGCCATGCACGAGCTGATGGGCGAACGCATCACGGTTTCGCTCGCGGAAAACGCGATCGACGCACTGCGCACCGAGAATCCGGGTCTCAATCCGACACCGGAGCGCATTATGGAAGCGGTAGCGAACTACTTCTATATCCCGGTCGAGCAGATGATCTCGCAGAATCGCTCCAAGGATGTGGCCTATCCGCGGCAGATGGCAATGTACATGATCCGGCAGGAGCTTGAATACTCCTTCCCCGATATTGCAAAGATATTCAAGCGCGACCATACCACCGTCATGCACGCCTGCAACAAGATCGAGGAGGAGCGCAAGAACTCCCGCGAAACCGAGGACGTCATCAAAAAGCTGCATAATAATATCCGCGGCGACGGCTGATCTTTACCGTGCATTCGTGCAAAACGACTTTTCCACAGCTTGAAAATGCACAGTTTAATTATCCCCAAGCAACCTGTGGATTCCACATGGATAACTCTGTGGATAAATAGCGGGGTTATTTTCACTGTGTATCGTTTATTTTTCATCCACAACCTCCTGTGTACGACATTTCCCGCGCCATACCTGAGGATTTTCGGGTTTTCCCCAATTTCCCCAGGTACTACTACGAATACTATATCCTATCCTTCTATTCTGTGTGATCTTTCTCGCCGCTAGCAATGCCTGCTGAAAGCTGTTCGCGTGTCGAGGACACAGTCATTAAGAAATGTGTGCAATCGCACAGTATTCACCGGTGTGTATTTATAAATATGCAGGTATTGCATAAATCGACTCTTTGTTTTATTTCCATTTCTGAGAGGAGCAACTATGAAGTTTTCCTGTGAAAAAGAAACCCTGCTGAATCTGCTCAACATCGCCTCCCGCGCAGTAACCGGCAAAAGCTCGATGCCGCTACTCGAAGGTCTGCTGCTGGCAGCCGATGCAGACACCCTGACCATCACCGGCTACGATCTGTCCATGGGCATCCGGACGACCGCGCAGGTCGATGTGGTAGAGCCCGGCAGAATCGTGCTGAATTCCCGCCTGTTCTGTGACATCGTTCGCAAGCTGCCGCAGGACGTGGTCTACCTTGAGACCGACGACAAGCTGATGACCACCATCAAGTGCGGCCGTTCAGTGTTCAACCTGATGGCCAGCGAGGCTGACGAATATCCGGCTCTGGCTGATGTGGCCAGCGACAAGGGTCTCTCTCTGCCGCAGCCCATCCTCAAGAGCATGATCGCGCAGACCATTTTCTCGGTTTCGGATAACGAATCCAAGCCCATCCACACCGGCTGCTTGTTTGAAATCGAAGGCAGCCGCCTGAACGTCGTGGCCGTTGACGGCTACCGCCTGTCTGTACGCCGTGAGACCGTCGAGGGCGTTCCCGGTGATATGAAGTTTGTTGTGCCGGGCACGTCCCTGCGCGAGATCGAACGAATTCTGGACGATGATGACGATATTGTCGAGATTTTCCCGGATTCCAAGAACATTTTGTTCCGCATCGGCAGCACGACTCTCATTACTCGTCTGATCGACGGAGAGTTTCTCAACTATCGTGCGGCCATTCCGAAGGAGTTTGAGCACGAGGTTTCGGCGGATCGCCAGGAGCTGATCCAGTGCATCGAACGTGTCTCCCTGATCGTGTCGGAAAAGCTGAAAAACCCGATCCGCTTCCATTTTGACGGCTCGTATGTGCAGATGTCGTGTGTGACCGCGATCGGCAAGAGCTATGATGAATGCCCGTTTGACGGCTCGATCGAGAACCTTGAGATCGGCTTCAACAACCGTTACATTCTGGAGGCGCTGCGCGCGGCCGGCGATGAGCAGGTGAAGCTGCAGCTCAAGGGAGCGCTCAACCCGATGATCATTTCGCCGATGGAAGGCGATAAATACACCTATCTTGTACTGCCTGTGAGACTGAAAGCCAATGACTGAAATTAAAATTGAAACCGAATTTATCAAACTTGATGCACTGCTCAAATTTGCAAACCTGGTAAGCTCCGGCGGCGAAGCGAAGATCCGCATTGCCGAGGGCGAAGTGCTGGTAAACGGCGAAATCTGCACCATGCGCGGCAAAAAGCTGCGTTCCGGTGACACGGTGGAGCTGGACGGCGAGCAGGTCTGCATCAAATAAAATAAACACTATGTACGATAATAAACGCGATTTTGCGCGTTCGTTATCGTACAAAATGTTCAATACGGAGAAGTCCATGTACATCAAGTCGTTAAAACTGCAGAATTTTCGCAACTACGCGGAGGAATCGTTTGCGTTCGATCCGGCGGTCAACCTGATCTGCGGCGAAAACGGACAGGGCAAAACCAACCTGCTCGAAGCGGCAGCGGCCTGCTCGACCATGCGGCTGTTTCGTACGGCCCAGAAAAAAGAGGGGCTGCGGTTCGGAGAGAATCATGCCTTTATCTTTGCTGATTTTGTCGCGCAGGAGCGCGATATCTCGCTTGAACTGCGGTTTTCCCGCACCAAAGCGATGGAAATCTATAAAAACGGTGTGCGGCAGAAACGCCAGTCAGATACACAGGGACTGCTCAAAACCGTACTGTTCTGCCCAGAGGACCTAATGCTTGTCCGCGCCGGAGCGGCGGCTCGGCGTCGGTTTCTCGATACTGCGCTGTGCCAGATGCGGCCAAACTATGCGCGCTATCTCGAGGAGTACAACCGTCTGCACGAGCATAAAACGCGCATTCTGCGCGACAGTGAAGAAAAGCCTTCCCTGCTCTCCATGTGGGAGGATTTCTCGCTTCGCATGGCGCATATCGGCGCGCAGATTATCCGCTACCGCGCGTACTACTGCCGTAAGCTGCTCAAGGCTGCGGCCGCCGTCTATGCGGATATTGCGCCGCACGAGGTGCTCTCCGGTGTGTATAAGACCGTGTCGAGTGTCAGCGACCCGTTTGCAGACGCACGGACAATCGAAAAGCAACTCATCGACCATGTGTTCAGCCATAAGACCGCCGAGATTGCAGCAAAAAGCTGTCTCTCCGGTCCGCATAAGGACGATTTGGAGCTGCTGCTGGATGGCCGCAGTGCCGCTTCCTTCGGCTCTCAGGGACAGGTGCGGACCTGCACATTATCGCTTAAACTCGCCGAGCGTGAGCTGTTCTTCGACGAGGACGGCGAGTATCCGGTGCTGCTGCTCGACGATGTGCTCAGCGAGCTTGATCGCCGTCGTCAGGACTTTGTGCTCAACCGCATATCGGCGGGTCAGGTCATGATCACCTGCTGCGAGGACGGTATCTCGGAAAAGCTGCGTGCAGGCGCGGTTTTCCATATTCAAAACGGCAAAAAATCCGCAGAAACACACTGAAATCACATATTTTTACAAACTATTGCACGGCGGGAACAGATACCACCTCGAAATTCCCTGCCGTGCCCTTGTTTTCTTTCAAAAAAACAGAGAAATATTTGTTTTTCCTTAGGTTTAGGGTACACAATTAGTGAAAAAAGTGGTATAATTAAATCCAGTTAGTAATTAGAAATTGGGGTGTCGCGCACGGCGCGATTGTTGAAACGGATAGAAAATCCGCAGGACTTTAATTACGCATTACTAATTTCTAATTATTCCGGAGGAATAGAATGTATTTACATTTAGGTCAGGACTACATCGTGCCCTTGCAGAGCGTAGTTGCGGTGTTTGATATGGACACGGCGACCGCATCCAAGCGCACGCGCCTGCTGCTCGAACGCCTGCAGGACGAGGGACGGATCATCGAGCTGTACGACGATCTGCCGCGCGCGGCTGTGCTGTGCGAAAACGCCCTCGGTGAGACCCTGTACCTGACGCAGCTTTCTCCGCAGGCTATTCAAAGACGTGCGGAAAAGGGCTACGCCGTTTGATAATTGAAAATTGAGAATGGGTAATGGAGAATGAAGGTTCGGCGCGGTGCGCTGTGATTTAATAAAAGCATAACCGCGCAAGGATAGCGGCATTTTCCATTTTCAATTCTCGATTATTTTGTTCCCGCAATTTCTGGAAAGGAAATTTAACGATATGAGTGAAGAAATCGAAATCAAGGACGAAGTGCTCGACCTGAAGGTTACCGAGACCTATGATGAAAATCAGATTCAGGTACTCGAAGGCTTAGAGGCTGTCCGCAAACGCCCGGGTATGTACATCGGCTCTACCTCGGCACGCGGTCTGCACCATCTGGTGTACGAAATCGTCGATAACTCGATCGACGAGGCGCTGGCAGGCTACTGCACGCACATCGAAGTTACGATTGAAAAGGGCGATATCATCCGCGTTGCCGATAACGGCCGTGGTATTCCCTGCGGTATTCACCCGCAGATGGGCATCCCAACGCTCGAGGTTGTACTCACCGTCCTGCACGCAGGCGGCAAGTTCGATGGCTCCGGCTACAAGGTATCCGGCGGCCTGCACGGCGTTGGTTCGTCGGTCGTAAACGCGCTGTCCGACTGGCTGGAGGCCGAGGTACGCGATGGCCATACCAAGCACTACATGCGCTTTGAGCGCGGTGTAACGACCGTCAAGATGCGCGATACGCCGTGTGAGAGCGAAACCGGCACGACCATCCGCTTCCACGCGGACCCGGAGATCTTCGAGACTACGGTCTATGAATACGATGTACTCGAAAAGCGTCTGCGCGAGCAGGCGTTCCTGAACGCCGGACTCAAGATCACGCTGCGCGACGAGCGCGACGATGAGCCGGTCGAGGAGGTCATGCACTACGAGGGCGGTATCCGTCAGTTCGTGGAGCACCTCAACCGCACGAAGACGCCGCTGCACGATCAGGTGATCTACATGGAGGGCAGCCGCGATACCTCGATGGCCGAGGTTGCCATGCAGTATACCGACAGCTACAGCGAGCTGATGCTGTCCTTTGCCAACAACATCAACACCACCGAGGGCGGCACGCACGAGACCGGCTTTAAGGCCGCGCTTACCCGTGTACTCAACGATTACGGCAAGAAATACAAGCTGCTCAAGGACGATGAGTCCTTCAAGGGCGAGGACGCGCGTGAGGGTCTGACCGCGATTATCTCGGTCAAGCTGCAGGAAGCGCAGTTCGAGGGCCAGACCAAGACCAAGCTGGGCAACAGCGAAATGCGTGCGCTGGTGGACGCGATGGTTTCCGAGAAGCTGATGACCTTCTTCGAAGAGAACCCGCAGGTGGCCCGCACCATTATCGAAAAGGCGCAGACTGCCGCGCGTGCCCGCGAGGCCGCAAAAAAAGCGCGTGAGATGACCCGCCGCAAGTCCGCACTGGATTCGGCTTCCCTGCCGGGCAAGCTGGCGGACTGCATTGAAAAGGACCCGACCTACACCGAAATCTACATCGTCGAGGGTGATTCCGCAGGCGGCTCCGCCAAGGAAGGCCGCGACCGCCGTCATCAGGCGATCCTGCCGCTGTGGGGCAAGATGCTGAACGTCGAAAAAGCGCGTCTCGACCGTGTTTACGGCAACGACAAGCTGACTCCAATGATTACCGCGTTCGGCGCAGGCTTCGGTGATGATTTTGACCTCGCAAAGCTGCGTTACGGCAAGATCATCCTGATGGCCGATGCCGATGTGGACGGCAGCCATATCCGCACCCTGCTGCTGACATTCTTCTTCCGCTTCATGCGCCCGCTGATCGAGCACGGCCATGTGTTCATCGCACAGCCGCCGCTGTTCAAGAACGAAAAGGGCAAGGATGTCCGCTACACCTACACCGAGGAGCAGCAGCGCGACTGCATCGCTGAAATGGGCGACAACGTGCGCGTACAGCGCTACAAGGGCCTCGGCGAGATGGATCCGCAGCAGCTGTGGGAGACCACCATGGACCCGGAGCATCGTACACTGCTGCAGGTTACGATGGAGGACGCGGCAGCCGCCGATGAAACCTTTGCGCTCCTGATGGGCGAAAAGGTAGAACCCAGACGCGAATTTATCGAGCGAAATGCAAAATATGTAATGAATTTGGACGTATAAGGGAGAAAACTATGCTGTTTTTTGAAAATGATTACGGTTATGGCGCACACCCCAAGGTTTTAGAACATCTGGCACAGACGAATATGGAGCCGGTTTCCGGCTACGGCAACGATAAATTTACCGCTTCGGCGGCAGAAAAGATTAAAGCAGCGGCGGACTGCCCGGACGCTCAGGTGTATTTTCTGACGGGCGGCACACAGACCAACATGGTCGTCATTGATACGCTGCTCCGTCCGTATGAGGGCGTTGTAGCGTCCTCCTGCGGTCATGTGAACACGCATGAAGCCGGCGCCATCGAGTCCACCGGACACAAGGTGCTGACCGTTCCGCATAAGAACGGCAAGCTGGATGCGGACGATCTCCGTGAATATGTTCAGACCTTTTACGCGGACGCAAGCCATGACCATATGGTATTTCCCGGCATGGTGTACATCTCCCATCCGTCTGAATACGGCACGCTTTACACGAGAAATGAGTTGGAGCGCATTTCTGCCGTTTGCAAGGAGTTTGCCATGCCGCTGTTTCTGGATGGCGCACGCCTCGGCTACGGCCTCACGGCGGAAACCGATGTAACGCTGGCAGACATCGCCAAGCTCACCGATGTGTTCTACATCGGCGGCACCAAATGCGGCGCGCTCTGCGGCGAAGCCGTTGTGTTCACGCACGGAAATATGCCGCGCCAGTTTGTCACGATGGTCAAGCGCCGCGGCGCAATGATCGCAAAGGGCCGTCTGAACGCGCTGCAGTTCGATGTCTTGTTCACTGATGGGCTGTACGAGAAAATCTGCGCACCGGCGGTCAAACTCGCCATCAAGCTGCGGGACGGTCTCAAAGCAAAGGGATATCGCTTCGCGATCGAGTCCCCCACCAATCAGCAGTTCATCATTGTAGAAAACAGCAGACTGCCTGAACTGAAAACCAAGGTAGTTTACAGCTTTATAGAGAAATATGACGCGGAGCATACGGTCATCCGTCTGGCGACCAGCTGGGCGACGACCGAGGAGCAGGTGGACGAGCTTCTCAGTATCCTCTAAGCGATAAAAACAGTCGTTTTCGGCTGAAAGCCAACACTTTTGGAGGCAAAATTAAAATATGAGTCAAGAATACGAACAGCAGAAAATCATGCAGGTCGATCTCGAACGCGAGATGAAGAAAAGCTATATCGACTATGCAATGAGTGTTATTGTCGGCCGCGCGCTGCCTGATGTGCGCGACGGCCTCAAGCCGGTGCACCGCCGCATCCTGTACGCCATGTACGAGGACGGCCTGACCTCGGATAAGCCCTACCGCAAGTCGGCAACGACCGTCGGTAATGTGCTCGGCCGCTACCATCCGCACGGTGACGCATCGGTTTACGACGCGATGGTGCGTATGGCGCAGCCGTTCTCGCTGCACTATCCGCTGATCGACGGTCACGGCAACTTCGGTTCCGTGGACGGCGACCCTCCGGCAGCATACCGTTATACCGAGGCCCGCATGGCCAAGCTGGCGAACTACATGCTGGCGGATATCAAGAAAAACACGGTCGATTTCCAGCCGAACTTCGATGAGGAGCGCCAGGAGCCGGTCGTACTGCCTTCCCGCTTCCCCAACCTGCTGGTAAACGGCTCGTCCGGCATCGCGGTCGGCATGGCGACCAACATCCCGCCGCATAATCTTTCCGAGGTCATCGACGGCACCTGCTATGTCATCGACCATCCGGAAGCCGAGATGGACGAGATCTGTCAGTTTATCAAGGGCCCGGACTTCCCGACCGGCGGCGTTATCATGGGCCGCAGCGGCATCCGTGCAGCTTATGCAACCGGCCGCGGCAAGATCAAGGTTCGCGCAAAGACCGAGATCGTTGATCTGCCGAACGGAAAGAGCCAGATTATCATCACCGAGATTCCGTACATGGTTAACAAGGCGCGTCTGGTCGAGTCCATGGCAAATCTCGTCAAGGATAAGCGCGTGGAGGGCATCACGAATATTCAGGACCATTCCTCGCGTGAAGGCATGCAGATTGTGGTCGATATCCGCCGTGACGCGAACGCGCAGGTCATCCTCAATCAGCTGTTCACCTACTCTCAGCTTGAGGATACCATTTCGATGATCCACATCGCGCTCGTGCCGGGTGCGGGCGGCAAGCTGCAGCCGCGTGTGCTGACGCTGCGCCAGATTCTCGATCAGTATATCGGCTTCCAGAAGGACGTTGTCGAGCGCCGCACGCGTTTTGATCTCAAGAAGGCGCGCGACCGTGCACACATTCTGGAAGGTCTCAAGGTCGCAACCGACAATATCGACCGTATTATTGCCATCATCCGCGCTTCCAGGAACGAAGCTGAAGCCAAGGAAAACCTGATGGCAGAGCCGTTCTGGATTGATCAGATTGCGCTGCTCGGCATCGTGGACGGCTCGGAGCACTTCGAGTTCCACCTTGACGAGCCGCAGGCGCAGGCCATCGTAGATATGCGTCTGGGCCGCCTGTCCGGTCTGGAGCAGGAGAAGATCAACGACGAGTATAAGGACCTCGAGAGCCGCATTGCAGGTTTTGAGGAAATTCTGTCGTGCGATGCGAATATTCTTGCTGTTGTCAAGCAGGAGCTGCAGGAAATCAAGCAGAAGTACGGCGATGAGCGCCATACCCGCATCGAAAATGTAGCAGATGAGATTGACATTGAGGATCTCATAGAGCAGCAGGACTGCGCCTATACCCTCACCCACTTCGGCTATATCAAGCGCCAGCCGACCTCGGTTTACCGCGCACAGCGCCGCGGTGGCCGCGGTGTTTCTGCGATGAGCACCCGTGAGGAGGACTTCGCAAAGGATATCTTCACCGCGTCCACGCATGATACCATCCTGTTCTTCTCGGACAGAGGCAAGGTATACAAGCTCAAGGGCTATCAGATCCCGGAAACCGGCCGCTCGGCAAAGGGCATGAACATTGTCAACCTGCTGGAACTGGAAAACGGCGAAAAGATCACCGCCATGTTCCCGATTCAGGAGTTTGCGGACGATAAGTTCCTGTTCTTCGTCACCCGTCAGGGTATTGCAAAGCGTATCGTGCTGAGCGACCTGCAGAACATCCGCCGCGCGGGTCTGCGCGCGCTCAACCTCAACGAGGACGACGCACTGGTTGACGTTCGTCTGACCGACGGCGAGCAGAACATCCTGATCGCCACCCACGAGGGCAAGGCCATCTGCTTTGACGAGAACGAGGTTCGTGCAATGGGCCGTGTGGCTACCGGCGTGCGCGGCATCAAGCTGGCCGAGGGCGATTACGTTATCGGCGCGGCGCGTGCCCGCAAGGACGCATATGTGCTCTCCATCACCGAGAACGGCTACGGCAAGCGTACCCCGGTCGAGGAGTTCACCGTGCATCATCGCGGCGGCGGCGGCATGATGCTGCATAACCTGACCGAAAAGACCGGTCTGGTGGCAGGCATCGCGGTTGTAGACAGCGAAAACGACGTTATGATCATCACCGATGACGGCGTTATCATCCGTACCGGCGTTGAGGAGATCCGCGAATGCGGCCGCGGCTCGCAGGGCGTTATCGTAATGCGCACCGGTGAGGACGTGAAGGTTATCTCGATTGCCCGCACGGACAAGGAGGAGGAAGACCCGGCAGAAGCCGAGGAAGAAACCTCTGAATCCGCTGAAAACGCAGAGAGTACCGAAGAATAAAAAGCAAAAGACGAGTCCGTTTGGACTCGTTTTTTTGTGCCTGAAAAACAGAAAAACCGCCTGTAAAGGCGGTTTTTTGACTTATACAGTTTTACGCGGTAGCGACTGCAGTATCCTCGACCTGCTCGTAAACGATGCTGATGATAGACAGCACCACGGTAGCGGTAGCGATGCAGATATGCTGCAGATCGTCGTTGATGCCATGCGGCTTAGTCGAAGTGCGGTAAGCCTCGTGCATCGTGGAAATGCGGTTCACGAGTGTGTCCACGGTCGTGGGCGGAATGATGGGACTTGCCCATTTCTCAAACTTATCTTCGGTCATACGGCGGCGAATTACCAGTGCAACGCGCTTTTCATAAACATAATGTGCGAGCAAATTGTGCTCGTAGATATCGTCGTTGTGCGGGTAGGTGAAAAAGTCGGTCATGTAGTGGCAGATTTCGCCGAGATCGACCGACAGCTCGCGTCCGTTGGTACGCCCGATGGTATACTTGTGCGTAAAAGTGCGGATTTTTTCCATCACCTCATCCATCATAATGGACGGGTTATGGCGTTTGGTGAGGTAAGTACCGGTCAGATCCGGTTTCAGATTGCCGTAAATAAAACCGCTCTGATCAAAGGTCACGCCGCAGGTCTGCTCAACGTAATCCATCAGCAGATTTGCAACGCGAATGTGGGATACGGAATCCATTTATCAGTCCTCCAAGACGGAACATATGTTAATGCTAACAGTAAATATTAAATTAACAATTTCTTAACACCCGAAAAGCATCCTCTCCGCTTTTCACGATTAAAGCTAGTATAGCACACTTTTTGCACATTGTCTCGCTTTTTTGAAAATTGTAACGCAAACAACACAGAATGTTAACAATTTTGCGGATTATCACAATTTAAGTTGCATTAAATTGGTTATCTTGCCCGGTATTGCTCGCTCTTGAATTTGATTTTGCCCTCAAGTGCCTTGCGCAGACGTGCACACATGGCTTCCCTGTCCTGATTGAGCGTGCCCGCCAGATTAACATAGTTAGACGCGTGATTTGCACGGAAAATACTGCCCTCGGAGTCGATATGCTCGAGCAGGATGAGGGTTTCGTGCGCGATTTCAATCGGGTTCATCAGGTAGAAACGGCCCTCCTGCCAGTCGCGCATGAGCGGTGTCGGCAGCTCAAACAGCAGGGTCAGCAGGCCAATGTACTCCGGCTTCATGCGGGAGAGTGCTTCTGCGGTCTTGATGGCGTGCTCCTCGCTCAGCTCCAGCGAGCCGAGACCCGCAATGCAGGTAACGGACAGCTTCATGCCGGCTTCCTTGACCATCAAGCCTGCACGAACGATCTCATCGGCGGTTTCGCCCTTGTTGATGCGGCGCAGTACCTCATCCGAGCCGGATTCCAGACCCAGATAGATCATATCCAGACCCAGATCGTGCAGCATGTTCAAATCTTCCTGCTTTTTGCACAGAATGGACGCCGGGGAGCCATAGCTGGTAACGCGTTCACACTCCGGAAATACCTTCTTGATGTAGCGCAGGATTTCTGCCATGTGCTCGGGACGGCACATCAGCGCATCGCCGTCTGCCAGAAAAATACGGCCGACACGGCGGTACATGCGGCGTGCCTCGTCAAAATCAGCCTTGACCTCCTCCAGCTTGCGCACGCGGAAACGCTTTTCCTTGTACATATCGCAGAAGGTGCACTTGTTGTGGCTGCAGCCGATGGTGACCTGCACAATCAGGCTGTATGCCTCAGAGGGCGGACGAAAAACTCTGCCTTCGTATTCAATCATGGGTAAAAACTCCTTATTTTAGCTATTTGGATAAACAAAACGGACGGAGTATTCCGTCCGTTTGCTGGTAACATTGGGTTAGTCCTCTTCGGCTTCCGGCTCTTCCTCGGCCTCAGCCTGCGGCTCCTCAGCCGCCGGTTCAGCTGCCTTGGGGGCATCGTCAAATGCGTCCTGATATACCGAAGTATCCGCACACTCCTCTGCGCATGCGCAGGAGGCACAGTCAGACTCGGCACGCATCATTTCCTCCAACTCATCCATGGCCTTCAGTTCAGCCTCGTGGTAAACTTCCTCTTCACGCTTTTTCTGAAGCATGACAAGCGCTGCGGTAGCACCGGCTGCACAGGCAAGGCTGGTCAGCAGCAGACCTGCTTTCACCTTGGTAGAATTTTTCACGGTATCCACTCCCTCTCAAATGATGCGGAACTATTGTCATAATAAAAATCAATTAAACAAAATACAGCGTAAATGCCGATTAAGTGCTTTGCCTATACTTTACCATACGGACGGGGCAAAGTCAATGCTAACGGCACATTTAGCCGAGCTCATAGGCGCGCTTAATGCATTTATCGCAGGCTTCCGACACGATTCCGTACAGATCGCGGTCCTCAAGCACCTTCATGCCCTCAATGGTGGTGCCGCCGGGCGAGCACACCGCGCGGATCAGCTCTGCCGGTGTCTTATCGCGGCGCAGCAGCATTTTTGCCGAGCCGATCATGGTCTGACAGATGAGCGTCAGCGCGTCGTCCTCGTTGATGCCGTGCTGCTTTGCGCTCTGCACAAACGCGTCCGCGTAGGCATACAGGTACGCCGGAGCCGAACCGGCATACGGAATGACCTCGTTGAGCATGTTCTCCTGCTCAAACGTGACGGTAACGCCCATGGTGTTGAACAGTTCACAGAGTTCGGACAGCTGCTTGTCGGTTGCGGCCGCATTTTTAACCAGCTGGGTTGCACCCTCGCCGAGCATAAGCGGTGTGTTCGGCATCACGCGGATCATCGCGGTGTCTGCGCCGAGTGCACCCTCCAGCTTGGCGAAGGTCACGCCTGCGGCAATGGATACGACAAGCGGCTTATCCCCTTCATATTTCGCCAGATTCGGCAGGATTTCATCGAAATTCTGCGGCTTGACGGCCAGCAGCACGATCTCACTTTCTGCGTAGACCTCGGTATAGTCACCCGTGACGGCGTAGCCCTTGGCTGCATGAGCGGCGCGTTTTTCCTCGCTGCGGTTGAACATCAGCACCTGCTCAGGCGCAAAACGGCCTGCGCGCACTGCGCCTTCCGCAATAGCGGTACCCATGTTGCCGGCACCGAGAACACCGAATTTGTATTTTTTCATGTCAATACACCTCGTTTATGGTTTGTTGTTTCATATATGCTTAAATGATAGAGGGCAGCCCGCTCTGCGGAAGGAATACTGCCATTTCTTTCAAATTATGGCAGATAAAACGATCATATCCGATAAAAGATATTATAGCACAATGTACTTTTCCTGCAAACAGCTTGTGAAAAACTTTCGGATATGGTACAATAAGAATAATTTTATTTCATTATGGCTGTCATTTCGGATAGTCTAAAAGATATTGTATGTAAGGGAGTAAAACACAAAACATGGAACAAAAAAAGAGAAGCAGCTTCTCCAGCCGAATTGGTTTCGTGCTGGCGGCGGCAGGCTCGGCGGTAGGTCTGGGCAACCTTTGGCGATTCCCCTATCTGGCGGCACGATACGGCGGCGGTATTTTCCTGCTGGTGTACCTCATTCTCGCGCTGACGTTCGGCTTTTCGCTGATGATTACCGAGATTGCCATCGGACGAAAGACCCGTCTGTCCTGCATCGGTGCGTACAAGGCGCTCGATAAGCGGTTCGGATTCCTCGGCTGGCTGGCGGCGTTCGTGCCGTTCATCATCACGCCGTATTACTGTGTTATCGGCGGATGGGTTATGAAATACCTGTTCACCTTTATCAGCGGCAACGCACTTGAGGCGGCCGACAACGGCGGATTTTTCAGCAATTTCATTGGCTACGATGCGGGTTCGCTGTCCTCGACGATTTTCAGCTTCAACGGACCGACCCCGTGGTTCATCCTGTTCGTGCTGGCGACCACCATTGTCGTTATCTTTGGTGTTGAGAAGGGCATCGAGAAGGCAAGCCGTATCATGATGCCGATTCTCGCCATTCTGGCGGTCGTTATCGCAATCTACTCGCTGACCATTCCGGGTGCGCTGCAGGGCCTGAAATATTATATTCTGCCCGATTTCTCGCAGTTTTCGGTATCTACCGTGCTTGGTGCGATGGGACAGATGTTCTACTCGATGTCGCTGGCAATGGGTATTATGATCACCTACGGCTCCTACATGCAGAAGGAAAATCTGCTTGAGCACTCTGTCACTCAGATTGAGATTTTCGACACGCTGTTCGCGTTTGTGGCCGGTCTGATGATCATTCCGGCGGTTATCGCGTTCAACGGCGGCGATCCGTCTCAGGTAAACAGCGGCCCGGGTCTGATGTTCATCACTCTGCCGATGGTATTCGACTCTATGAAGTTCGGCACCATTATCGGCGCGGTATTCTTCCTGCTCGTACTGTTTGCGGCGCTGACCTCCTCCATTTCGCTGATGGAAACACTGGTTTCCGTGCTGATGGACAAGGCACACATGAAGCGCAAGACGGCTACCATCGCTATTACGGCAAGCTGCCTGATCATTGGCATGCTGTCCTGTCTCGGCTATGGTCCGTGGGCAACGATTACCATTATCGGTATGCAGTTCCTCGATTTCTTTGACTTTATCTCCAACTCCGTGCTCATGCCGATCGTGGCGCTGCTCACCTGCATCCTGATTGGTCATGTAGTCGGCGCCAAGGTCATCGCAGACGAGGTAAAGGAAGGTGCCGGTTCGTTCCACCGCGAGAAGCTGCACCGCGTTATGGTGCGCTGGGTGGCTCCGGTAATGCTGGCAGCGATCCTCGCTTCGGAATTGGCAACAAAGGTATTCCACCTTTTCACAATTTAAAATCACTCTCACAGGAGAAAACCAATGAAAACTGTAACCATTTATACAGATGGTGCGTGCTCGGGCAATCCGGGACCCGGCGGCTGGGGTGCGATCCTGCAGTACGGCAGGGCGGAAAAGGAGCTTTCCGGCTCCGAGCCGTCCACCACGAACAACCGCATGGAGCTGCTCGGTGTAATTACCGCCCTCGAGACCCTCAAGGAGCCGTGCTCGGTCGATCTGTATTCGGACAGCAAGTATGTTGTTGACGGCATTACCAAGGGCTGGGCTAAGGGCTGGCGTGCGCGCGGCTGGGTTAAAAGCGATAAGAAACCCGCAAAAAATCCGGAACTCTGGGGGCGTCTGCTCGATCTGCTGGATAAACACGAGGTGCGGTTCCATTGGGTCAAGGGTCACGCGGATAATCCGTATAACAACCGCTGTGACGAACTTGCCGTCGGCGAGTATCAGAAGTATAAGTAAGGCTGTCGCGAAACTACAGTTTCGCCGACAAGCAGGAACGGACCGTGGGCCGTTCCAAAGTCGTCCGAAAGTTCCTATACAGAAACTTTCTCCCTCCAGAAGTGTAAAAACCGAGATACATGCTCCCGGTTTTTACGAATTTGCGAAGCAAATTCTATTTTATGCGCGCTACAGCGCGAATTGGATGGAGCGACAGGAATATCCACTCTTTAGACAAACTGAACACCTTCTTCATATTTTGTGAGGAAGGTGTTATTTTTTGCGCAAAAAGGTTTCTTTTACGCCGATATAGAGTAAAACCACGCCGAAAGCACGCCGCAGCAGGCCGGTGTCCACTCTTGCGGCAAGCAGCGCCGAAAGCACGGACGTCACCACGCCTGCCGGTACACAGCATTTGACCGCTTCCCTTTCGATGAGTCCGTTTTTGCGGTGCGAAATCAGCGCTGCAGGCGCACACGAGAGAAAATACAGCAGGTTGATGCCGCCCGCCTGATACTGCCCTGTCCCTTCAAAAAGCGTCAGATACAGCAGCAAAAGTGAGCCGCCGCCAATGCCGAAGCCGCTTAAAATACCGGTCAGCAGACCGATTGCGACCGCAAGTACCGCGCTCACAGCAACAGGACGGCACGGATGCCGCCGTAGAGAATCAGCACGCCGAATGCACGGCGCAGCCAGTCTGCCTTTACCCTGCCGAATAGCTTTCCGGCCAGCACGCCGCCTGCCGCGCCGCCGAGTAGATACGGCACCGCCTGCCCAATCGGCAGACCGCCCTTCAGCCAGTAAATGACCGCCGAGACCGCACACAGCGGGAAAATTACCGCAACTGAGGTCGCAAACGCGCGCTTCTGCTCCATGCCGCACCAGGAAATCAGCAGCGGTACAAGAAATAACCCGCCGCCTGCCCCGAAAAATCCGTTTGCTGCACCGGAAAGAGCACCTGTGACCGCATATTTCACTGAAATTTTCATAAAAGAAACCCTCCGGTGACAGTTTGCACCGAAGGGCTTGTTTTTATGTGTATTATTTGTCGGCTTCGCGCTCGCGTTCCTCTTCCTTTTTGAGCTTCTGCTCGTTGGCGTAAACACGGTTCTGCAGACGGCACAGTTCCTGTGCAAGCGGGTCCGGCAGGTTGATCTGGTCGAGCGCATACGCCGGAGACGGACCGACACGCTGGCCGGCAATCTTGACGACGCGCGCCTTGATGCCGACAACCGTGGAATCCGGCGGAACCTCCTGCAGTACGACAGCATTCGCGCCGATACGGCTGTTGTCACCCACCTTGAACGGTCCGAGAACCTTCGCGCCGGTCGAAATGAGCACGTTGTTGCCGATGGTCGGGTGACGCTTGCCGGTGTCGTGACCGGTACCGCCGAGCGTTACACCGTGGTAAATCGTGCAGTCGTCGCCAATCTCAGCGGTTTCACCGATAACGATGCCCATGCCGTGGTCAATAAACAGGCGTTTGCCGATCTTGGCGCCCGGGTGGATCTCAATACCGGTCATATGCCGTGCAAACTGCGACAGCGCACGCGCAAGAAAGAAATGCTTGTGTTTGTACAGCCAGTGCGCCTGACGGTGGTAAAACAGGGCGTGAAAGCCCTGATAGAGCAAAACAACTTCCAATGTGGTGCGTGCTGCCGGGTCACGGTCCCGGATCGAGCGTGCATCCTCGAGCAATCCCTTAAAAATCATAGTATCCCTTCCAAACTTTAGGGGTATAAAGCAGTATATGCAATCGGAAGATAAAAGGTTCCGACAGTCGTTTATGATACTTGCATAAACGAACGATAGTATCATTATAGACTCTTTTCGGTGAAAATTCAAACACTACGTTGAATTCCGTGAAAAAAGTGGTATAATGTAAGAAGATTATGCTGAACGAGGTACGAAAATTATGAAAATTACTGTCATGGGACTGGGTTATATCGGCCTGCCGACGGCGATCACGCTGGCTGAGGCCGGTTTTGAGGTCTGCGGCTTTGACGTAAACAAAAATACCATCGAGACCCTGCAGGGTGGTCATATCCATATTGTAGAGCCGGGTCTGCAGGAAGCCTTTGAAAAGGCTGTTGCACACGGTCATCTGCATTTTTCCGAAGAGCTTGGCAAGTCCGATGTATTCTATATTTCGGTTCCGACGCCGTTTTTTAAGGACGAGAACGGCAGCCACAAGGCTGATTTGCGCTTTGTAGAGTCTGCAGGACGTATGGCAGGCAAGGTGCTCGAGCCGTCCAATCTGGTCATTCTGGAGTCCACCGTGCCGCCGCACACCTCCGAGATGCTCGCGCGCGTACTGAGCGAGGAATCCGGCATTCCGATGAATGAGATTCACGTTGCACATTGTCCGGAGCGCGTTATCCCGGGCAACATGATGTACGAGCTGAAGAACAATGACCGCATCGTCGGCGCCCGCACGCCGGAGGCTGCCGAAATGGCGGCATCCATCTACGAGAAGGTGCTTGAGAAGGGTGTCGTTCACAAGACCGACGACCTGACCGCCGAAATGTGCAAGCTGACCGAGAATACCTTCCGTGATGTCAATATCGCTTACGCAAACGAGCTGTCCGTCATCTGCGACAAGATGGGCATTGACGTATTTGAGCTGATCAAGCTGGCAAACTGCCATCCGCGCGTTAACATCCTGACCCCGGGTGTCGGCGTTGGCGGCCACTGCATCGCAGTTGACCCGTGGTTTATCTATGAGCAGTTCCCGGCGGAGGCGAAGGTTATCCTTGCGGCACGCGAGCGCAACGAGAACAAGCCGCACTTCGTCGCTGACAAGGTTGTAGCCAGGATGAAGAAGGTAACCGACACGGTCGGCGTGCTTGGCTTGTCCTACAAGCCGGACGTTGACGATCTGCGTGAGTCGCCGTCCATCGAGCTGTGCCACATTCTGCAGGAAAAGGGCGTAAAGGTTATCGCGTGCGAGCCGTTCGCCAAGGACACTGAGGTGCAGAACATCCCAAACGTATCGTTCGAGGAGGTTCTCAAGGCAGATTATCTGGTCATCACACTTGGTCACACACTGTTCAAGGAGAACAAGGACAAAATCGCAGAGAAGCCGTACTTCGACTGCGTTGGTCTGATGGAATAATTTCGCAAATAACAGAAAGCCGCCTGTCTGGGCGGCTTTCTGTTGTTTGAAGTAGGAATTAGTCGTTAGAAATGAGTGATTATGGGCGTTCTGCCGCTGAAATCCGGTTCATATAATGAGGAACAGGGGAGAGGTGGGATGCCGATGGACGATATCTTACAGGTAAATGAGCGGCTGCGCGGCCTGATATGGGGCGCGCCCATGCTGATTTTGCTGCTCGGCACCGGATTGTACTTCACGGCGGTGACCGGAGTTTTTCAGGTGCGGTACTGCATGCTCTGGCTGCGGAAAACACTGTTTTCCTGCTTTACCAGTGCCGCAAGACGGACAAGCGGCGGCGTTTCGCCGTTTGCGGCCATGTGCACTGCGCTTGCCGCGACGGTCGGCACGGGCAACATCGCCGGTGTGGCAACCGCGCTGACGCTCGGCGGTCCGGGCGCGGTATTCTGGCTGTGGGTGAGCGCCTTTGTCGGCATGATGACTGCGTTCGCGGAGAACACGCTCGGCATGCTCTACCGTGAAAAGGGGAGCGACGGCAGCTGGCGCGGAGGAGCCATGCTGTACCTGAAAAACGGTCTGCGCAGTCCGCTATTGGCGGGAGCCTTTGCGCTGTTCTGTGTGCTGGCCTCGTTCGGTATCGGCAACATGAGCCAGTGCAACTCAATCGCGCAGGGACTTTCCGGCTCGTTCGGCATACCGAGCGGGATCGTCGGTGCGGTGACAGCGGTTTTGCTCGGCGCGGTGCTGCTCGGCGGCCTTAAACGGCTGTCCCGCGTGACGGAAACGCTCGTACCGTTCATGGCGCTGTTCTACATGGGCGGTGCGGTCGTTGTGCTGTGGGTGCATCGGGCGGCGCTGCCGCAGGCGTTCGCGCAGATTTGCTCGATGGCATTCGATACGCGGGCGGGCACAGGCGGCGTGCTCGGCTACGGCATGACGCAGGCCGTCCGGGCGGGCGTGTCGCGCGGCGTATT
The DNA here is from genome assembly GCF_003474415.1 of Butyricicoccus sp. AM05-1. NCBI lineage: Bacteria > Bacillati > Bacillota > Clostridia > Eubacteriales > Butyricicoccaceae > Butyricicoccus > Butyricicoccus sp. AM05-1. Next base: position 9,385 of record NZ_QUDG01000006.1, on the reverse strand, counting down.
TTCAAATGAAGCCGGGCTGGGCTCATCCGTCATGGTGCATGCTGCCGCAGACGCAAAAGAGCCGTGTGAACAGGGGATGTGGGCGGTTTTTGAGGTGTTCTTCGACACGATTGTGATGTGCAGTGTCACCGCGTTCGTCATTCTCACGAGCGGGGTATACGACGTAAGCCGCTACGCGCTCGCGTCTGGCACGCCTTTGCTTTCTCAGCTGACAACCGGTGCACAGCTTACCGCAGAGGCGTTCTCCACCGTATTCGGACGGTTTGGCAGGGGATTCGTTGCGGTGTCGCTCGCACTGTTTGCATTCTCGACCCTGCTCGGCTGGTCATATTACGGACAGCGTGCAGCGGCCTATTTGATGGGGGAGCGGGTGATTCCGGTCTACAAGGCGGCCTTTCTTCTGGCGGCGGTAGCGGGCTGCATGATGCGGCTTGAGCCGGTGTGGGCGCTCAGCGACACGTTCAACGGCCTGATGGCACTGCCTAATCTGGCGGGCGTGCTGGCGCTTCGGCGGCAGGTGATTGCGGAATGGTGTCGCTATAAACGCAATTTATGACGTTAAACCATTGCAAGTTGCACAAAAATATCTTTTCGGACGGAAAAAACCGGATTAGCACTTGTAAATCCGGTTAAATCCATATAAAATAGAATGGAATTGCGGACACGATTTGTCTGTGTATAAGGGGGAAATAAGGAATGGACGTTACGGCAACTGTTTGGACACTGCTGCCGCCGATCATCGCAATCGCGCTTGCACTGATTACGAAGGAGGTTTACTCCTCGCTGATGATCGGTATTCTTTCGGGTGCGCTGCTCTATACGGGCTTCCATCCGCTGAAAGCCGTCGAGACGACTTTCACCATCATGGGCAGTAAATTGGGAGATAATATCAATATTTGTATCTTCCTCGTACTGCTCGGTATTCTGGTATCGCTCATCACCAAATCGGGCGCATCACGCGCATACGGTGAGTGGGCGGTCAAGACCATCCGCAGCCGGCGCGGCGCGTCGTTTGCGACCTCGTTCCTCGGAATGTTCATTTTCGTGGACGATTACTTCAACTGCCTCACCGTCGGCACGGTCATGCGCCCGGTGACGGACAAGTACAGCATTTCCCGGGCAAAGCTAGCGTACATCATTGATGCAACGGCGGCTCCGGTCTGCATCATCGCGCCGATCTCCTCGTGGGCGGCGGCGGTCGGCTCGTCCCTGCCGGAATCGAGCACGCTGGACGGCTTCTCGCTGTTCCTCAAGACCATCCCGTTGAACCTGTACGCGCTGCTCACGCTGGCGTTCCTCATCTGGCTGATGGCTGCTGATTTCGACTTCGGCCCGATGAAAAAGTACGAGCTTGCACACAAGGATGACGATCTCTCTCTGATTGAGGAGACCCACGTTGTAGCCGGCTCGGGCAAGGTTTACGACCTGATCCTGCCGATCAGCGTACTGATCGTGCTCTGCATTGCAGGCATGCTGTACACCGGCGGCATTCTGGACGGCGCAAACGTTGTTGAGGCGTTCGCAAACTGCGATTCTTCCACCGCGCTGGTGCTCGGCTCGTTCTTCACGCTGCTGTTCACCTTTGTGCTGTACATCCCGCGCAAGGTGCTGTCCTTTGGCCAGTTCTGTGAGGCGTTTACCGAGGGCTTCAAGGCAATGGTTCCGGCCATTCTCATCCTGACGCTCGCGTGGACGCTGTCCGGTGTGTGCCGTGACGAGTACCTCAACATCGGCGGATTCGTATCCTCTGTGGTGAATGCGGAATCCACCATCGGTATGTTCATGCCGGCGGTATTCTTCCTCATCGCGCTCGGTCTGGCCTTTGCGACCGGTACCTCCTGGGGCACGTTCAGCATCCTGATTCCGATTGCTATTGCGGTATTTGGCGATGCACCGTCCACCATGCTGGTCATGACCGTGGCAGCCTGCCTGTCCGGTGCGGTCTGCGGCGACCACATCTCGCCGATTTCGGATACGACCATCCTCGCATCCGCGGGTGCACAGTGCAACCATATTGATCACGTTTCCACGCAGATGCCGTACGCGCTGATGATCGCGGCGATGAGCTTTGTCGGCTTCCTCGTCGGCGGTGTGACCGGAAACGGCATTCTGGCGCTTGGCGTAGGTGCGGTACTGTTGGTGCTCACTATTGCGGTTATTACCGCACGTCAGAAGAAAAAGGCGTAACAACGTCAATTAAAGTCGCAAAATGATGCTCTCCCTTCGGGGAGAGCATAAAATTGCAATAAACCCCATTTTATCCGGTCAAAACTGGATAAGCAGACTCCCGAAAGAAGGTATCCCATTTGACCACTGACCTTACCGTCGGAAAACCGTCGCAGAAGCTGTTCTGGTTCTCGATTCCGCTGCTGCTCAGCGTTGCGTTCCAACAGCTGTACCAGATGGCTGACTCCATCATCGTAGGCCGTTTTGCCGAAACTGTAGAAGCCGGTGAGCTGGCGCTGGCCGCTGTCGGCGCCAGCTATCCGATCACGCAGCTGTTCGTTGCGGTTGCAACCGGTATCAACATCGGTACCGGCGTACTCGTCTCGCAGCTGTTCGGCGCAAAGCGCTATCTGCGCATGAAGACCGCCATCTCGACCGCACTGCTCACCACCACGACGGTAGCGCTGCTGCTGACGCTGATCGGAGCCATCGGTACGCACGGCATCATGAACGCGCTGTCCACGCCGGAGAATATCTTTGCGGACGGCTCACTGTATCTGCGCGTGTATGTGTTCGGTCTGCTGTTCCTGTTTATCTATAACGTGTGTACGGGTATCTTCAATGCCATGGGCGACAGCCGAACGCCGCTGATCCTGCTTGTACTGTCCTCGGTCGGTAATGTCATTCTGGATATGGTATTTGTTGCCGGTCTGCACTGGGGCGTTGCAGGCGTTGCATGGGCGACGTTTATTGCGCAGGGCGCGTCCGGTGTTCTGGCGTTTGTGCTGCTGCTGCGCCGTGTGCGCTCGTTTGATACGGGCAACCATTTCGTGCTGTTCGCGCCCGAAATGCTGCGCCGCCTGACAAACTACGCCGTGCCGTCTATCGCACAGCAGAGCTTCGTATCGGTCGGCAATGTGGTCATCCAGTATTACATCAACCTGTGCGGTGCGACCGTTATCGCGGGATTCTCGGCGGCAAACCGCGTCAACCAGTTTGCGCTGACCTGCTGCATGTCGTTCGCTTCGGGTCTGTCGAGCTACGTTGCGCAGAATATCGGCGCCCGCAAGATGGACCGCATCGGTCCGGGTCTCAAATGGGGTGCGGTGTATTCGCTCGGCCTGTCCGTGGTGTTTATGGCGATCTATCTGCCGTTTGCGAACAAGATCATCAGCCTGTTTGTTCCGGCGGGTAGTGCCTCCGGTGTTATCGATGTCGCACGAGGCTACCTGTTCACGGTCGTGCCGTTCTATCTGGTCGTATGCACTAAGTTCGTGTGTGACAGCGTCCTGCGCGGTGCCGGTGCAATGCGTCCGTTCATGGTAACGACGTTCTCCGACCTGATTATCCGCGTGGTGCTGTCCATTGCACTGTTCTATGTGGTCGGCAACGAGCACGGTATTTGGCTCAGCTGGCCGATTGGCTGGTTCCTCGGCTCGGGTCTGTCGGTGTTCTTCTATAAGTCCGGCGCATGGAAAAAGAATCTGCCTACATTCTAACCGGCCGTAAAATTGTAAATGAAAGGGTTTCCCATCGGGAAACCTTTTTTCATGCCTGTTTATTAAGAATCTGCATAACGACACGGCTGACAATTTCTCGCTTTAGGGCAGGGCCTTTCTGCATTTCGTTCCCGCAAAACTGCATTTCGTGAAAAAGACGTTCCGGATGATCGAAAATCTGCTATGGTATAAGCACAGCAGATAACACGGAAGAAGCGGACAGCACTGTCGAGTAACGGCTTCTTCGATACCGGCTGATGAATTGCAGGGTCGCAGCTTCCGCAATATGAAGAACAACTCCTCATAATTGAGATACCCCGCCGGATGGAAAGCGAGTATAATTCCATTCGGCGGGGGATTGTTTTGCACGGAAAAAACGAGGCGCGCATGCCGTTCACAGGGATGGTGGGTTTTGAAATTGCGTGACGATTGCGGCTCTGTGTGATATGATGGAGAAAAACAGCAGGAGGTGTTTGGGTGAGGATACTTTTTGTTTGCCACGGCAACATATGCCGCAGTCCGATGGCAGAATATATCATGAAGGAACTGGTAAAGCGAGAAGACGTCGCGGATGACTGGGAGATTGAATCGGCGGCTGTCAGCCGTGAGGAGATCGGCAATCCGGTGTATCTGCCGGCGCGGCGCAAGCTGCTTGAGCAGGGAATCCCGTGCGGGCAGCATGCGGCGCGGCAGATGACACGCGCGGATTATGATAGGTTTGATCTACTGATTGGCATGGACCGGTCGAATCTGCACACCATGCAGCGCATTTGCGGCGGCGATCCGGACGGAAAGCTGCATTTGCTGCTGGATTTTACCGACCGACAGGGCAAAGAGGTCGCTGACCCATGGTATACCGGCGATTTTGATGTTGTATGGGAGGATTTACTGGAAGGGTGTCAGGCGCTGCTGAGGGAATATAGGTAAGAAAAAAGGAAACCCGGGTGGGTTTCCTTTTTTCTTACTTAGACACCGAAGGTTCTCCGGTAAATCCCGGAATGGTGATTTTCAGAGTCAAATTAGAAGTGGTATTTGTGCCAACAAATACTACATTATAAGTTGTGGACCAAAGTTCACTGGGAAAACACATTGCAATAGTCTGGTTGTCGGCATCAATGCGATATGTTTTTGTAGATAAGCGGTCTCCGCCAACTTTATATTCCGAACCATCAACCGTAATGGTGTCAAGCTGTCTCAGCCACTCTGCGGCGTCGGAAAATGTCAGAAGGTAATATTGATTGCCAGAAGAATCTTGAGTTTTTTCAATCGTCGGCAGTTCGGTCGGTGCTGTTACCGCAGAGCCGCCGGAACTACTCGAATCACCAACCGTCAGCGTATACTCTACATCAGTATAGCCATCTGCGGTGAGTTTGATTTTATAGTCACCGGCATTGGCAAACAGGCTAACGGGCAGATCGAGAACATCGTATGCAGACGTACTATAAGTGGTATCGGTTGCAGCCGGACGGAAGTTGTTGTCCGCAAGGCTGCTGCTGGAATAGCCGCGGGTCAAAACAGTATCGTTCACCTTGACCTGATTTACTTTAGCCAGATATGTTGTGAGGTCAGATGCATTCAGACCGGTGAAGCTGAGACGATAGTAGGAATACGTTCCCATATAACTGGTATCCGTTTTCTTTTCAGCACTGGAAACCGTCGGTGCGGATTTTGCAGCTTCCGCAGGTTTTGCATTAACCGTAAACTTTGCCGTCAGCGGCTCACCATAGTACTTTGCCGAAATAGCAACCGTATGCTCACCGGACGGTACGTTATACAGAGAGATGGTTTTGTTATCCTTGCCGATTACATAATAAGCCGTTTCGGAACCGTAACCGTAATATCCGTAAGTACCGATGTCCGTTTTGTCATCCAGCTTAACAGATGCCAGATTCTTGAGGAAATCACCGTTCGAGCCATCTACCGTGAATACGACGACCGGCTTGCCCGATTCGGTAGTCTCGGCAACCGACAGAGAAAGGTTTTTCTCTAGCTGCTTTGCAACGGTCAGCGTCAGGCGCACCTTCTGGAAGGTATCGACCTGCAGCGTCAGCGCGTTATCGCCCAGCTTGAGCTGGTTTGCCGGAATGGTGATGGTGTTCTTCTCGGTGTCGATGGAGTATGCATCCTTGCTCAGCGCCGAGGTGGTGTTGAGGTAAAGCTGGCTGTCGGCATTCTCTTTCAGTTTTTCCAGATATGCCGCTGCCTTGCTGCCGGAAACGAGCAGAACTGCGTCCTCGCCCTCATTTACTTCGTTGATGGACTGGTAGCTTGTCTGACCGTCCTCGGTCACTTCCTTGACCAGAGTCAGGTCAGGAGCTGCGGAAGAGGACGCCTCGCTGAACGAAGTCGTTTCGCCGAGCAGATTATCCTCCAGCACCTTCTTTACCGCATACGGACGGTTGCGTGTGGTTTCTGCGTTCTCAGAGGTGACATACTCCGCAAAGGTGAGCAGCTTGTCCTTGGTACGCGCGGTATTTGCGGCAGCGAAGAAGCCTGTGCTGGTGTAAACCTTATCTGCGCCTTCATAATAAACCGCGTCATGGAGCATATTGTCCCAGCGCTCGGAGATAGCGGTTGCATTGGCGTTGTCCAGACCCAGCTTTTCTACGATCTTCGCGTTGGTCAGCAGGTCGGCGCTGAATACCAGATTTGCGTTCATGGTGTTGCTGCCGCCTTCAGAACCGGAATCCGAGGAGGCACCGCCGCCGCCGCTGGTCGCTGCGGAAAGCGCGTCTACGCCTGCCGCTGCGGCACGCGCCGCCGGAGAAACCGACTGCTTATCTGCACCGTAGGCATAGAAGGTCTGGGAGAACGACTTGAAGCCGTTCGCGTAGATGGTCAGCGTATACTTTCCGCTGTGCGTCAGATGGTTGGTAGTATCGTTATACAGCACGAAGGTATCGCCGATGAGATACCAGTCGTCAAACTTATTGAGCACCTGTACCTCGGAATCGCCCGCATACTGCAGTTCTACGCGGTAAATCGGCTGGGTGATGCCGTACAGCATATCCTTCACCGTAAAATGCGTGTTCACGCCGCTGTATGCGCCGGTATCGCTCAGCACCAGAGACGGCGTTTTCTCGTTGACCACATGGATCGGGAACAGCTCGGCATTGCCGTTCGATACCACGCGCAGCTTGTAGCGACCGTTCGAGAAGAAGTTCGACTGACCGAGTGGGACAGTGATGCACGCAACGGTAGCGCCGTCAACACCGTGCGGCAGCGCCTTGTTGAGGCTCCACTTCAAATTGCTATTGAGCACGCTGTTACTTTCATCGTCCTGCACGAGTACAACGCTCGTAATGCCGTCCACAAACGCCTTTTCCGCGTCGGTGCCGTTGGCATAGTTGAACATAAGCTGTACTTCGCCGGAAACTTGATAGAGATTATCGTCGGATTCGCTTAGAACGGCGTCCGGAGAGTAGAAACGTACCGAATTGGAGGCAGTTTTCAGGTCAATGGTTGTGTGGGTCGGATTATAGCGTACCTTACCGGCGGCGTCCTTGTTGGTCTGGTGATAATCCCAGACGTAAACCGGACCGTTTGCAAGGAAGTAGTAATCGTCCGGTACACCGGAAATGGTCGGTTTTACCGTGTTCTTGCCGCCGAGGCTGACGGTCTGGGTCTTGCCGGTGGTCTTATTGGTAACGGTCAGCGTGCTCGGGTCGAGTACGGTGGACTGCCACTTGACAATGCTGCCGTCGGTGGAAACCTTGGAGCAGCCGGCGTTGATTTCGGTGCCGTCAACGGTCAGTGTGCAGTTATCCAGCGTGTTGCCGTCCTCAAAGCGGACAACAACGAACTGACCCAGTGCGCCGAGCTGAACGGTGTTCATGTCGATGAGCTTGGTCTGCTCGGGTACGACCAGACTCTGCTGTGCAACCGAACCACCAGAGGACGAACCGCCGTTAGACGAACCACCGCTGGACGAACTGCCGCCGGAGGATGAACTGCCGCCGGAAGCTGCCGCGCCGACCGTCTCGGTTTTGCCTGTGGCAACCGATTTATTGCCTGCCTTGACGCCGGAAACGCCGTTTGCGGCAGTCACCTTGGTGCCGGTGGTGGTAACGGTTACGTTATCGGCGTTCGCCTTTACGGTTTCAACCTTGCCTGCACCGGTAATCTTTACGCCTTCTGCGTTGACGTTGATGGAACCGACAGACGCGCCGCTGTTTACGGTAATGGCAGCACCCTGTGTGACTGTGATGCTGTCAACCGAGCCGGAAACCGCAATGTCGGTATTGGCGATAATGCCCTTGCCGGCCTTGGTGTCCTTAAAGGTTACACCGCTTTCGCCGCCGCGCAGTACAATGCGGCCGGTGACAGTAACACCCGTCAGGTCGATTCTGCTGACACCGTCTGCAATGATAAGGTCGCCGTTGATAGTCTTGCCGGACAGGGAAACGCCGTTTTCACGCACAATAACGCTGCCGTCCACCGTGGCAGACAGAGAATCGTCTGCATCGGCGTAGGTGCTGGCCATCTCACTGATGACCTTGGCGAATTCTGCACGGGTGATGCTGGTTTTCGGGTTCAGCTTACCACTTGCACCGTTGACATAGCCGTTTTCAATCAATGCAGCTACACTGCTCCGTGCCCATGCAGAGACAGAAGCACCATCGGTGTAATTGTTCAGAACGGACGTATCGCCGCTTTCAAGTGCAAATGCACGCGCGAGGACAACAAAAGCCTCTTCACGGGTGATTGGCGCTTCGGGATTCAGTTTGCCGTTTGCACCCTGAAATGTGCGCATGGCAACGGCCAGTTCGAGATCATTATAATACCATGCGGAAGTGTTTGCATCGCTGTAAACCGACAGGTCAGCTGTTTTGCGAGCGGCAAAGGCACGGTTGACGATAGCAGCCATCTGGGCACGGATCAGCAGGCCGGAGCTGTTAATCTGGCCGTTTGAGCCGTTCAGCAGGCCGTTCTGTACAGCGCTGCGCAGGCCGGCTGCGGACCAGTCGGTTGGGAAATCGGTAAAATCTTCAGGCGAGGCAGCGAATGCATTCGCTGGCAGGAGCATAGCTCCGGCCAAAAGCATCGCAAGGGTACGTTTTTTGTTCAAGTATATTTTCCTCCTTGTTGTTAGACTGGGCTAACCATACCGGTAAAAAATTTCCTTTCCATAGGAAAGGAGCGTGATCACAATGAGTTATCATACACTAACTCATAAGTAGGTAATAAAATATCATAAAGATTTTGTGGTGTCAAATCCTGATATTTACAGGAAAGAACGGCCGTATCATATAAACAACACAAAAAGTACACAAAATCCTGCAATGAGTTAGGAGAAACTAACTCTGAATGTGATTTTTGATAAAGAAAAAATTTTTTGTATGTGCGATACATATCGTTTACATCGAAAAAGGCACAAAGTAGCACATAATTTCTGTGGAAATGATAAAAATACGGTATAGAAATTAGCAATATGCGATAAAGATTACAACTGAATATTGAAATATCATAAGGAAGATGGTGCGCTGTATTATTTTCCGTGCTTGTCGGCGTACAGCAGCAGGTGATGTTCTATTTTCAGGGCATTTGTACAGAGGAGACATATTTATATAGGTATGTATAGAGTGTACAAATTTCCTGTAAAATATTTTTTTGAAAAAGTTAAAGAAAAGTGTTGACATTAGGCGTATACTGCGGTATACTAAATAAGCTGTCGATGAGCGGTTAAGAACAACGAAAAGTTGTGAAAACTCTTTGAAAAC